>CAIWRM010000001.1 GCA_903915075.1 uncultured Microbacteriaceae bacterium
AATAGTTGAACGACGAGCCCGTTGCGTACGTGATGTTGGCGTTGGCCGCGGCATTTCCGTATGTGGTGTTGGTGTTGTAGGAGTAGAACGGCTGGTTCCACGCCACTGACAGGCTGGAGCCTGAGACAACCTCGGACTGCGCGGCACAGCCCGACAGAACGAGTGCCGCTGTCGCCACAACGGCGACGAGGGCGGCAATGCGAGTTTTCTTCACTTGGTACCTCCGAATAGTGCTCTGCAAGAACGCGCCGGAAAAGACGCTTGTCCCACACCCTACGAGAGGAATGCCCGGAAACATACTGTCGTTGTGATTTCGTTACCCGGGCGAAAGCCTTCACAACCTCTCAACCTCGGCGAACCTTATACTCAGGGGCGTGACGAACAACCGCACTGAGTGGTCGGGGAATGCCAGCCGCAAGAGGCTCATCTTCGAAGTCGTCATCGTCCTCGCGCTCTCACTGGGGCAATCGGCCGCGTACTCGATCGTGGCCATCATTCGGCGACTGTCGCGTACCGAAGCGTTGGCCGATCAGACGGCCACGATCAACCGGCCACTGGCCGACGAGCAGGTCTTTGACCTCGTTTATCAACTCTTGGGTGTGACCTTCGCCCTCGCTCCGGTGGCGCTCGTGCTCTATCTGCTGTGGCAACCCGGACGCAGTTCGTTTCGGCGCATCGGTTTTGATCTCACCCGTCCGGGGCGAGACATCGGCTGGGGCGTGGCCCTCGTCGCCATTATTGGCATCCCCGGTATTGCGCTGTACGTCGCCGGTAATGCGCTCGGCATTACCGTCACCATTGTTCCCACCGCGCTCGGAACGTACTGGTGGACAATCCCCGTTCTCGTTCTCGTGGCCGCTCGCGCGTCGCTCGAAGAGGAAATCATTGTGGTGGGTTACCTCTTCACCCGCCTACGCCAACTCGGCTGTAAACCCTGGGCCATCATCGGTATCAGTGCGGTTTTGCGAGGCAGCTATCACCTCTATCAGGGCTTCGGGCCGTTCGTGGGAAACGTGCTGATGGGCATCCTGTTCGGGTTCGCCTACCAGCGCTGGGGCCGCGTCATGCCCCTCGTGATTGCCCACTTCATTCTCGACGTGCTGTCGTTTACGGGCTATGCCCTCGTGGCGGCGCTCGTGCCCGGATTCTTGCCCGGCACGTAAAGCAACGCACGCTCAAACACAAAACCGCCAGATCCATGATCTCGCGGTTTCGTGGACTCCCCCCAAACGGAATCCACTTCAAGCATAGTGAAGAAGTATTCACTCTCGTTGCGAATGCCGGGGCGAATGCCCGCATACCCCGCCAAGAAGTGACGTCAGTTTCCTTCGCCCGAGCAGAAAACGCGCCCAAAGTGCAGACTTCGTTACTGACATACACAGGTTGCCGTGGTTTCGTAGGGGGTATGCCCCCAACCCGCCACTCGGCGGTGCCAAATTTTGGCGCCCTGAGATCGGAGTTTCGTCGTCGTCGCAGTGACGCCGGACTCACCTACGACGCGCTGGCCGAAAAGACCGGCGTCAGTCGCCGTACCCTCATTTCGATTGAGAACGGCCAATCGAACGGCTCGGTTGAGACGTGGTACCACATTGCTGGCGCTCTGGACATCGACATGTCAGAACTGATGCGCTCGCTCTACGCGGCCGAGAAGTAGCTCGCGGCGCCGGTTTACTGCCCCGCGAACGCCTCCGGCGGCGGGCATGAGCACACCAGGTTGCGATCGCCGAAAGCGTTGTCCACTCGGCGCACGGGTGGCCAGAACTTGGAACGGATGCTCGTGAGGGTGGTCACATCGGCAGTCCCCTGCGCAAACGGGTAGACCGCCAGTGAGCGCGCATAGGGCCGCTCCCACTCCCCCGTGAGGTCGGCGGCCGTGTGCGGGGCGTTGACCAGCGGGTTGTTGTCGGCGGGCCACGTGCCTGAAGCCACCGCGTCCGCCTCGAGACGAATAGCGATCATCGCGTCGATAAAGCGGTCGATTTCGGTGAGGTCTTCGCTCTCCGTGGGTTCGACCATGAGCGTGCCGGCAACCGGAAAACTCATGGTGGGCGCGTGGAAGCCGTAGTCGATAAGCCGCTTGGCCACGTCATCCACGGTCACCCCCGTGCGCTCGGTGAGCGGCCGAAGATCGAGAATGCACTCGTGAGCGATGAGTCCGTTTTCGCCCGTGTAGAGAACCGGGTAGAAGTCAGCCAGGCGGCGCGCGATGTAGTTTGCCGACAGGACGGCCGTAGCTGTTGCGTGGCGCAGACCCTCGGCGCCCATCATGCGCACGTACGCCCACGAAATGGGAAGAATACTGGGGCTGCCGAACGGGGTGGCCGAAATCTGTGGGCCCCCGTGATCGACCGTGCCGAGACCCTGTGCTGTGAGCAGGGTGCGGTCCTTCATCGCGCTGCCCCCGTGGCCGGGAAGGTAGGGGGCGAGGTGCGCCTTGGCGCCAACCGGTCCGACGCCCGGACCGCCACCACCGTGCGGAATACAGAAGGTCTTGTGCAGGTTGAGGTGCGACACATCGCCACCGAGGTCGCCGTAGCGCGCAAACCCGGTCATGGCATTCATGTTGGCGCCGTCGACGTAGACCTGTCCACCGGCGTCGTGCACGGCGCTCGTGACCTTGAGAATCTCGTGCTCGTAGACACCGTGGGTTGACGGATACGTAATCATGAGGGCGGCCAGTTCGTTCCCCGCCTCGGCAATTTTCTGGCTCAGGTCGGCCAGGTCAATATTGCCGAGCTCGTCACATCCCACCACCACCACGCGCATACCCGCGAGGATGGCACTGGCAGCATTGGTGCCGTGTGCGCTCGAGGGAACAACACACACCGTGCGCTGGGCGTCGCCGTTGGCCAGGTGATACGCCCGAATGGCCAGAAGGCCGGCGAGTTCACCCTGGCTGCCCGCGTTGGGCTGCAGCGA
>CAIWRM010000002.1 GCA_903915075.1 uncultured Microbacteriaceae bacterium
CTTGAACACGTTGGGCCAGTGCTGGCTGTCACAGAACCAGAACTTGGCTTCTTCCTGCTTGCGCAGGTTCTCCTGAAAAATCAGGTTGTAGGGGTAGAGCCCCTGCCATCCCTCGGCACCTTTGGGGGTCTTGGTGTCGTAAGGAGACGGGAAGCTCTTTGCGGCGCGTGGCGACATTGCTCGGCCTTTCTCTTCTCTTGAATGAATTAAATGAGGGGTATTGCGTTGGGATCTTGCAATGGGTTAGTGCGGTGTGGTGGTGCGGTGGTGCGATGTGTTTCTCGGGTTGAGCTTGCGGTGTTACTTGTCTTTGCTCAGGTTCATCGAACCGAGCATTGACTTGGTAATGGCTTCAATGCCAGCACCGGGTGAGGACACTTTGACCTCAGTCTTCTTCTGCGACCACACCGTTTCGGGGCGGCTTTGCAGGAGAAGAACATTGCTGCCGTCGGGCAGATCGGCATCGATTGCCCACTCGACGTCTTGCACCGAGCCGTAGTGCTTCTCGGCGGCCTTGGCCAGCTTGGCCACGGCAATAACTTGGTCTTCCGACATGCTTGGCGCGTTGCGTCGGGCTTCATCGACCTCGCGGCGCACGATTCCGCCGCGACCCGTGGGAACCAGCTCTTCGTGCTTGTCGCTGATGATGCGGTTGACCACCACGAGCATGACCTTGTCGACCACAAAGTTGTCGGGCGTCACTTCGCCCGACACAACCATTTCGCCGAGACCCCAGGAGGAGTCGATCACGATCTTGGTGCGGTCACCGTTGGCGGGGTCGATGGTCATGGCCACACCGGAAGCGTGTGAGTTGACCATCTTCTGAACGGCCACCGAGATGGAGAGGCCTTCGCTCGGAATCTTGTTGGCTTCGCGGTAGCTGATGGCGCGGGCCGTGTAGAGACTGGCCCAGCACTCGCGAATCTTCTGCATTACGTTGTGCTCGCCCTCAATCCAGAGGTACGTGTCCTGCTGTCCGGCGAACGAGGCATCCGGCAGATCTTCGGCGGTGGCGCTCGAGCGCACGGCCACGGCAACCTCGCCACCACAGAGCTTCATGAGTGCGTGGTACGCAGTCACCACCTCGTCGCGCACAGCATCCGGGACTTCCTGCGTGAGGATGAGCTCGCGAATCAAGGTGGCCTGACGATCGATGTCATCGGGGCTGTCGTAGTTCAAGCCCTTGAGGTGAGCCGCAATCTGATCGTGAAGCGTGGTCTGGTTCATCACGGCCTCGAACGCGTCGGTGGTCACCGCGAATCCGGGAGGCACGGGCATGCCGGCGCTCGTCATGATGACCAGCGAGGTGCACTTGCCGCCGAGGCGATCGTGCTCGGGCTTTTCGGTGCTGTCAAAGGGGAACGTGTAAAGCGACATTGCTTTCCTTCTGTGCTGAGTCGGGAAGGGAGAAAGACCGGTTGTTACCAGGTCACGGGTACGGCAAGGGGAACACGGAACGAGAGGTTGTCACCAAACTCGATGTCTTCGCCTTTGGTCACGTGCAGGCTGGGCAACTTCTTGGTGAGCTGCTCGAGCGCAACGCGCACCTGAAGCTTTCCGAGCATGTTGCCGATGCAGTAGTGAATGCCGAAGCCGAACGACAGGTGGGTACGCGCGTTGGCGCGCTCGATGTCGAACTTGTCGGGATCGACAAACTGGCTGCCGTCGCGGTTGGCGGCACCCATGACGAGAAGGAGCTTCGATCCTTGGGGGATGTCCACTCCCCCCACAACGCCGTCTTTCTCGGCGGTGCGACGCCAGGCCACAATGCTTCCCGAGGTGCGCAGAATTTCTTCAACGGCACCGGGAATCTTTGCGGGGTCGGCCGAAATCTGCTCCCACGCCTCGCGGTGAATGAGCAGCTGGCGCACTGCATTGGAGATGAGCGTGGTCGTGGTCTCGTGTCCGGCAAAGAGCAGGCTGTAAAGGAACGAGGCTATCTCGTGGTCTGAGATTTTTTCGCCGGCAGCCTGCAAGTTCACGAGGTCGGTCACCAGGTTGTCGCCGGGTGTCACCTTGGCATCGGCCACCAACTTCTGACAGAAGCTCCAGTACGCAACCATGTTGTGCGCGTGGGGTACTTGTTCTTCGTCGGTGAGGTCACCCCACGTCAGCGCTGAGCGCGACGTGGCCCACTCTTTGACGAGGTCAGTCATCTCGTTGGGAACACCGATGAGCGCAAAGATGGTGATCGTGGGCAGGTCGTAGGCCACATCGGTGAGGATGTCTCCCGAGTTGCCGCCCTTGGCCACCATGGCGTCAATGAGAGCGTCGGCGTTCTCACGAATGAAGGGCTCAAGCACCTTGTACCGACGCGGGGTGAATGCCTTGGTGGCCACCTCGCGGATGCGCGTGTGCTCCGGTGGGATGCGAGCTGAGAGGCCGGAGTAGGTGGTGAACTCACCGTCGGCCATCACCTTCTTGGCGGCGGCACCGAGCGGGCGGATGGGCGACTGCGCGTCTTTCGACGAGAAGCCCTCCCAGTCGTCAAACACGCCCTTGACGTCGTCGTAGCGCGTGACCACGAACATGCCGATGCGGTCGTCCCACATCACGGGAGCTTCTTCGCGAAGCGCAGCGTAGGAAGGGAACGGGTTGGTGAGCTTGAAGGGCTCGAAGCCGTGATAGTCCTTGTTGAAAGGCTTGGCCTCGGTAGCGGTAGGTGCCATGAGTGGTTCCTCCTTGAACGCGAATTGATTCATCTTGCCCCCGGAATGCTTCCCCCGCGACAATCTCTTCTCACTCAGTGAGAACGACTTCTGGAGATTTTTTGGGCGCTATTCGCCGATCGTGAGGGGCCGGCCCGCCATGGCGAACTCGATGCGCTCAACCGTGCCACGCAATTGGGGCATGAACCGCTGCACCTCGCGGTAGCGGTAGGCCTCAAAGACCAGTCCGAGGGCCGCGACCGTTTGGCCGTTGAACACCACGGGTCGGGCCACCGAGAGTGCGCTCATGCGCATCTGCTCAATGGTCACCGAATAGCCGTCGCGGCGCACGTCGTCGATGAGCTGGGTGAGCATGCGCGGATCGGGGACGGTCTTTGGCGTGGGGGCTTCGAGCTCGCGCTGCAGGTACGCGTCGACAAACCAGTCGGGCTGGGCCGCCAGGAGCACGCGCCCCACGGCCGTGGCGTGCAGCGGGAGACGCCCGCCGA
>CAIWRM010000003.1 GCA_903915075.1 uncultured Microbacteriaceae bacterium
CGGACTACGCGACGAAGAGAAGAAGCTGGCCGACGAGCGCGTGCGCCGCGAGAAGGAATGGCGCAAGGGAGACGTGGCTGCCAACGGACTTGTCGACGAAGGAATCATCGCCGAGGTGTTGGCTCAGGCCACCGGTATCCCCGTCTTCAAGCTCACGGAAGAAGAGTCGTCCCGTCTCGTGTTCATGGAGAAGGCCCTGCACCAGCGGGTCATCGGTCAGAACGAGGCCATCGAGGCGCTCTCCAAGACCATCCGTCGCACGCGTGCGGGCCTCAAAGACCCCAAGCGTCCGAGCGGTTCGTTCATCTTTGCCGGCCCGACCGGTGTGGGAAAGACCGAGCTGGCCAAGGCGCTCGCCGAGTTCCTGTTCGACGATGAGTCGGCCATGATTGCGCTCGACATGAGCGAGTACGGCGAGAAGCACACCGTGTCGCGCCTGTTCGGCGCCCCTCCCGGATTCGTGGGCTTCGAAGAGGGCGGACAGCTCACCGAAAAGGTGCGCCGCAAGCCGTTCAGCGTGGTGCTGTTCGACGAAATCGAGAAGGCCCACCCGGACATCTTCAACTCGCTGTTGCAGATCCTCGAGGAGGGTCGCCTCACCGACGGTCAGGGTCGCGTGGTCGACTTCAAGAACACGGTCATCATCATGACCACCAACCTCGGTAGCAAGGACATCTCGGGCGGACCGGTCGGCTTCCAGGCCGAGGGCGAAGCGTCGACCTCCTACGATCGCATGCGCGGCAAGGTGAACGAGGAACTGAAGAAGCACTTCAAGCCCGAGTTCCTCAATCGCGTTGACGACATCATCGTGTTCCCGCAGCTGGCCAAGGACGAGCTCATCCAGATCGTGGACCTGTTTGTGAAGCGCTTGCGTGACCGATTGCTCGATCGCGACATGAGCATTGAGGTCACGTTGGCTGCCAAGGAACGGCTCATCGACATTGGGTTCGATCCCGCGCTGGGCGCTCGGCCCCTGCGTCGCGCCATTCAGCGCGAGTTGGAAGACCGACTGTCGGAGAAGATCCTCGAGGGCGCTCTCGTTGCCGGTGATCACGTGCACGTAGACCTCGTTGATGGTGAGTTTGTTTTCACCACCACATCGCGCGAACCCGTGTTGGAGACCAACTAGCCTTGACGGTATGACAACGCCTGACGTCCTGGTGCGACGTGCGCGCACCGCGGACGTGCCCGAGATATTGGCGTTGATCCATCCGCTCGTCGAGCAAAACATTCTGTTGGGAAAACAGCGGGTTCAGCTCTACGAATCGGTTCAAGAGTTTGTTGTCGCGGTGACAGGCGAAGCCGTGGTGGGGTGCGGCGCGCTTCATCCGCTGTGGGCCGATTTGGGTGAGGTTCGCACAATCGCCGTTGCCGAAGAGTTTCGCGGCCGGGGAATTGGTGGCGCCATTCTCGATCAGCTCGAACGACACGCCATCGAGCTCGGCCTCACGCGGCTGTTCTGTCTCACCTTTGAGGTGGATTTCTTTGCGGGACGCGGCTTTAGCGAAGTTCCCGAGCCCGTTGTCGAACCTCCCGTCTTTGACGAGATGTCGCGATCGTTTGACGAGGGTGTAGCCGAGTTCCTGAATCTTGCCCGGGTAAAGCAGAACACCCTCGGAAATACCCGGATGCTCAAAAACCTGCACGTATCGTGAGAGGGTGAGCAACACTCCGCCGATTCGACGCCGCTATTCACCCGCGGTCTATCGCCGACGCCGGCTCGCTGTCGTTGTGCTCTTTCTCGTTGTGGTCATAGTGATCATCGTTGCGTTATCTCGATGCGGGTCGGGACCAACCCCCACCCCCACCCCCACGCGCACCCCCACGATTACCGCCACCATGATTCCGCTCGTGTCGCC
>CAIWRM010000004.1 GCA_903915075.1 uncultured Microbacteriaceae bacterium
CCTTCCACTGCGAGCGACGTGAGTGCGTGTTCGAGCGAGACTTTTTCCGCTTGGGAACAGCCATGATCTACCTCTTGCCTTAGTTGAACGTGATGTAAGAAAAAATGCGACTCGCTATGAGTCTTGTTCGGAAGCCAGCTTCTGGAGCGCAGCCCAGCGCGGGTCAAGTGACTCGCCCGGCGACTGTGCCTGCCCTTCGCTGCGACGCTCACCCGTCTCGGGATCGAGACCAGCGCACTCCGGCCGACAAACCGGCTGGAACGGAAGTGCAAGCACTACCGCGTCTCTCACCATTTGTTCCAGATCAACATGGTCGTCTGTCACGCAATAGTCAAAGGCTTCATCTAGAGAATACGCGAAAAGCTCTTGAATATCGACTTGAACAACCTCGGTGAGCGGCTCGAGGCACCGGCCGCACTCGCCCGACGCCTCGGTATCGACGTCAACAGTGGCCAGAATGCCCTCGTGTACCGATTCGAGCCGCACGTCGAGGTGCATGCGCGCACCCGCGGGAACTGCAACCAAACCCTCGCCCATCTGTTCGGGCAGAACGATGTCGAATAGCTTCTCGCGCTGCTCGCCTGGGCGGTGCATGAGGTCGTGAACGCCCACGGTAAAGGGCGTGGGAACAAATCTGGCCATACTAACTCCCGTGGGTTGCGAGGTACTCGGCCACCACGTGCGGCACGTACGGGCGCACGTCTCCGCCGAGGGCTGCCACCTGGCGAACCAGCGAGCTCGACACGTAGGCGTGCCCCGGCTCGGGCAACATGAAGACGGTTTCGACACCGGCGAGGTTGCGATTCACCAGCGCCATCGGGGTTTCGTAGGCAACGTCTTGGTTGCTGCGCAAGCCCTTCACAAGCACGGTGGCTCCCACCTCGGTGCAGTAGTCGACGAGCAAACCCACCGACCATTGCGCAACCACAACGCCGTCGAGCCCCGCCTGGGCGAGTGCCTGTTCGATCAGCGTGACGCGTTGCGCGATGGGCAACAGCGCACTCTTACCAGGGTTGTGCACCACCACCACGTGCACCTCATCAAAGATTTTGACGGCGCGAGCGATCACGTCGAGGTGACCGAGGGTGACCGGATCAAACGACCCGGGCAGAACAGCAACTGTGCGCATGCCCCCCAGCCTAATTCTTGTCGAGGAATGCGCGCTCGGATTCGTCGAGTCTTCGGGTGATGGCCTCCCGCAGAGCGGGATGCGCGGCAAACGTGGGGTCGTTGGCCAAGACGCCGGCTGCTACCTCGCGCGCCTCGGCGATGAGGTCACCGTCGCGGGTCACGCGCAGCAAGCGAAGTCCGGAGCGACCACCCGACTGCCGGGCACCCAGAACGTCACCCTCGGCGCGCAGTTCGAGGTCGATGCGCGCGAGTTCGAACCCGTCGGTAGTGGCAGCGACGGCCTCCACTCGCTCGCGGGCAACGGTATCCGGCTCCGCATCGGTAACAAAGAGGGCAAGACCGGGCACCCCGCCGCGACCCACGCGTCCGCGCAACTGGTGCAACTGCGAGACGCCAAAGCGATCGGCGTCGAGAACCACCATGGTGGACGCATTGGGAACATCCACGCCCACCTCAATCACCGTGGTGGCCACCACCACGTCAATCTCGCCGTCGGCAAAGGCGCGCATGATGCTGTCTTTCTCGTCGCTCGAGAGACGACCGTGCAACGCTTCGATACGACGGCCGGCCAGAACGGGCAGGGCGCGCAACTGCTCGAGCACCTCGGTGACCGCCGAGAGGCGCTTCGGCGCATCTTCGTCCGCCGGTTGAGTAGTCAACGAAGTTGACGTATCGAAACCAGCGCCGTCATCTTCTTCGAGGGTTGCCGCATCAATGGCCGGGCACACCACAAAGGCTTGCCGGCCCAGCGCCAACTCCTCGGCCACGCGCTCCCAAACGCGCGACATCCACGCGGGATGTTCGGCCAGCGCAACACAGTGCGACGTGATGCCCGCGCGCCCGGCGGGCAACTCGCGAATCACCGAGACATCGAGGTCGCCAAACGCGGTCATGGCCACGGTGCGGGGAATGGGGGTGGCCGTGAGCACGAGCGTGTGCGGAACGTTCTCGGCCTTGGCGTGCAGGAGGTGTCGTTGCTCCACGCCGAAGCGATGCTGCTCGTCGATCACCACGAGTCCGAGGTCGAAGAATTGCACGTTGTCTTGCAGAAGTGCGTGGGTGCCAATGACAATGTGCGCTTGCCCGGCGGCTGCCCGCAAGAGTGCGGCGCGCTTTTGTGCCACGGGCAACTGCCCTGTGATGAGCGTGGGCGCCAACAGCGTGCACAGCTCGGAGCCGAGCACCTTCTCCACCGAGCGCAGGTGCTGCGCCGCCAGAACCTCTGTTGGCGCCAGCAGCACGGCCTGCC
>CAIWRM010000005.1 GCA_903915075.1 uncultured Microbacteriaceae bacterium
GACTCCGGCTAAGCCGTTGAGCATTGGTGCGCTCACCCTGGATATTCCTGTGGTGCTTGCCCCGATGGCGGGAATCACCAACACGGCTTACCGGCGACTGTGTCGCGAATACGGCGGCGGGCTCTTTGTCTCGGAGATGATCACGTCGCGGGCGCTCGTGGAGCGAACGCCCGGCTCGATGCGCCTCATCGGCCACCACGAGTCCGAGAACACTCGCTCGATCCAGCTCTATGGCGTGGATCCCACCACGGTCGCGCGGGCGGTCAGCATGTTGGTCGACGAAGACCGCGCTGACCACGTCGATCTCAACTTTGGGTGTCCCGTTCCTAAAGTCACCCGCAAGGGCGGGGGAGCCGCGCTGCCGTGGAAGACCGACCTGTTTCGCGACATTGTTGAAGGCGCTGTGGCAGCCGCGGGCAAGATTCCCGTCACGGTCAAAATGCGCAAAGGCATCGATGCCGACCACCTCACGTTCCTCGAAGCTGCCCGCATTGCTGCGGGAGCAGGCGTCTCCTCAATCGCTCTGCACGGGCGCACGGCGAGTGAGTTT
This sequence comes from uncultured Microbacteriaceae bacterium, assembly GCA_903915075.1. Classification (GTDB taxonomy): domain Bacteria; phylum Actinomycetota; class Actinomycetes; order Actinomycetales; family Microbacteriaceae; genus UBA963. Next base: position 551 of record CAIWRM010000005.1, read on the forward strand.
TACAGCGGTAAAGCCGACTGGGATTCCATTGCAGAACTGAAGCAGGCTGTCTCGGACGTGCCGGTCTTGGGAAACGGCGATATCTGGTCGGGTGATGACGCCGTGCGCATGATGGACCAGACCGGTTGTGACGGTGTGGTGGTGGGTCGTGGCTGCCTTGGTCGCCCCTGGCTGTTCGCTGATCTCGAGGTCGCCATGCGACGTCGCGCTGGCGAACAGATTGACGCGAGCATCGTGATGCCCACGCTGGGTTACGTGGGTCACGCCCTGCGTCGGCACACCGAGCTCCTGACGGAGTTCCTCGAGAGCGAGGAGCACGCGTGCCGAGACATCCGTAAGCACGTGGCCTGGTACTTCAAGGGGTATCCGGTGGGCGGAGAGTGGCGTGCGCGCATGGCGCTCGTCACCAGCATCGCCGAAATGGACGATTTGCTCGGCGAGCTCGACAATGACAGTCCCTATCCGGGGGCCGAGGCGGAAGGTCCGCGCGGTCGCGCGGGAACGCCCAAGCGCCCACTACTGCCCGATCGCTGGTTGGAGTCCCGCACGCTCGCCGCGGGGGAGCGCGACATCGTGGCCGCCGCCGAAGTGGATGCCAGCGGTGGATAGTCGCCTCGTGCAGCCCCCGCTCACGAGCGGATACACCGAGCACGATGTTGAGCGCATGTGCCCGGAAGATCACCCGTCGCGGCGCGGAGATTTTGCGCGGGACCGAGCTCGCCTTCTGCACACCAGTGCTCTTCGCCGCTTGGCCGCCAAGACGCAGGTGCTGAGTCCCACAGCGGGCCTCGACTTTGCCCGCAATCGACTCACGCACTCACTCGAGGTCGCTCAGGTGGGGCGCGAACTCGCCGGCCGACTGGGGTTAGACCCGGATGTGGTCGATACGGCGTGCCTCGCGCACGACATTGGGCATCCTCCATTCGGCCACAACGGCGAACGGGCGCTGGCCGACTGGGCTGCCGACTTCGGCGGATTCGAGGGTAACGCGCAGACACTGCGCGTGTTGACGCGACTTGAGGCCAAGGTCTTCGATGCGCAGGGCATCTCTCGAGGCCTCAACCTCACTCGGGCCAGCCTCGACGCGAGCACGAAGTACCCCTGGTCGGTTGCTGACGCTGTAGCGGATCCCAGTGGGCGAGCGAAGTTTGGATTTTACGCGGACGACGCTGATGTCTTCGAGTGGATGCGACGGGGCGCCCCCGCGGGCATTCGTTGCATTGAGGCACAGGTCATGGACCTCTCGGACGATATTGCATACTCAGTACATGATTTCGAGGATGCGATCGTCAACGGTTACATCGACGTGTCTGATCTCAGTGAGCGCACCAACCACGATGCTCTGGTGGAGGCCATGTTTGAGTGGATTGGTGGAGAGTTCACCCACGACGAACTGCTGGCCGCGTTCGACCGACTTGACACGCTCGACGTGTGGATCGACAGTTGGGACGGCACACGCCAAGACCAGGCGAAGCTCAAGAACCTCACCAGCCAACTCATCGGCCGTTTTGCCCATTCCGCCATTCACGCGACCCGTGAGGCGCATCCGCAAGAGTCTCTCGTTCGATTTGGTGCCGACGTGGTCGTTCCCGCCGAACAGCGCGCCGAAATCGCCGTCCTCAAGGGTATCGTCGCCGCATTCGTGATGGTCAAGAACTCGCGACAGCCCCTCTATACCCAACAACGTGAAGTGCTGACGGCACTGGCCGATCGCATCTACGCCGATGGCCCCCTGCACCTGGAGCCCGCGTTCAGCGCCGACTGGAAGGAATCGACAGACGACTCCGTACGTCGTCGAATTGTCGTTGATCAGGTGGCCAGCCTCACCGATCAGTCTGCTCTCGCGTGGTTCGAGCGTCTGGTTGTGACCTAGTGGCGGGCCGCATTCGTCAGTCCGACGTCGAAGAGGTCAAGGCGCGTACCAACATCGCCGACATCATCGGCGAATACGTGTCTCTCAAGAATGCCGGCGTGGGTTCGGTCAAGGGCCTGTGTCCGTTTCACGATGAGCGCAGTCCGTCTTTTCACGTGCGCCCTCAAGCCGGTTTCTATCACTGCTTCGGCTGCGGAGAGAGCGGCGATGTCTATTCGTTTCTGCAAAAGATGGAGCACCTGAGCTTTACCGAGTCCATTGAGAAGCTTGCCGAGCGCATCCGCTTTGAGGTGCACTACGAAGACGGCGGCGGCAGTAAGACCGAAACGGGGTCGCGCACGCGAATCCTCGCGGCAAACGCGGCGGCGTCGGAGTTCTTCGTCGCTCAATTGGCCACACCGGGTGCGGCTATTGGGCGCACTTTCCTGGGCCAGCGCGGATTCGACCGCGACGCGGCCGAGCAGTTCGGCATCGGATTTGCTCCCAAGGGGTGGAGTGGATTGCGCGACCATCTGAAGCAGCGCGGGTTTACCGACGATGAGATGCTGGCCGCCGGCCTCCTCTCGCAGGGAGACAAAGGGGTCTACGACCGGTTCCGCGAACGCCTCGTGTGGCCCATCCGTGATGTCACCGGTCAAACTATTGGATTCGGTGCGCGCAAGCTCACCGAAGAAGACAAGGGCCCCAAGTACCTCAACACTCCCGAAACTCCGGTGTATCACAAGGCCCAGGTTCTCTACGGGCTGGATCTCGCAAAGCGCGACATTGGCAAGACCCGCCAGGTTGTGGTGGTCGAAGGCTACACCGACGTGATGGCGGCCCATCTTTCGGGTGTCACCACCGCGGTGGCCACGTGTGGCACGTCTTTCGGCGTCGATCACATCAGGCTGATTCGCCGGGTCATGGGCGACGATTCGGGGCTGGGCGAAGTGGTTTTCACGTTCGACCCTGACGCCGCTGGGCAGAAGGCCGCGGTGCGTGCGTTCGCGGAGCAGCAGCGTTTTCAGGCCCACACCTTCGTTGCTGTAGCGCCGGATGGACTCGATCCGTGCGATTTGCGTCTGGCCAAGGGGGAGGCTGCGGTGCGTGCCCTGCTCGAGCACAAGATTCCGATGTTCGAATTTGTGATCAAACAGGTTCTCAGCAACTACTCGCTCGAATCCGTTGAGGGGCGGGCCGCTGCGCTGCGTGAATCCGCCCCCATCGTGGCGGAGATCCGAGACCCCGCGCTTCGCCCGGGCTACGCTCGCGAACTGGCAAACATGGTGGGTGTCGATATCGCGGAGGCTCAGGCAGCTATCACCCGCGCGGCAAAGGAAGCAAAGAAAACTGCGTCGGCGCCTACTGCGCCGGCGCGCGCCCCTGGCGATGAGGCGTCGAATCCGGAAACCGGTCCAACCGACTTTGGTAGCGCCGAACGCCGGGTGGTCGACCTCTCTGCGTCGCCACAGATTCGTCTTGAGCGCGATGCCCTCATGGCGCTCATCCAACACCCCGAAGCCATTGATGCCCAACTGGCAGCCGAAGCCGTGAGTGCCGCATTTGCTGAGCCCAGCCTCGCGGTGATTCGCGATGCCGTGGGTGCCAGCATGACGGAGTTTGGCGGTGACACGTGGGCCGAGCGGGTGCTGGAGCACACTCCGGACGACCTGAAACCCATTGTGACCCAGCTGGCCGTGGCCCCTATTCCCGAGCGCGACGAAGACTCGGTGCTCATCTACTGTTCGCAGGTAGTAACGAGCTTGGTGGAACGTGAACTACTGCGACTCAAGTCGGAGCTGGTCTCTCGGTTGCAACGCACCGGCGAAAGTGACCCGGAGATGAGCCGAGCTATTTCAGAGGAGATTGTGGCGCTTGAGAAGCGGCGCCGCACGCTCAAGGAGGGGCCGCGCCCATGACAACACCCGCCCAGCACCGCCACGTCCTCGGCGACGAGTTTGCTGCCGCCAGCGCACCGCGCGTCACACCCGGTCACATTGCCGTGGAACCCGATACGGGCGACTCCGCAATGTTTCGTGCAGCCGTCGAGCGGGCGGGCGGCGTGGTAGCACCCCTGAGTGAAAACACGCGGGGTCTGATCTGGCTGACCTACGCGCGGGCCGATGAACTGTCGGCGACGCTGGAGGCCAATCCGCAGATTTCTTGGGTTCAGCTGCCCTGGGCGGGGGTCGATGCCTTTTCCGAACCTCTGCGCGCCCACGCCCGCCCGGACCGAGTCTTTACGAGCGCCAAGGGCGCCTATGCTCAGCCCGTCGCCGAACACGCGCTCGGCATGATCATTGCTCTGCTTCGGGCGTTTCCGCGTCGGGCTCGGCTCACCCGGTGGGACGACCAGATGATTGGCACGTCGCTCTACGGTCGACGCGTCACGATTGTGGGAGCGGGGGGTATCGCTCGTGAGTTGATGCGCTTGCTGGCGCCGTTCGATGTGACCATCACAATTGTGCGGCGCACAGATCATCCGGTTGAGGGCGCCGAACACACACTCACCACCGATCGCTTGCCCGAGGTGCTCGACACCACGGATGTGCTCGTTATCGCCGCGGCCCACACGGCCCAGACGAGGCACCTCATCTCGACTCGCGAGTTTGCGCGCATGAAACCCGAAGCAGTCTTGGTCAACATTGCGCGAGGCCCCCTGATCGACGCGGCGGCACTGGCCCACGCGTTGCGCAACGAACTTATTGCCGGCGCCGCTCTCGACGTCACCGACCCCGAGCCGCTTCCCGAGGGCCACACCCTGTGGACAGCACCCAACATTCTGATCACCCCGCATCAGGCGGACACCCCGGAAATGATTGCGCCCCTGCTCGCCGTGCGCATCGAACACAATGTGCGCGCGTTCCTCGGTGACGGCCGATTTATCGGCGTGGTGGATGCGTCGGCCGGGTACTGATTTTCATTCGGCGGGTACGACACTGGTAAAGTGGTGTTGCCCAGTACGGGCATTCCTCGATAGCTCAATTGGCAGAGCAGCCGGCTGTTAACCGGCAGGTTGTTGGTTCGAGTCCAACTCGGGGAGCGAACAGGTCCTCTCCACCGCGAGAGGGCCTTTTGCGTTAGTCCTCGGGGTGGTCTACTCCCGGCATCCACGATTTTCCCGGCACGCCCCAGCCGCGCTTCTTTTGCGCCTTGGCGGCTAAGTGTCCCTCAAACGGATCAAGGCGATCGATGAACATCACCCCGTTGAGATGATCGAACTCGTGTTGAAGAATCCGGGCAAACCACCCATCGCACTCGAGCGAAAAAGCGGTACCGGATTCGTCGAAGGCACGCAGAAGAACCCGCTGAGAACGCACCAGCGCAAACCTTTCTCCCGGGAACGACAGGCATCCTTCATCGTCGCCCTCTGTGGCGTCACGCACATCGCCCGGTGAAATGAAGAGCTCGGGGTTGACCACGGCCCCCCGTCGCGGGGTGCCATCATGATTCGGATAGTCGAAAACAAACACGCGCAGTCCCACCCCGATCTGTGGCGCGGCTAAGCCCACTCCGGGCGCGGCATCCATGGTGTCAAACAGGTCACGGATGAGATTCTGTAGCTCGGCATCGAACGCAGTCACCGCGGCGGCGGGTTCGTGGAGAACGGCCTCACCGCGAATCACAATGGGTCGAATTGCCATGTATTCAGCGTATCGGGGTGCCGAGCGGGTATCGTCGATGTATGGCCGAAGTCGACTTGAGCACGTTGCAGAACCTGCTTCCGTACGACCCCGTTCAGATGCTCGGCATTCCCTTTGCGTTAGCGGGAGCCGTATTCATGTCGGTGGGCGCTCAGATGCA
>CAIWRM010000006.1 GCA_903915075.1 uncultured Microbacteriaceae bacterium
CGCAATGCACTCTCAAACTGACGCTCGGCGTCGTCGGCAGGCACCGTGGAGAGCACAGACTCGTCGCTCACGATTGCCGCGCCATCACAGCCAAGGCATCGCGCAAGAGTTGCGAGGTTGTCTTACCCTGCGTATCGAGCCCACTCACGGTCTCGCGTGCCAACCTCTCTGCCCAACCCAAGCCCACGAGGGCGGCGACCACGGCATCTCCTGACGAACCTCGGGTTTCCGAACCGAGCCGAGTCTCCCCCACCATGACCGCATCAAGGCGACCGGCCAACTGTACGCAAATAAGCTTGGCGGTCTTTGGCCCGATGCCGGAGACGCGGGTAAACGCCGCGTCGTCGTCGTTGGCCACCGCGTCAAACACTTGGGCGGGCGTCAGTTGCGAAAGAACGGCGAGCCCGGACCGGGGACCCACACCCGTGACCGACAACAGCGTGTCAAAAATCTGCCCGGCTTCGCGCGACTCAAAGCCGTAGAGGGTTATCGCGTCTTCACGAACAATCGTCGTCACGACCACATGTGCCTCGTGGCCGACGCTCAGCTGGAGAGCGTGTTGTGGGGTGACGTGAACGCCATAACCCACGCCGGATACGTCGATGATCACAAATCCAGGTAACTGGGCCTCGATGGTGCCGCGAAGCGATGAAATCACGAGGGAAAGACTATGCGGGGCGGCGGGGCGTCGGCGTGCGCCTCTCCGCGTCACGCCACAATTGCTGCGCGGGCGTAAGCCTTGATCCAGGTGTGGCGCCCGTGCCGGCGTCTTCGGACGACTTTCCGGGCTCCTCTCGCCACGCTGAACACACGGCCAGTGCAAGTGCGTCCGTTGCGTCGGCGAGCAACGCTGCATCATCAAGCTTGAGTATCTGGCGGACGGCAGCGGCCACCTGGGCCTTGTTTGCTCGACCGTTGCCGGAAACAGCGGCCTTGACCTCGCTGGGCGTGTGCAAGGCCACCGGAATTTCCCGAGCCCCCGCGAGAGCGAGAACTACGCCACTGGCTTGGGCCGTTCCCATGACGGTGCGCAGATTATGTTGCGCAAAAACACGCTCGAGAGCGATGCGTTTCGGGGCGTGCCGCGCAATCGCCTCATCGATCGCCGTGTGCAGTGCAAAGAGCCGATCACTCAGCGCCGCGCTGGGCGGAGTCTGAACAACAAAAACGTCGACAAAGCTCACTCGTCGCCCCTGGCCGAGGTCGACAACACCCACCCCGCAGCGAGTGAGGCCGGGATCGACGGCAAGAATGCGCACGAGCGCGAACTACTCCTGCTCGAGCTCGGCGAGAACCTCGTCGCTGACATCGAAGTTGCTGAAGACGTTTTGCACGTCTTCGCTGTCCTCGAGCGCTTCGATGATTCTGAACACTTTTCTCGCTGCCTCGGCATCAACCTGAACTTCGAGATTCGGAACGAACTCCGAATCGGCAGAGTCGTAATCGATGTTTGCGGCCTGCAGGGCCTCGCGAACCTTGACGAGGTCGGCGGTATCGGTGATGATCTCAAACGTGCCCCCGTGGCTGGACACATCTTCCGCGCCAGCGTCGAGAACCGCCGCGAGAACATCATCCTCCGTCACGTCACCGCTGACCCGGATCACGCCCTTACGAGCAAAGTTGTACGCCACGCTCCCCGGATCGGCCATTGTTCCGCCGCTTCGCGACATGGCCGTACGAACTTCCGCGGCAGCGCGATTCTTGTTGTCGGTTAGACATTCAATCAGGAGTGCGACGCCGCTGGGCCCGTAGCCCTCGTACATGATGGTGAAGTACTCGACAGCATCGCCGGTGAGGCCGGCCCCACGCTTGACAGCCCGGTCGATGTTGTCGTTCGGAACACTCGACTTCTTGGCCTTCTGCACGGCATCCACCAGCGTCGGATTGCCGCTCATGTCGGCTCCACCCAACCTGGCGGCAACTTCAATGTTCTTGATCAGCTTGGCGAACGACTTAGCGCGACGCGCGTCAATGACGGCCTTCTTGTGCTTCGTGGTCGCCCATTTGGAGTGTCCGGACATGGCTTCGATTCTACGCGTGCACGGGGGCTACCGCGTCGGCGACGAGCCCGACAAAGTAGTTGTGGAATGAGAGATCGCCCGAGATTTCGGGATGAAACGAAATGCCAACAAGGTTGCCCTGTTGCACGGCAACGATGCGCCCATCAGTCAGTGTGGCGAGTACAGAGACACCCGCACCCGCCTCCTCCACGAGTGGGGCGCGAATGAAGGTGGCGGCGACGGGGTCGCTGGTCACTGCGGGAGCTAACAGGGTCGTTTCGAAAGATGCGACCTGTGATCCAAAGGCGTTGCGGCGGACAGTGACATCGAGACCACCCAGCGTTTGCTGATCGTGGGTAGCGTCGCTCAGTCGGTCGCTGAGCATGATGAGTCCCGCGCACGTGCCAAACACCGGCATGCCCTCCGCGATGCGGGCACGCAGTGGGTCACGCATGCCAAAAATGCGGGTGAGCTTGTCGATCACCGTGGACTCTCCACCGGGAATGATGAGTCCATCGACAGTGTCGAGCTCTGCCGGGGTGCGCACGGCAACATGCGAAACATCCAGCGCGTCGAGCACAAGCTCGTGTTCGCGCACGTCGCCCTGGAGGGCGAGTACGCCGATCAGTGGTGCGCTACCAGCCACGCTCAGAGAGCCGGTGCGGTGCGGGCAGGTCAGACACGTTGATTCCCACCATTGCTTCGCCCAAGCCTCGCGACGCGTCGGCCACGGCGTTCGCATCGTTGTAGAACGTGGTGGCCTTGACGATGGCGGCCGCGCGCTCCGCCGGGTTTCCCGACTTGAAGATTCCCGATCCCACGAACACGCCGTCGGCGCCGAGCTGCATCATCATGGCTGCATCGGCGGGGGTGGCTACGCCTCCCGCGGTGAACAGAACCACAGGGAGTGCACCCGTGCGGGCAACCTCCTGGACGAGTGCGAACGGTGCCTGCAACTCTTTGGCAGCGACGTAGAGTTCGTCCTCGGACATCGACGACAGCGCACGAATCTCGCCCTTGATCTTGCGGATGTGCTTGGTGGCCTCGGACACATCACCCGTACCAGCCTCGCCCTTGGAGCGAATCATGGCTGCACCCTCATTGATGCGACGCAGTGCCTCACCAAGGTTTGTCGCACCACACACGAAGGGAACAGTGAACTTCCACTTGTCGATGTGGTTCACGTAGTCGGCGGGGCTCAGCACCTCTGACTCATCGATGTAGTCAACCTTGAGGGTTTCCAAAATCTGCGCTTCAACAAAGTGACCGATGCGCGCCTTTGCCATGACGGGAATGGATACAGTGTCGATGATGCCCTGAATGAGGTCGGGATCGCTCATGCGGGCAACCCCACCCTGAGCGCGAATGTCGGCGGGCACGCGCTCGAGCGCCATCACGGCAACGGCTCCAGCATCCTCGGCAATCTTGGCCTGTTCGGCGGTGACCACATCCATAATCACGCCGCCCTTGAGCATTTCGGCGAGGCCACGCTTAACGCGGTCGGTTCCGATTGCGGGAGTTGATTCAGCCATGTTCTTCACGCTATTTCTCTTGAGTGGACCACGCCTCGGCCAATTGCCGGCGTACATCCGACAGAAGGCGGGGCATTGCTTTTGATTTGGCGATTA
>CAIWRM010000007.1 GCA_903915075.1 uncultured Microbacteriaceae bacterium
CCCTCGGCGGCAGCATCGGCCAGAGTGTTTCGAACGTGGAGGGCGAGCGCCAATTGCACGATGCCTGCGGTGAGCGCCACCAGCAGCACACTCACGAGCAAGAACTCCACGATGGCCGAGCCCGACTCGTCGCGCACGTGTTTGCGGCCTAGAAACTGACCACGCGGGTGACGGCCTGGTTGAACACCTGCCCGAGTGACGGCCCGGCCAATGCCCACAACGCCACCACCAGTCCGGCGGTCATCAGCGTGATGAGCACCCAACCGGGCACATCACCGCGTTCACGCCGCAGGAAGTTGGCCAGATGGCAAGAAAGGCGATGAAGCAGTGCGGTCACAATCTCTCCTTTGGTCGTCTCGGAACAGAGAGTCTCCACGATCCTGCTGACGAAGAGTGTTAAATATCCACAGGCCCTATTGGGCGTTTATTACTAAAATAGTCTCTAATTGAGGTCCGACTAAGTATTGGAAGATATGAATCAGTATGAGAGAAGATAAAGACATGTCAGATTACCCCGTATCCCCAGAAGACTTCGCTGAGATTCTTGGCGGTTTACGCCAGTTCATCCGCGAGAAAGTTATGCCCTGTGAACGCGAGATTGCCGAAAGCGACTCAATCCCCGAAACCTTGCGCGCCCAGGCTCGTGAACTCGGCCTCTTCGGGTATGCCATTCCTCAGGAGTGGGGCGGAATCGGTCTGAGCCCAGTTCAGGAAACAGAGCTCGCCATTGAGCTCGGATATACCAGCCTCGCTTTCCGATCCATGTTCGGTACGAACAATGGAATTGCCGGACAAGTCATCGCAGGATTTGGAACCGACGCTCAAAAGGAAACCTGGCTTGAAGGCATCGCAAGTGGAGACATCGTTGCCTCCTTTGCCCTCACCGAGACCGGCGCAGGATCAAATCCGTCGAGCATGCGAACCAAGGCCGTTAAAACGGCAAACGGTTGGAAGATTACCGGTGAAAAGCGATACATCACCAATGCTCCTCATGCGCAGGTTTTCATGGCATTCGCCAAGGTGACCGACGACTCAGGAAAATCTGCCGTCGAGGTATTCATCGTTCCCAGCGACACTGCGGGTGTTTCGGTTGGGCCACACGACAAGAAAATGGGTCAAGCAGGAGCGTGGACGGCAGATGTTCACTTCGATGAGGTGGAAGTGTCGGATGACGCGCTGATTGGCGGAACAAGCGGAGTGGGCTACAAAGCAGCCATGACGTCCCTGGCCAAGGGTCGAATCACAATCGCGGCACTGGCCGTTGGCCAGGCCCAGCGGGCGTTGGATGATTCGCTTGCCTATGCTGCAATTGCGACACAAGGTGACAATCTGATTGGTGATTTCCAGTTGGTCCAGGCGATGCTCGCGGATCAACAAGTCGGCGTCATGACGGGGCGCAGTTTGGTCATGGACGCCGCTCGCAATTATGAAAGCGGCGCCGACACGCGAATCGGTCCTTCGGTTGCGAAGCTGTATTGCACAGAAATGGTCGGCCGAGTTGCGGATCTCGCCGTTCAAATTCATGGTGGTGCAGGTTACATACGAGACTACTTCGTCGAACAAATCTATCGCGATGTTCGCCTGCTTCGACTTTACGAAGGAACTAGTGAAATCCAGCGCCTGATTATTGGATCAAACCTCATGAAACAAGAACTCGCGTCTCAGAAATAGAGGAAGCCTCCATGAAAATTGTTGTCCTTGTCAAGGATGTGCCCGACACTTACGGTGAACGCTACCTGAACCTCGAAACGGGTTTGGCTGATCGCGAGGCCAGCGAGCATGTCATTGATGAAATCGTCGAGCGAGGGCTGGAATTCGCGATTTCCTTCGCCGAGAAAAACGAAGGCACAGAAGTCATCGCTCTCGCTATGGCCTCCGAGGACTCCTCCACAACCATTCGCAAGGCACTTGCCATGGGCGCGGACCGGGCCGTGCTCGTAGCGGACGAGAGTCTGAAGGGAGCCGACATTATGCTCACTGCTCAGGTTCTCGCCGCCGCCTTGAAGCACGTCGGTTTTGATCTCGTCGTCGCCGGCGATCAGTCGACCGACGGTGCGGGCGGCGTTGTACCTGCCGTTGTTGCGGAGTTACTCAACGTTCCACAACTACCCCGACTGGCGACCATCGACCTTAAAGAAAATGCGGTCAGTGGAACTCGAGTCTCGGATCGGGTCACGCTTTCGCTCCACGCGGACCTTCCGGCAATTATTTCGGTCTCAGAGAGATTCGCCGAGCCCCGATTCCCCAATTTCAAGGGAATCATGGCAGCAAAGAAAAAGCCTTTCGACACCTTGAGTCTCAGCGACATCGGCGCAGAGATTGACGTTTTCGCTCAGCCAAGGTCAATCATGACCGAAATAACGGCAAAGCCACCTCGCGAGGCGGGCATTAAGGTCGTTGCCGGCGACACCACCGGTCAGGAACTCGCCGACTTCCTGAAAAAGAATCAACTCGCGTAAGGCGGAACGTCATGTCACAGAATATTCTTGTTCTTCTCGAAGCAACGGCCGACGGACAACTCGCCAAGAGCGCAGACGGACTCCTGGGCGCGGCCTCCAAATTGGGTTCGCCGATTGCACTCTTCGTTGGTCAGGAGGAAAACACAGAATCACTTGCCAGCGCCGCGGCCGCTTTAGGTGCGGTCAAAGTACTTGTTTCTGACGGAGTCGCCGATTCATACGTTGCCCCCATCGTCGACGCACTCGCCGCTTCCTTCGACAAGCTTCAGCCAGAAGCCGTGCTGGCAGCACACTCGGACCTCAGCAAGGAAGCGATTGCCCGTTTTGCTGCACGAGTCGGATGCGCAGTGAGCATCGACGCTGTTGATCTGTCCCGAGACGAAGAGGGAATCGTCGCACACCACTCTGCCTATGGTGGCGCTTACACAGTCACCTCGACGGCGACGTTTGGGACCTTGGCTGTCACTGTTCGACAGGGGGCCGTCGAACATCGAGCAGCGGGAGCTCCCCTCGACATCGAGAAACTCGAGGTTGCCTCGTCCAACACTAAATCGGCAAAGATCACATCGGTCGAAATTGCGGATGCACCGACGGAATCGCGCCCGGAACTCCGCGGAGCCACACGAGTAGTCTCTGGCGGACGCGGTCTCGGCTCGGCAGAAAAGTTCACGCTGGTCGAAGAACTCGCTGACACACTGGGCGCGGCAGTAGGCGCTTCGCGCGCAGCGGTCGATGCCGGTTTCGTTCCCCAGAGTCTGCAAGTCGGACAAACCGGTGTGCAAGTTGCCCCTCAGCTGTACATCGCTCTGGGAATTTCGGGCGCCATCCAGCACAAGGCAGGAATGCAAACATCAAAGACCATCATCGCCATCAACAAAGATGAGACGGCGCCCATTTTTGACATTGCCGACTTCGGTGTTGTCGGCGACGTGTTCGTCGTTGTCCCGCAGCTGATTGCTGCGCTCAAGGACTAGGCCGCCCTTCTCATGACATCTCACACCGTGCGTCGCGGTCTTCCGCGCTCCCCGGGTGGTGAATCGTGGCCACACGTGGTGAGTGCTCCAGCGGATTCGACCAAGACGACACCCCGTCAAGGAGCGCAGTCACCAGGGCGTTCCTCCGTCCAATCTGCGTTATCGAGTGAAGCGGCTGAAGCAATTACGGTGGCCGATGCTACCGTCGTCGCGGAATCCGCCCCTCACGGCTCAGGTACCAGTGCGCCGGTTGGTCTCAGGCGTGGGTTGCCACGATCTGCAGGAGGAAATCCGTGGCCAGATGGCGCGCTGCCCTCGGCTGGGAGAAAGATAATTCAGGTTCCGTCTGTCCCTTCCGAGCTTGAATCGACGACATTGTCCACCACGTCTCTTCCGGTCAAGGAAGAACAGCGCCCCACTCCCGGCACGGTTGAAACTGTTCGTTCCGTCAACGGCCTTCGACGCGGTCTGCCACGCGGCGTGGGAGAGGATTCCTGGCCCCCGCTGACAGTTACCGTTACCACCCTCGATGAACCCGACGGGTCGGCGTTTGCCATCGATGCGACCACGGTACTCGACCAACAACTTGAGGCCGTGTCCGAAAGCGAGACAACCTCGACGGAGTCCGTCGGCACAGAAGCGTCTACCAAACTCGCGAGGTTGACACCTGTGGGATTATTTAAGGGCTTGCCGAAAGTCTCGCAGATACTCTTGGGGGTGTTCGTTGCGGTAATCATCGGCGGACTTGCCATTATCGTGGCCCGGCTCGTCATCGACATTCCGGGTGTTTCCCAATTCGTTCGCGCATTCCCCGGCATCACAGAGTTACCTGAGTCAGCCCCCGTTGGGCTTCCGGCGTGGCTGGGTTGGCAGCACTTCTTCAACGTCTTTTTCATGGTCCTGATCATCCGGACCGGAATTGCCATTCGACGCGAACAACGTCCAACTGCATACTGGGCGCCTCGCCGTGCCCCCAGTGCCAAGGTCAGTCTCACCGTGTGGCTTCACCAGTCTCTCGACGTTCTTTGGCTTGTCAACGGAGTCGTTTTTGTTGTGCTGCTCTTCGCGACGGGGCAGTGGATGCGGATCGTACCGACAAGCTGGGAGGTATTTCCCAATGCAATCTCGGCTGCCCTGCAATACGTCACGCTAGATTGGCCGACCGAAAACGGTTGGGTGAATTACAACAGCCTTCAAGTTCTTGCTTATTTCACCACCGTCTTCATCGCTTCACCTCTTGCGGCAATTACCGGTTTCAGGATGTCGGGCATGTGGCCAACCACAGCGCGTCGGCTCAATGCCCTCTATCCAATGGAGTGGGCAAGAGCAATTCATTTCCCGGTCATGATTTATTTTTGCGGGTTCATTGCTATTCACGTTTTTCTCGTGTTCACTACCGGCGCCCTCAAAAACTTGAACCACATCTATACGGGTCGAGACGTTGTTGACTGGTTAGGGTTCTGGATTTTTGCGGCTACATTGGCCGTCGTCGCTGCAGCGTGGGCCGCACTGCGACCGCTCTTCGTCGCACCGATTGCACGGTTGTTCGGACCGGTCACGAGCCGATGAAAACCGCCTAAAAGGCGACCTTTGTGCTCTCTCCCGCGACAATCCGCTTGGGGCGCGAACGCAGGTATTGTGCGGGCCAGTAGTCCATCTCTGCCCCCAGAGCCGTCGCCGCGCGAAACGTGAAGTGTGGGTCACGCATGTGTTCACGTCCGAAGTAGACGGCATCGGCTTGTCCCGTCGCTACGATTTCATTCGCGACCACCGGATCGACGATTAATCCAACGGCAACCGTGGAAACGTTGGCGCTATTCTTGATGTGCTCGCTGAAGGCGACCTGATAGCTCGGACCCGTGGGAATAGTGACACCAATCACATTCCCGCCCGACGAAACATCGGCCATATCCGAGCCGGCCTCCTGGCACCAGCGTGCCACTGTTGAGACGTCCTCGGGGGTGAGCCCGCCATCTGACCAGTCCGTGGCGGAGAACCGGACAAAAATTGCCAAATCTTCCCCGATTTCAGCTCGCACTTCGGCGACCACGCTCAGCAAAATCCTGGCACGATTTTCAAGTGAACCTCCGTACTCATCCGTTCGTGTATTGGATAGAGGTGACAAAAATTCGTGGAGCAGGTATCCGTGGGCGGCGTGAATCTCGATGACGCTAAAGCCGGCATCTGCGCTTCGTCGAGCAGCTGCACGGAATGCCGCAACGATTGAGGGGATTTCGCTTTCGTCTAATTCGCGCGGTGTCAGTGAATCGTTATCGAAAGGGATTGCTGAGGGAGCGACAGGTAACCATCCGCCCTCTGACTCTGGCATCGGCCCCGCTGCACCCGCATAATTCCAATCGGGACGAACCGAAGCCTTTCTGCCCGCGTGTGAAAGTTGGATGCCCGCAACGGCACCTTGTTCCACAATGAAATCAACAATTTCAGCCCATGCGTGACGCTGTTCATCATTCCACATCCCCACGTCGTGGACAGTGATTCTTCCTTCTGGGAGAACAGCAGTGGACTCGACCATAATCAAGCCAACACCGCCAACGGCCATCGAACCGAGGTGCACCGCATGCCATTTCCGTGGAATACCGTCTCGTTCTCTAATCGAATACTGGCACATGGGGGGAACCCAGATTCGATTACGAATCTCGACACCTCGAATTGTCATCGGGGTAAACAGGTCGATCGGTGACACAGTTAATGGCTCTCTTCCTGAGGGATGGGACAAGATTGAATTTATGCGACGCGCTCCCAAACAGCCGCCAAACCTTGGCCGCCGCCAATGCACATCGTTTCGAGTAGGAACTCGCCGTCACGGCGTATCAGCTCCCGTGAGCCCGTGGCAAGGATCCGAGCACCAGTTGCCCCAATGGGATGGCCAAGAGAAATTCCCGAACCGAGAACGTTTGTGCGATCCCAATCTTTTTCAGCGAATTTCCACTCGCGGGTGACGGCAAGCACCTGAGCGGCGAACGCCTCGTTGAGCTCAATGAGGGTCATGTCCCCAAGAGTCAATCCGGCTCGATTCAGCGCTAGCTCAGTTGCCGCAACGGGCCCGATGCCCATCCTGTGCGGTTCTACGCCTGCCCGCGCCCAAGCACGAAGGCGCACAATGGGCGTGAGGCCCATCTCGCGGGCCTTCTCGGGGGTTGTCACCAGGCACACCGCAGCCGCATCGTTTTGCGTACTGGCATTTCCCGCGGTTACCGTAGATTCAGCATCTTTCCTGATCATGATCGGTGCGAGTTCTGAAAGTTCCTCAATTGTGGTTTCTCTCGGCGTTTCGTCTTGCTCGACAAGCGTTTCACGACCTCGAGAGACCTTCGACACGGGCACGATCTCGTCGATAAAACTTCCTCTTGCCACAGCCTCGGCTGCCCTGAACTGCGACATCAGAGCCAATTCGTCTTGCTCTGCCCGCGAAATTTTGTACTCTCGACGCAAGTTCTCCGCCGTCTCAATCATTCCGCCGGGAACCGGATAAAATTTTCCACCAGCGGTCAGTCGGGCACGGCCCAGAGCATCGTGGAGTTGGAAACCGTCCGTCCCCCGGACGCCAAATCGAGCCTCAACAGTATAGAAGGGGGCCTGACTCATGGAGTCAACGCCCCCCGCAATGACGAGGTTACTTATCCCCGTCTGAACCTGCATGCAGGCATCAAGAATGGCCTGAAGTCCCGACCCGCATCGACGATCAACTTGCAAACCCCCCACCGTGAATGGGAGGCCCGCGTCTAAGGCAGCCACCCGACTGACGGGAGCCGCTTCGGCAGTTGGATAGCCTTGGCCCAGAATTACATCGTCCACGTGAGAACCGTCTAGATGTGTGCGCTCGATCAGTGCACGGATGGCGGTCGCGGCAAGCTCGGCGGGTGCGAGAGATGACAGTGCGCCACCAAACTTGCCAATTGGTGTGCGAATTGGCTCACAAATGACGGCGTCGCGCACAGCCCGACCTTTCTGAAGAGGTTGCTCCCGGCCCACGAATGGTCCCGGCATGATGATTTCTGGGGACAGTAGCAAACTAAGGAGAAGAGCTGGAGCGCGTCATAAGCCTTTGCGCTCCAGCTCCTGCCCAATTACTCGGTCGCGAGTCTTCGCAGCTTGTTTCTCCGGGTGCGCTCACCGATGAATCTGATGAAGAACTCTGCCATCAGCACAATCAGCAGCAAGACTCCGATGAAAAGCTCCGACACGAAAGCTTTGGCTCCCATGCCCGCGAGGCCAGCAGACAGAACGGCAACAATTGCAAAACCTAAGGCGACGTTGACCATAGAGCCGCGACCTCCCGCCAGGGAAATTCCTCCCACAAGAACAACACCCAACGCGAGTATGAGCATGACTCCCAAGGCATCCGGGGCGGCTGACCCGCCACGTGCGCTAACTAGTGCTCCAGCGACGGCGCCACAACCGCCGGAAATTCCGAAGGCCACGATCATTCCACGCTTGTAACGAACACCGGCAGCGATGGCTTCCTGTCGTGCTCCACCCAGTGCGTAAAGCTCACGACCCCATCGAGTTCGAGACAGGAAGATTCCGAGTCCGACCAAAATCACAATTCCGGTGATCGACAAAGGCGTGACGAATAAAAAATCTAGGGCGAAAACATCCGTCTGAGTGATATCACCCACACGAATGGCAAGGCCACCAGTGACCAGCCACGTCATGCCCCTCAGTAGGATCAGCGTTCCCACGGTGAAGACCAGGGAATTGATGCCCAGCTTTGCAATCGCCCAACCTTGGAGCATGCCTAAGCCGATGCCCACGATGATGGCAATAATGACCGAAACAACCAGTCCGAGCGGTGACAAAAACACCGCAACGGCACCGGAGAAAGCCGCCATTGACGCAATCGAGAGGTCAAATTCTCCCGCAATCATTGTTACGGCGAGCCCAGCCGCGATAACGCCGAGAGGGATAATCCGCTCTATTGTCGCATCAGCGCGAAAACTTGGGTAAAGGGCATAAATCACCGCGATAACGATTACCAACAGGATGAACTGCAGAAGATACCGCCTGAACCAGATTCCCACGGGTTTCATCGTGAACCAGCCTTTCTCAAAATGTGCAGGACTACGACAAGCGCTACGACAACAACGCCGAGAACGAAGTACCTCGTTGCCTCGGGAACACCGGCGAGAACCATTACCTGTGTCGTCGTAGCAATGAACAAAGCGCCGATGGCCGAACGGATTGGCGATCCATCACCACCCGTAACTGCGGTTCCGCCGATGAGGACGGCAGCCACGACCTCCATGGTCAAGCCAGATAGGTTGTCGGCTTGAATCTGACTCGTTTGAGACACCTGCAGAACTGCCGCGATGCCAATTCCCAGAGAGAATGCCACGAATGCCCAGATTGTCGTTCCCATTTGCGATATTCCGCTGTTTCGAGCGGTGTTTTTGTTCGCCCCTAGCAAATGGACACGCCGACCAAGGAGTGTGTGCTCCGTCAGTAACCACGCCAGCGCAGTGAAGAGAATGAAGACGATGATTGGCAGAGGGATACCAAATATCGGGAAAGTTGCAAAACCCGATAAGTCCACACTTTGGGCCTGGACCGCCTCACCCTTGGTGAGAATGGCAATAGCGCCGTAGATGATTGAGCCGGCTGCAAGCGTCACAATCACCGCATTGAGTCCGAGCCCAACAATGACTCCCTGGATGATTCCCACCACAAGCGCGGCCACAATGGCAACAAGCGCAGCGACGTACATGCTGCCTGTTCCTTGCCCCACCCAGACGTAGATAACACCAGAGAATACCGTGGTGGCCGTCACACCCAGTGAAAAAAGGTTTCCCGAAAGGGTGATTGCCGTCATTCCCACAGCGATGATGCCGGTTATCGACGTCGCGAGCAGAATTGCACGAATAGTTTCAAACTTAAAGAAGTCGGTGACAGTAAAACTTGCCACCACGAAAACGAGCACAATCAGAATGGGAAGTGCAAAGTTTCGGATGATGTTGATCACCCGACGTAAAGCAGCACGCTCCTCAAAGTTCGTCGTTACATTTTCAAGCGTTGACATTGTCATTTGCTCCCTCTGTGCATTACCTCACGGACGAGATCGGGCTCTGTCCACTCGGTGGCGGGCTTTGTCCCTGAGTGCGAGCCCCGGTAATAAGTAGAAATCGTGTCGCTCAAACCCAATATCTCGTTGGTGTCTGACGAACTCACAATCACACCCACACCCGCATCACATAGACGTCGAATTTGGGCATAAATCTCTGCGCGAGCACCCACGTCGACCCCGCGGGTTGGTTCCTCCACCAGAAGAACTCTCGGGCGAATGCCTAGCCACTTGCCCACAGCCACTTTCTGCTGGTTGCCACCCGAAAGATTTCCCACGAGGGCGTTGAGTCTGTTCACATCGATAGCAAAGTTTTGTGCACTACGCGTGGCCTCACTCCGTTCTTGAGAACCACTCACGAAGCCAAGACGGGAAATGCGGCGTAACCAAGGCGACGAAAGGTTTCGCCGAATCGAAATGCCAGCGAAGATGCCGTCCTTCTTGCGATCGGGAGAACAGTAGGCGATTCCCATCACGATCCCTCGCCCGCGACCACGGAGGTCAATCTCTTCACCCTCGAGAATGACCGAGCCACTGATGACATCTGCCGTACCCGCTATAGCCTTCATGATTTCGGAGGTGCCGGAGCCGAGCTGCCCGGTAAGACCCACGATTTCGCCTCGGCGCAGGGTGAGATTGACGTCTCCGACGAGACCAGGAATGCGAAGACCCTTTGTTTCGAGGATTGTTTCACCGATTTTCTGGGAACGCGGGGGGTATAAGTGTCCCAGCTCCCGCCCAATCATCATCTCGACGACCTTGTCGACGGTGAGGTTCTTCACGTCCAGCGGCTCTTGGCTGTGGCCGTTTCTAAAAATTGTTACGCGATCGGCAATCTCAAAGACTTCGCCAAGCCGGTGGGTCACGTAAATGACGCTTCGGCCTTCTTTTGCCAGCCGCTTGACGGCCTCAAGAACGCGGACGATTTCAGCATCGGAAAGTGCGGCTGTTGGCTCGTCAAAAATCACAATCTTTGCGTCTTTCGCGAGGACACGTGCAATCTCAAGGAGTTGCATTTCTGCCACGGACAGCGTCTCTACGAGACGCTCCGGGTCTAGGTCTTCGAGTCCCACCCTGTCAAGGATTACCTTTGCAGACTCGGCAAGTTTTTTGGAGTTCCACCAGGCTGGAGCTCCGGCCTGTCCCAGGACGAGATTCTCTGCGACCGTCATTGGTCCCACAGTGCTGAACTCTTGCTGCACAACAGCAATACCCGCATTTTGCGAGGCGCGAACGGTCGCAAGCGAAACAGGCTCACCGTCGATAGTAATCGAGCCTTTGTCCGGCACGATGAGACCCGAAATCACCTTGACAATGGTGCTCTTTCCGGCACCATTCTCGCCGAGCAGGGCCATAACTTCGCCCGGCTTCAATTCAAAATTTACGTCTTCCAAAGCGTGTACGGCACCGTACGACTTCGTTACGCCTTTAGCTTCTAGTCGAAGTGCTTGCTTGTTGCTCATCCGATCCTCCTCGTCGAGTCTCACGAAACTCTTTGCCCATTTTCCGCGGTGTGTGGCCGGGGCCTGACGTGACATCAGGCACCGGCCACGGTGGTCGTTAGTCCGAAGACTTACAACCGAATGTTACTCAACGGCAGCCTTACCCATGAGCTGGAAGAAGTCCCAGCCCCAGATCAGGAAGGTGTCGATGTTTTCTGCAGTCACCGTGGGGTTCATCATGTAGGTGATGCGGTTGGGCGATACAACCTCGAGTGCCGGCTTCTCAGCGTCCGAAGCAATCGTCACAGGAGTGGTGCCAGTCGACTTGCCGGTGGCAAGGTACTGGGCAACAACGTCGACGATGAGCGTTCCCTCAATCTGAGGCGACTGAAGAACAGCGGTCGTGATCTTGCCGGACTTGAGGTTAGCCATCGAACCCGACGACGTACCGGTCATGAGGAAGACGTCCTCACCAGGCTTGAGGCCATTCTGCTCAGCGGCCTGAACAACACCGTTGCCCATGTCGTTGGTCTGAACGTAGATGATGTCAATACCCTGAGAGAGGTACTTGGGGATAGCCGTGCTGGCTGCCTCGTATGCACCCTGTGCATCGAAGTCAGCAGCGCCTTCAACTCCAAGGAGGTTGATCTTGCCCTCG
>CAIWRM010000008.1 GCA_903915075.1 uncultured Microbacteriaceae bacterium
CCTCTTCGGGTTCATCGACCTCGGGAAAGACCAGAACGCCGGCGGCCGAGGTGTGAATGCGCCCCTGTGATTCGGTAGCCGGCACACGCTGCACGCGGTGAACGCCGCCCTCGTACTTGAGGTGCGCCCACACCCCCAGAGCGGGATCCGGCGAGTTGCCCTTGATGGCCATCTGAACGTCTTTGTATCCGCCCAGGTCCGACTCCGTGCGGTCGAGGATTTCGGTCTTCCACCCCTTGGACTCGGCGTAGTGCAGGTACATGCGCAGCAGATCGGCCGCGAACAGAGCGCTCTCGGCCCCGCCCTCGCCCGCCTTAATCTCCATGATCACGTCGCGACCGTCATCGGGGTCACGCGGAATCAGCAGGCGCCGCAGGCGCTCCTGCGCTGCCGGCAGTGCCTCCTCAAGAGAGGTGACTTCGGCAGCAAAGGCGTCGTCTTCTTTCGCGAGTTCACGAGCCGCAACCAGGTCGTCCTGCATCGCCAGCAAACCCTCGTGGGCAGCCTTGATCTGGCTCAACTGTGCGTAGCGCCGATTGAGTTTTTTGGCACGCGCCGCATCGGCGTGCACGGCGGGATCCGACAGTTGCGTCTGAATCTCGGCGTGCTCATCGAGAAGAGCGTTGACCGAATCGATCACGTTAGTTTCCTGCGCCCGACTTTTCGTCGAGGGAAGAGTCGCGCTGCACCTGCATGAGGAACTCCACGTTCGTGGGGGTGTCGCCCAGCTTGCCCAGAACGTACTCGAGTGCGGCACGCGCTCCGCCGGCGGCGAGGCCACGGCGCAGCTTCCACGTGAGCGCAACCTCGTCACTGCCCAACAGAAGATCCTCGCGTCGGGTTCCCGATGCGGTCACGTCAACTGCCGGGAAAATGCGCTGGTCGGCAATCAGTCGTGACAGGCGCAGTTCGAGGTTGGCGTTGTCGACAAACTCATCGAGGATGGCGGTGTCAACGGCCGAACCCGTCTCGGTCACCACCGAAGCGATGACGGTGAGCGAGCCTCCGTTTTCGATATTGCGCGCGGCACCAAAGAATTTCTTCGCGGGGTAGAGCGCTGCTGCGTCAACACCAGTGTTTCCGGCGCGCGACGCTGAGACGGACGACACCGTGTAGGCACGACCCAGGGCCGTGAGCGAGTCGAGCAAGAGAACAACGTCCTGGCCCAGCTCGACGAGGCGCTTGGCGCGCTCCACGGCGAGTTCGGCAACCATGGTGTGGTCCTCGGCGGGGCGGTCGAACGTCGAGGCAATGACCTCGCCCTTTACCGTGCGTTCGGCCTCGGTGACCTCTTCGGGTCGGGCATCAACCAGAACAACCATGACGTGGACCTCGGGGTTGTTAGTCGACACGGCTTCGGCAATCTGCAGAAGAACTGCCGACTTACCCGAAGCAGGACCACCGACAACGAGACCGCGCTGGCCCTTACCCACGGGAGCAATCACGTCAATCAATCGGCCGGTGAGGCGATCCGAGGTGGTCTCGAGCCGCAGACGTTCCTGCGGGAAAAGCGGGACGAGAGTGGCAAAGTCGTCGCGCGTGGCGGCCTCTTCTTGCGATTGGCCGTTGATGCTGTCGATGCGAACGAGCGCATTGAACTTCTGGCGACCGAAATTCTCACCCTCGC
>CAIWRM010000009.1 GCA_903915075.1 uncultured Microbacteriaceae bacterium
CTGATAGAAGTGACCGAGAATCACCACGCGCTCGCCGAGGGTGGCTTTGGCCGCCCGAATGCGCTCGTGAAGCTCGTCGTTACTGGCCGTCTTGTATTCGTCGGGGAGCGCGCCCTGTCGGGGGGTGCCCACGGGAATCACATCGCCCATCGAGGCTCCCGGGCCGTAGGCCGGCGGTTGCGCGTCAAACTCCCACGGCCCGTCGTTCAACTCGGGCGCGCACGTTGCCCCCTCGGCGCTGTTGCGCGCGATGAGCTCAA
This sequence comes from uncultured Microbacteriaceae bacterium, assembly GCA_903915075.1. Classification (GTDB taxonomy): domain Bacteria; phylum Actinomycetota; class Actinomycetes; order Actinomycetales; family Microbacteriaceae; genus UBA963. The sequence continues at coordinate 261 of CAIWRM010000009.1, forward strand.
TGCGTTCGGAAACGGATGCTTTGTTCATGAGGCAACTCCGGGTTGGGTGAGGGTCGTGCGGACGGTCAGGGGATCGGGGTCAATCAATCCCTGTGCGGTGTTGAAGCGGTAGAGCTGTGGCGGACGGTGTTTTGTTCCCGCGAGGTGTTCGCCGGTCGGAACCACTTGGCCGCTGGTTTCCACCATTCGGCGAAAATTTCCGGGATCGAGTCGGCGCTGCAAAACGGCCTCGTAAACCCTTCGCAACTGGGCGAGCGTGAATTTTGGCTCGAGGAATCCGTGCGCGAGTCGGCTGTATTCCAACTTGTTGCGCAGGCGCCAGAGGGCGTATTCCACGATGAGCCCGTGATCGAAGGCCAGCGGCGGCAGGTTGTCGGCAGCAAACCACTGCACGTTCTCATCGTCGAAGTTCGTGGCCGATTCGTCGCCGCCCACCAGCGCCCAATAAACAATGGACACCACGCGGTTGTCGGGGGAGCGATCGGGCTGACCAAAAGCGTAGAGCTGTTCGAGGTAGCGCGGCTCGAGTCCGGTGGTGTCGCGCAGATTCCGACCGGCTGCCTGGGCGAGATCTTCATCGGGGCCCAGCGGTCCGCCGGGAAGTGCCCACACGCCTTTGTGGGGAGCTCGAATGCGCCGCACGAGCGGCAGCGACAAGACCATGCTGTCGTCTGCTCCACGGCGCAGAGAAAAAATCACCGTCGATACCGCCAGCGACAGGGGCCGGGCAAACTGTGCGGTCATGGTGTCCCTCCTTCGGCGGGTTGTGGATGAGGAAAGGGTGTTGCGACGACGCTGAACCGTTCGTAAAGCAGGCTCTTTATGTCGAGTTAGAGTATATATGACTCTAAGGCGGTTGTCGCGGGCACGGCACCCTGGATTAACGGAGCCCGCGAATTTTCCAACAGACGCGCACGATTTTGTGTAGATTCTGGGGAGTAGGTATTCAACGTCGATATTTTCTGCAAGGAGTTCGTTATGTCGCACAAGCCCGAGCCACAGGATCCGAAAATCGCCCGTCTCGTTGCCCAAGCGCGCGCCAGCCAACTCACACGGCGAACTTTTGTTGCCGGAGCCGGAAGCGCAACCCTGCTTGCCGTCCTCGCCGCGTGCACACCGGGTGGTGGCGGCCAAACGTTGACGGCCGCAACGGATGTCTCCGATTCGGAGAAGACGCTGTCGTGGGCGAACTGGCCCTACTACATCGACCAGGACGAAGCGGGCGCTTACCCCACCATCGACATGTTCGAAAAGCTCACCGGAATTGAGGTGACCTACGAGGAGGCCATCCCCACCAACGAAGAGTTTTATGCCAAGGTCAAGGACGGACTCCTCTTGGGCCAAGACATCGGTTACGACCTTGTCACGCTCACCGACTACTTTGCCGCGCGAATGGTGGCTCAGGGCCTGATGCAGCCCATCGGCCTGGCCGACATGCCCAACGCAAAGAACAACCTCAACCCCGGCCTGCTCGACATGACATACGACCCGGGCCGTCAGTTCTCGCTACCCTGGCAGTCGGGCATGACCGGACTGGGCTGGAGCACGAAGGCATTCCCCAACGGGCTCTCCTCGCTCGAAGAGCTGTGGGACCCCGCCCTCAAGGGAAAGATTGCGGTACTGGATCAGTGGACCGACACCATGGCGCTCATTCTGCAGAGTCAGGGCGTGGACATTGACAGCAACTGGGGTGAGTCGGAGTACGGAGCCGCCATCGAAGTTCTGGAAAAGCAGGTGCAAGACGGCCAGATTCGCGCCTTCACCGGCAACGACTACACCGAACTCTTCAAGAGCGGAGACATCGTTGCCGCTGTTGCGTGGTCGGGAGACATCTTCATCATGAACACCGAGGCCGGTGCCGACGACTACGGCTTTGCCATTCCCGATCAGGGTGGTTACCTGTGGAGTGACAACTTCATGATCCCCATGGGCGCTCGCCACAAGGGCAACGCCCAGGAACTGATGGACTACTACTACCAGCCCGAGGTTGCTGCCGAGGTGGCCGCGTACGTGAACTACATCACCCCGGTGGCCGGCGCTCAGGAAGCCATGCAGGCGATTGACCCCGCGCTCGCAGAGAACCCCCTGATCTTCCCCGACGCTGAGACCCTCGAGCGGGCCTTGGCGTTCCGCCAGATCTCGCTGGAAGAGGACAAGATTTTCGCTGCGCAGTTCGAAAAGGCCAAGGTCGGCTAGTGGTTCAGGCCTCATTCGCCGACCAGGGAGCAGACCTCGAACTTTCTGAAATCCGCAAGGAATTCCCCGGATTTTTGGCGATTGACGATCTTGACCTTGTGATACCCGC
>CAIWRM010000010.1 GCA_903915075.1 uncultured Microbacteriaceae bacterium
CACACAGACCTGCCTAAGATTGAGGAGAGCGGGAGTGGTGAAATGGCAGACACGCAGGATTTAGGATCCTGTGCCTTCGGGCGTGAGGGTTCAAGTCCCTCCTTCCGCACGCGGGGGTAATGACCAAACAAAAACGTGTCCCCACGACACACGCAACGAGAGGACGACCATGATTCTGGCTTCTACCCTCAGCACTCAGATGGGTGATCTGCTCGCCAATGCCGGGCCGATCCTGTTCTACCTGGTCGTGTGGGGCCTGGTCTTCGCCGGGACCGGTCTGTTCGTGGGCGTGTTCATTCCGTTCATCACGGGCGACTCGCTGCTCTTCGCCGCCGGACTGGTCACGGCTGCCGCGTCGGACACGCTCAACGTGTGGGTCTTGGCCATCGGTGTCGGTATCGCTGCGTTTGTCGGCGATCAGGTGGGGTTCATCATGGGGCGCCACCTCGGCCGCCCGTATCTGGACAAAAAGGCCGGCCCCAGAATGAGCAGGCTCATTGTTCGCGTGGACCGTTTCTATCTCAAGTACGGCTGGTGGTCGGTGGTCGTCGCCCGATTCATGCCGTGGGCGCGCGTGTTAATTCCTTGGATTGCCGGTATCGGCAAGATGAACTACACCAAGTTCCTCACGAGCAACCTCGTCGGCGCCGTTGCCTGGGGCGTGGGACTCTCGGTAGTGGGATTCTTCGCCGCCAGTATCCCCAGCGTGAGAGTTGCCGCGTACATCATCGGCGGCAGTTTTATCACTCTCTCGATCATCTTTGGCCTTCGCACATGGCTACAGGACCGGCGCGAACGGCGGGAGCAGCTCGCACAGAGTGAACTTTCTGCCAGCACCTGAAGACTAAACTCAGACGGTGCATCTGATTCCCTGGCTTGATCCGGCTTACCTCATCGAGGGATTCGGTGCCTACGCGCTTTTGGGCGTGTGCATCATCATCTTTGCCGAGACAGGGCTGCTGGTTGGGTTCCTCTTCCCCGGCGATACGCTTCTGATTCTTACGGGTGTGCTCGCCATCAGCGGTACGTTCGGCGTCAACATCGGCATCGTGTGTGCCTCGATTGCCCTGGCCGCTTTCTTGGGCGGGGAGGTGGGCTACTGGATTGGCCACAAGGCGGGACCACGCATCTTTGAAAAGCGTGAGAGTGGCCTGTTCAGCAAGAAAAACGTGGAGCGCACGAACGCGTTCTTTGTTCGCTTCGGTCCCCTTGCGGTGATCCTGGCGCGCTTCGTTCCCGTTGTGCGCACCTTTACTCCCCTCGCTGCGGGAGTGGGGCACATGCCGTGGAAGCGCTACACGCTCTACAACTTCATCGGTGCCGCGATCTGGGGTGCGGGGCTCACCTACGTGGGCTTCTTGGCCGGCCACATTCCCGGTGTCCGTGAACTCGTGGAAGAGTACATCGATGTCGTGCTCATCGGAGTCGTGCTCATCGTGCTTGTTCCCACGATCTTCCACTACGTGCAGTCGTTCATTCGCGCGCGCCGGGACCGTGCCCACAACGCCGACGGCCCGCTCACCGACGCCGAAGTGACCCTTCCCGACGAGGTCTTTAGGCCACGGCGGTCCAACGAAAAGAAGAACTAAGCAGTCCCCAGCACCTTCGCCAATTCGGCGATCGCCCGGGCACGATGGCTCAGTGCGTTCTTGGTCGCGGGTTCCAGCTCAGCCGCCGAGACCTCGTATCCTTCGGGGATGAAAATAGGGTCGTAGCCGAATCCGCTCGAACCCCGCGGCGTCCGAGAGATGCGCCCCGCCCACACGCCCTCCACGCTGAACTCACGCGCGGGTGCGTCCGAGGTGTGCGGAACCACGACCGCAATCACGCAGCGAAACTGGGCCGAACGATACGCGTCGGGCACGTCTGCCAGCTGGGCCAACAGCAGCTCGACGTTGCGGAGATCCGTGGCCCCCTCCCCCGACCAGCGAGAGGAGAAAATGCCGGGCATGCCCGAAAGCGCATCGACACACAACCCCGAATCGTCGGCCAGAGATGCCCGCCCCGTGTGTTCGGCCGCGACGCGCGCCTTGATGAAGGCGTTCTCAACGAACGTGCTCCCCGACTCCACCGGCTCGGGTCCGTCGTAGCCGGTCACACTCACACCGGAGACGGCCGAAGCCA
>CAIWRM010000011.1 GCA_903915075.1 uncultured Microbacteriaceae bacterium
ACGCCGTCTATGAATGAGACGCGATTTCCAACAGCCATGAGAACTCCTTTGTTTGGCGTTCCCTAGCCTATGGCGCAATCCGCTCCGTTGTCTCGTCGGCTGCCGGCGGAACTGTGGCGCTCTCGGAAACCGCCGTTTCAGCAGCCTCGAACTGTGCGACCGCCAGATCGAAAGCTTCGGCGAGGAGGGGGGCGACGCGCACAGCCTGCCACTCGCGCAACCCCTCGCTCACGAGAGCATCATGAAGAGCGACCGCGGACTGGTCCTGAGGGGGAGCCCAGCAGACTTCGCGCAGGGGTCCGGGCGAAACGAGATTCTCAACGGGCATGCCCATGCTCTCTGCCAGCTCGGTCACGCGCTCGCGCGCGGCGGCGAGGCGAAGCGCCGCGAGTGGGTTCTTCTCTGCCCACGATCGCTGGTGGGGAATGCTGTCGCTCGGCACGCGAAGCGCGGGAAGGTCTGTGGACGCCTGGCCCTGCTCAACGGCACTCCACCACCGAGCGAGTTCTGGTCGGGATGCTCGACCCGTGAACGTCTTGAGGCGAGCAAGGTCCGACTGGCTCGCAAGTTTGGCACCGGCCGCAGCGACAATGGCGGAATCAGGAATCAGGCGACCGGGGGAGACGTCACGTTCGCGGGCGAGCTCATCTCGGCTCAGCCACAAGGATCGTGCCACCGCGAGCTGCTGTGCATGCCGGAGCACGTGCATGCCTGAGAGCCGACGCCACGGTTCCTCGCTCGGCGCTTTCTCTGGTCGCAGGCGGACTGCCTCAAATTCCTCGAGCGCGAACTCCATTTTCTCGCTGTCAACCAGCAGGTCGGCAAGGGCATCGCGCAGGTCGACCAGGCGTTCCACGTCACCCACGGCGTAGGTCAACCACGGCTCGGGAAGTGGGCGAGTCGACCAGTCCACGGCTGAGTGCTCTTTAGCCAAGTGAACGTCGAGCAGTTCGGCCATCACGGGCCCCAGACCCACGCGCTCGAGCCCGAGCAGGCGGGCCGAGAGCTCGGTGTCAAAAATACGCTGTGGCGCTATGCCCACCTCTCGGAGGCAGGCCAAGTCTTGGCTGGCCGCGTGAAGAACCCATTCGGTGCCTTCGCCCAAGTTTGTGAGGTCGCTCATGTCACCAATGGCGGGTGGGTCGAAGAGGAACGTTCCGGCGTCACGCCGGTGTATCTGAATCAGATAGGCGCGCTGCGAATACGTGAATCCGCTCGCACGTTCGGCATCAATAGCAAGCGGCCCTTGGCCACCGGCCAAGCTTGCGCACGCCGCCGCAAACTCCGTGCGACTGGTGATGACGTGAACGCTAACCACGCTCCCGCTTGTGGGCGTCGATGCTCACGGCATCCGATGTGGGCGGCAGTCCAGCGAGCATGCACAGCAGGGTGGCCCACGCCTGCACATGGCCGGACATGTCGTCGCCACGGGGCGACCAGGACGCACGAAGCTCAATGTGCGCAGACTCGCCCTGGTCGGCTAATTCACCAAAGCCCTGGGACAAGACACGTGTGGCGGTACCCGATGCGTTCGAGTATTCGGCGCCAGAGGCGGCAAGAGCGTCGGTGAGCCACGACCACGTGACCTCGCTGAGCATAGAGTCAAGGGCAATGTCGGAATCGAGCGGGGCTTGCGCAAAACACACAATTCGAAACGACCCACCCCAGGCGACGATCTGATCGGGGTCGTGCATGAGAATCAGCCGCCCGGTGCCGTGAAGGGACTCACTGTTTCCGGAGGCCAGCACCTCGCCCGAAATGGCGGCGCTGTTCGGTGCGATTCGCGTGGGTGACGGAATGATCTCCACGGACACTTCGGCGCGAACGTTGGCAGCCATCAGCGATGTGGCGGCACGAACGAACTCCGCCGGGGCGTCTGGTGACATCTCAAAATCGCTCACGTGAAAAAACCTAGTGCGCCACTAGGAGTGCACCCCGGTGACGCACCGCCAGATGGAGAAAATTGTTGATCCCCCATCAGACTCGGTCAGGCTCGCCAGTGACCAACCGGTGGGGTCAGGCAAGATGCCCTGCAGTGCCCGCTCAACATCAGCGCGCGAGGCGCCCCTTACGGTGAGGCATAACTCGTCGAGAAGTCTTGCTTTAGCGAGCGCCCGCACGGTGGCGATGCCACCCTCACACAGGATTGACATGGAGCCGGTTGCTGCGAGATGACCAACGACACGCGTCACAAGCACCGGGAGAGTTTCATTTGCTTGGCCCTGCCATTCCGTCACCCGAGAGGCATCGGGGCAGGAGTTCCAAGGAAGAGGTGAACCACGCGACACAACGTGAGTGTGGCCGTGAGGTGGAAGGTGCCACCCCTCGGCGCGAATGCTGGACGCGCCCACGATGAGCGCGTCGCAGTGCTGGCGGATGAGGCGGAGAAGGTCTCGATCCTCGCGGTTCGTGAGATCAATCGACGTGCCCGACGGACCGGCCGTGGCACCCGAGTTGGTCGCCACGAGGTTCGCTCGAACCCAGAATCGTTCGGGCCACGCGTAAGAACTCGTCGCATCATCGCGCGTGGCCATACCGAACTCGAGCCGCTAGCTCGTCGCCGACTTCTCGGCAACTTGGCGCTTGATGCGCCAGAGCATTCCCGAGAGTCCGCGCAGGCGAAGCGGCGAGACAATCTTCGTGAGTCCGAGGGTGAGGGGAAAATCTTCGGGGCAGTCACGAACGGCTTGGCTGGAGAGTCCCGTGAGTCCGTGGACCAGAATCGAGGCAAATCCGCGCGTGGTGGGTGCTTCGAGTGGAGCGGTGGCGTGCACGGTCACGACATCGTTGTCGACGTCCACAATGATGAACACGGGAGATTGACACTCTTCTACCCGTTCGAGTTCTTCCTCGTGTTCGGCATAGTGCGCCGGCAGGGGCGGAAGATCATTGGCAAATTCGAGCAAGAACTCGAGCCGTGATCTCTCGTCGAGTTCGAGAAAACCGTCACGCGTATCTCTCAGCGCCGGGGGAGTTAAATCAGTCATCGCACCACAGTCAACCAGAGTGTTCGTGCATGTGGAGCGTTGTGGCGAACTATGCGCGACCGGGCTCGGCTCCCACAGCGATGGGTGCCCGCACGAGGCTGCCCCACTCTGTCCAGGAGCCGTCATAGTTGCGCACCGTTTCGAAGCCGAGCAGGTACTTCAGGGCGAACCACGAGTGCGACGAGCGTTCCCCGATCCGACAGTAGGCAATGACGTCGTCGCCCTTGTTCAGACCGGCGTCGGTCAGGTACAGCGCGTCGAGTTCGGCCCGAGACTTGTACGTGCCGTCTTCGGCAACCGCGCGTGCCCACGGCACACTCAGCGCGCCGGGAATGTGGCCGCCGCGCAGCGCACCCTCCTGCGGGTAGTTGGGCATGTGGGTGCGTTCACCCGAGAACTCCTCCGGCGAGCGCACGTCGATGAGCGGCTTTCCCAGATGAGCGACGACATCATCGCGGAACGCGCGAATCGTCTCGTCGTTACGCGCGACCAGGGGATAGGAGCCTTCGGTTACGGGAGCGACGTCCGTGGTGATGGCGCGCCCTTCGGCAATCCATTTTTCACGACCTCCGTCGAGCAGTCGCACGTCGGGGTGGCCGAACAGTTTGAAGACCCAGAGGGCGTAGGTTGCCCACCAGTTCTTGTTGTCTCCGTAGATCACA
>CAIWRM010000012.1 GCA_903915075.1 uncultured Microbacteriaceae bacterium
GGCAAGCACCGCGATTGTGACGAGGTGGGTATGTCGTCGATCCGCATTGATCTGCCCGCCACGGCGAGTTCTGCCGATGTTCGTTCTGCGATTGCCGATCTGAACGCGGCGGCCGAGGTGACCGGCTACATCGTGCAGTTGCCGTTGCCCGCAGGGCACGACGAGCGTTCCATGCTCGAGTTGATCGACCCCGACAAAGATGCCGATGGTCTCCACCCCGTGAACCTCGGTCGGCTCGTCATGAACGTAGACGGCCCCATGGATTCACCGCTCCCGTGCACCCCGGCGGGCATCGTGGAGCTGCTCGAACGCAACGGAGTAGCCATCGCGGGCCAGCACGTGACTATCGTGGGCCGCGGTCTCACCGTGGGTCGCCCGCTGGGGTTGCTCCTCACGCGCAAGGGCCTCGACGCAACGGTCACTCTCACTCACTCACGAACACCGGATGTGGCCCACGAGGTTCGGCGGGCCGACATCGTGGTGGCCGCCGTGGGTGTTCCGCACCTCATTGAACCCGGTTGGATTAAGCACGGTGCGGCCGTGCTCGATGTGGGCATCACCCGCGTCACCGATTCGGGCACGGGGCACGCCCTGCTCACGGGTGACGTGCACCCGGACGTTGCCAACGTGGCTGGCTGGGTATCGCCCAACCCCGGCGGTGTCGGCCCCATGACGCGCGCCATGCTGCTGCGCAACGTGGTCATCGCCGCCGAGCGAGGTTAGCGCGCTCGGCCCGTCGACGGGGTTGTCGGTTTGTGGCAGCGGGGAGTAACCCGCTATCGCCGGTAATCGGCGATGCGCGACCGGTAGCTCTCGGCATTGCGCAGAATGTCTTTTTGCTCGTCGGCCGTGAGTTCGCGGCGCACTTTCGCGGGCACTCCGGCAACCAGCGAACCGGCGGGAATCTGCTGCCCTTCGAGCACGAGTGCGCCGGCGGCAACGAGCGACCCGGCTCCCACGACCGCGCCGTTCATGACGATGGCTCCCATGCCGATGAGGCAGTCGTCGCCGATGGTGCAGCCGTGGATGACGGCATTGTGCCCCACCGACACGTTTCGCCCCACGCGCAGTGGGCTTCCCGGGTCGCTGTGACCCGATGCGTTGTCTTGAATGTTTGAGCCGTCACCGATGGCAATCGCGTCGCCGTCGCCACGCAGCACGGCGTTGAACCACACCCCGACGTTTTCGCCCAAAACCACGTTGCCAATCACGCGTGCGCCCGGCGCCAGGAACGCGCTCGTGGGCACGCTCGGCGTTCCGTGAACCGGATGAACAATGATCTGCTCGCTCATGGCACCCAGCCTAAACCCCCGCTCAGTGACCGGGACCGGTCGGGGGAGCCTTCCCGGTCGGTTAGCCTTAATGCTGAGGGAAAGGGATTGTTCCGCGGCATGCTCATCAACAAACTGAAGCAAATTGTTCGCCGACTTCCGAGAGCTGCCGCGTCAGAAATCCACGCCTACTGGCGATCCCGCCCGGTGAGAGCATCCACCGTGCTCTACGAATCGTTTGCCGGAAATGGTGCGCTGTGTAATCCCGAGGCCATCTTTCGGCACCTCGTCGATCACCCCAATTACGCGCACCTCACGCACATCTGGGCGCTCGACGGCGCCAGCGCCTACCGCGGCATTCGAGCCGAGTTTGCCCGCCATCCTCGCGTCTCGTTCGTCACGCCTCGCTCGGGCGGCTACTGGCGCGCCCTGGCCACATCGGGATATCTCATCAACAACGCCACCTTCCCCCCGCAGTTCAGTAAGCGAGAAGGACAGACCTATCTGAACACGTGGCACGGCACACCGCTTAAGCGCATGGGCTTCGACATGCCGGGCGGTGCCCTCGAGTCGGCGAACACGTTGCGCAACTTTCTCGCGGCGGATTACCTTCTGTCGGCGAACACTCACATGACCAACCAGATGTACGCCCAGGCGTACAAGTTGGATGGACTGTTTGGCGGCACCATTCTCGAAGAGGGATACCCGCGTATCGATCGCGCATTTCTGACCGACCTCGAACGGGCGGATGTTACCGCGCAGCTTTCGGGTTCCGGCATTGACCTGGGCGAGCGGAAGCTCGTTGTCTTCGCTCCGACCTGGCGGGGGTCGTCGTTTTCTCGACCCGTGGACAATCTGAACGAGATCATGGCGCAGCGCACGGCCATCGCCGCCAAGCTCGACCCGTCACAGTGGCTCGTGGTGGTGAAACTTCATCAGCAGGCACACCGCTACACGAGGAATCGTTCCGATTTGCGCGGCTTGGTGGTGCCCAACAGCATCCCCACCAACGCCCTGCTGGGCCTCACGGATCTTCTGGTCACCGACTTCTCGAGCATCTTCTTTGATTACCTGCCCCTCGAGCGGCCCATTGTGTTCTTTGCGCCCGACGCCAAAGAATACGTTTCGTCCCGCGGACTTTACTTTGGCCTCGACGAGCTCCCGGGTGCGGTGCTCACCACCGCGGCGGCGACGGCCACCGAGGTGGCTCGTTTGGCAGCGGGCGCAAACGCCGCAGACAAGAAACGCCTCCGCACGGCACGCGCACGCTTTAGCCGCTGGGACGACGGCGCGGCAACCGAGCGCGTGGTCAACGCGGTGTTTGGCGGAGAAGCGGCGCGTTCTCATCGATTCGACAATCGCAAACCGCGCGTGCTGATGCACATCGGCGGCATGAAGCCCAACGGCATTACGTCGGCCGCACTCAACCTGCTCGCCGAAATCAATACCGATGTCTACGACGTGTCGGTCACCTATCCCGCCGGTCAGTCGGCCGCGCAGCTTTTTGAGTCGCGCACTCTGAATCCCGCCATCCGGCAGATACCTCGGGTGGGTGGCATGAACGGCAGCAAAGCGCTGCACTTGCGGCGACACACGCGCCACCTCAAGACCAAGGTTCGGGCGCACATTGAAGAGCCGTGGGAGTCGCAGCTGTGGCGTTCCGAGTGGGAGCGTTGCTTTGGCGACGCCTACTTTGAGTCTCTCGTTGACTTCAGCGGTTACTCCCCGTTCTGGGCCATGCTCATGCTGCACGGCCGCGGCGATACCCGATCCCTCTGGCTGCACAACGACATGTGGGCCGATGCGCAGCGAACGGTGGGCGGTCGCCAGCTTCTGCGGCGAAACCTCTTCTCACTGTTCACGCTCTACCGATTCTTCGATCACCTCGTCTCGGTATCGCCCGCGCTGGCCAGCGTAAATGCCGCAAACCTGGCCGACTTCGCCGCGCCGGAGAAGTTCACGTTTGCCACAAACTGCATTGATGGCGCCTCCATCACGTCGATGTCCACCGAGTCAGTGACCGGCGGCAATCGTTCGGCGGCGGAGGGCGACGGTGGCCCCGACCTGCGTTGGCTGAATCGTCGGGGAAAGCGCGTGGGCCCGGTGTTCGTGTCGATCGGCCGACTGTCGCCGGAGAAAAACCACGAGCGCCTCGTTGCGGCGTTCGCTCAGGTTCATGTCGAGTTCCCGACGGCGCGATTGGTAATCGTTGGTGACGGACCCCTGCGACAGCAGCTCGAACAAGACATTGCTCGGCGCCAGATTGGCGACTCCGTTACCCTTGCGGGCCAGCAATCGAATCCTTTTGCCATTCTGAAGCGCTCCGATTGCTTTGTTCTGTCGAGCAACTATGAAGGCCAGCCGATGGTGCTGTTGGAAGCGGCCGTTCTCGGCGTGCCGTCAATCTCGGTGGCGTTCGGCTCGGTGGCTTCGGTCCTTCCCCCGGGCGCGATCACGATCACGCCGCAAACGGTCGACGACCTCGCCGGGGCCATGAAGGACTTCGCCCGGAAACCGCATGCCGGCTACACGCTCGATGCTGAGGCTTACAACCGCAAGGCGTCGCGGGAGTTCGAGTTGGCCGTGGGGATCAAGCGTGCGCCGAACCCCCGCCGGTAGGCTGACGGCGTGGGCCTGAGACTATTTGACACGCGCGCGCACGAACTCGTGGACTTCGTGCCGCTGGTTGCGGGACGCGTGGGGCTGTATGTGTGCGGGCCGACCGTTCAATCGAGCCCCCACATTGGACACCTCCGGAGCGCACTTGCTTATGACGTTCTGACCCGCTGGTGTGAGGCGCAAGGTCTGGTCGTCACTCTCGTTCGCAACGTGACCGACATCGACGACAAGGTGCTGGTCAACGCAGCAGCCGGTGGCGAAGATTGGCGCGCACTCGCCCAGCGCTCGGAGCGTGAGTTTCACCACGTCTACGCCGCGATTGGCATTCGCCCGCCGGATCACGAGCCGCGGGCCACGGGTCACATTACGCAGATGATCACGCTGATCGCCGAGCTTCTCGAACGCGGACACGCCTATGTGGTGGGCGACACGGGGGATGTCTACTTCGACACCGAGAGCTTCGCCGCCTACGGTGCGCTCACGAATCAGTCGGGCGAGGAAACCGTGCCCGACGCAGCCACGGAAGAACGCGGTAAGCGCGGTCCGCGAGACTTTGCCCTGTGGAAAGGCCACAAGGACGGTGAACCGACCTCGGCGTCCTGGCCCGCACCTTGGGGCGCGGGTCGGCCGGGCTGGCACATCGAGTGCTCGGCCATGGCTGCCGATTACCTTGGGCCTCAGTTCGACATTCACGGTGGCGGCCTCGACCTGCGCTTTCCGCACCACGAAAACGAGCTCGCCCAGTCGAACGCAGCCGGACACGGTTTCGCCCGGATCTGGTTACACAACGGCCTCGTGTCGGTGGGCGGCCAAAAGATGAGCAAGTCGGCGGGTAATTCCCTGTTTGCCGCCGACCTGCTGGGCCAAGCCCGACCCATCGTGGTGCGCTATCTGCTGGGCTCAGCCCACTACCGTTCCACCCTCGAGGTGCACGCCGATGCGCTCGCCGAGGCCGCAGCAGCCTTTGAGCGCATCGAGTCGTTCCTCGAGCGATGTGAGCGCTCCGGGGGAGTCGACCTGAAGTCGGCGACCCTGCCCGACGAGTTTGTGCGCGCCATGAACGACGACCTCTCCGTGCCCATGGCGCTCGCGGTGATTCACGAAACCGTGCGCGCGGGAAACAGCGCCTGGGATGCCGGCGACACCCGGGTCGCACTCGAGCGCGGTTCCGAGGTGCTGGCCATGGTCGACGTGCTCGGCCTCAACCCGCGGGATCCGATCTGGGGCGCACCGACCTCGTCGCAAGCTCACGAAGCTCTCGGTGTTCTCGTTCACCGCCTCCTGGCCGAGCGCGAGGCGGCTCGAGCTGCCAAAGACTTTGCAACATCCGACCGGGTACGCGATGACCTTGGCGCGGCGGGAATTCTCATCGAGGACACATCGCACGGACCCCAGTGGAGTATCAATGGCTAATCGACCAACGCGCGCGGGCGCCGTGCGCAAAACAGGCAAAGGCCC
>CAIWRM010000013.1 GCA_903915075.1 uncultured Microbacteriaceae bacterium
CGAGTTCGAGAATCAGATTCGCCGTCACTCGCTACTGCAAGAAGACCTCAAGAACTTCTTCAACGGATTCCCGCGGAATGCGCACCCCATGCCAGTTCTCTCCGCTGGCGTCTCGACCCTCTCGACCTACTACGAAGATTCGCTCGACCCCAATAACCCCGAGCACGTTGAGATTGCCACCTACCGCTTGCTGGCCAAGGTGCCCGTCATGGCGGCCTACGCGCACAAGAAGAGCATTGGTCAGGCGTTCCTCTACCCGCAGAACGATCTGGGCTACGTGGAGAACTTCCTGCGTCTCACGTTTGGTAATCGCGCTGAAGAGTACGAACTCAATCCCGTGGTCGTGAAGGCGCTCGAACGCCTGCTGATCTTGCACGAAGACCACGAGCAAAACGCGTCAACCTCTACCGTGCGTCTCGTGGGAAGTACGGACGCCAACCTGTTTGCCTCTGTCTCGGCGGGCATCTCGGCTCTCTTTGGGCCGCTGCACGGTGGCGCCAACGAGGCCGTGCTCACCATGCTCGGTCAGATTCAGCGCTCGGGCGAATCGGTGCGCACGTTTGTGGAGCGCGTCAAGAACAAGGAAGACAACGTCAAGCTCATGGGCTTCGGCCACCGGGTCTATAAGAACTACGACCCGCGCGCGCGTCTCGTCAAAGAGAGCGCCGACGAGGTGCTCACGGCGCTGGGTGTGCAAGATCCGCTTCTCGACATCGCCAAAGAACTCGAGCAGATTGCGCTGGAAGACGACTACTTCATCGAGCGAAAGCTTTACCCCAACGTCGACTTCTACACCGGTGTGATTTACAAGGCCATGGGCTTCCCCACGCGCATGTTCACCGTGCTGTTCGCCATTGGTCGCTTGCCGGGATGGATCGCCCACTGGCGCGAGATGAACCACGACGCCCAGACCAAAATCGGTCGTCCGCAGCAGCTCTACATCGGTGAACCCGCGCGCGACATCCGTCGCTAGGGTCGCCGCGAGCGTCTAGGCAAGACGACGGCGAGCAACGAGCAGGACGCCGCCGACAATCGCCACGAGTGTCGCACCGGTAAGAACCGTAGTTATCGGGTTGGACACTCCGGTGTCGGCCAGTTCCGGACCGTCACCCACGATGACGACCCAATTTCCGCCGGTGACGAAATACTGAGACGCCCGAGGATTCTTATCCACGAACAACCAGGTACCCGAGGTAGGTTCCAGGACAGTAATGGGTGTGCCCTCATCGAACGTGACGGCGTCCGTTGGAATGAGTTGGCCGAGGGACGCGCTCATGAGAAACGCGGTAGCTCCTTCGGAGTCGAAAGCGGTGTCTTTGGGCTCCCCCGTGAATTGGTGGTCAGTGGCATACGTCGTGGTGTCGACAACAGACGTGAGCATGTTGGGGCCGCCACCCGCAAACGCTGTCACGTAGACCCGGGAACCGTTAGGGGCCATGGTGATTGTCGTTCCCTGTGCATGACCGCTGGGTGTGAAACTTTGGACGACGGTGTTTCCCGTCGTCTCGATGACCGACACACTGCCGTCACTGCAGTTGACGAATACCGAAAGTCCGTCGGGAGTGATGGCCATACCGTTCGGCCCCAAACCCACAATGATTGACGCCACGACCGTGTCGTCGCCCACATTGATCGCCTTGACAAGGTTTCCGCTACCGTAGTCGGTCACGGCGACAAAGGCCCGAGTGCCGTCCGGGGTGAAGACGACTTGCCCAATGCCCGTGTTTCCCACGGCAATGGCCGGGCCGAACGTGAGGGTCTCGGGGTAGAACGGAAGCAGCGTTCCGTTGGACATGCTGATGTAGGCCTTCGAGCCGTCGGGCGCCATGGCAATGGCGCGAGTTGTAGCTCCACCTGAGTCTCCCAGCGAAATGCTCTCGCCAACAACAGACTTGGTTCGCGTGTCCACGAGGGTCAGGGCGCCGGCCCCGCCGCGTGTTCCGTCATCATTTTCAACGACGTAGGCGGTTGCGCCGTCTGGTGAAAATGCGGTGCTGAACGTGTTGTTCAGGCCCGTGATGGTCGTCACGTTTGGGGTGAGAGCCTGAGCGGCGGGTACGACGACGAATGCAGACAGGCCCACAACGGCGGTGACGGCGAATGCTTGGAACAAGCGGGGCATCATCGGGTTCTCCTCAACGGTGTGTTGGCTTCCACACTACCGAGTGGAGACGAATTCTCGGGCACGGTCAGCACATGACTGGTCTGGAGTGTTCGCAAACCGCCCCGAGCGTCGCCGGGGTCTTAGGCCGAGTCCACAGCTTGTGCTAGCGCGGCAGCAAACGTCTCTGGAGACTGCGCGCCCGAGATGCCAAATTTTCCGTCGATCACATAAAACGGAACACCGCTGATGCCGTAGGCCTCAGCTTGAGCAATGTCTGCGGCCAACGCCTCGGTGTACTGGCCTTCCTCGAGACTCCGCAGCACGTCCGCCGGATGGAAACCCACCTCGGCGGCCAGCTTGCTCAGTGTGGCGAGGTCACCCACGTGCTCGCCGTTGACGAAGTAGGCCTTCAAGAGCACTTCTTTCATCTCGATCTGTTTGCCGTGGGCTTTGGCGTAGTGCAGCAGTTCGTGTGCTTTGCGGGTGTTCGTTTGGTGTACGCGATCAAAGTCGAAGGGCAGCCCCACCTCGGCCGCAATGTTGGTGACGTTGTCGAGCATTGAGCGCACGTGCTCGGGCGACAGGCCCTTGCGCTCTGACAGGTAATCGAGGGTGCTGCCCGCAAAGTCAACGGGCGTATCCGGGGCGAGTTCAAACGAGTGATACTCAATCTCCACGGGTTGGCCAAAAAGTTGCACGCCGCTCTCGAACTTTCGCTTGCCGATGTAGCACCACGGGCACTGAACATCAGACCAGATATCGACCTTGATCGGTGTCGTCACGATGCTCCCTGGTTGGTGGTTGGAGGTTGGTGGTTGCGGCAAAAACTGTGGGGCCCCGGTTGCCCGGGACCCCACAGTTTAGTTCTTTCGAACTAGCTAACGTTCTTTGCCGCGCGAACCGCGACGATACCGAAGACAACCTTGTTGACGAGGTCAGCAACGATGTAAACGATGGCTGCAATTGCTGCTGCCGTTGCGAGGCTGAGCGACTCAGGCTCGGCGCCCAGCGACATGAACTGCTGGATGGCGGTACCCAAGGGGTAGATCGACCAACCGATGACCACGAAGTACTTCATGGTGCGTACCGCGTGACCAGCGAAGCCCTTGTCCGTCGACTTGACACCCAGGACCTCAATGATGATCCAGATCCAGGCGAGTACGGAGATGATCATCCATACGTAGACGGCGGGGTCTCCAGGACGGCCCATAGTTTCACCCAGGAATCCGGCAACAATCATGATGATGTCGGCAATGATCAGACGACCTACAAGGCCCTTTTTGATCTTGCCGGCAAGAGCAGCGATGATTGCGAATTCAAGGAGCAACAGTGGCGTGGTGATGATCCAGTCAACGTAACGAATCACAACGGTGGACTCGATACCCTGGCCGTTCCAAATGTTGGTGGCCATGATGTAGTACATGATGGAGGCCACGAACGTGATCACAGCCGCGTAGATCGCAACGCTGCGAACCTTTGCGCTGAGGTCAGAACGGACGAGCAAGAAGTAGAGCGTACCGGCCGCCATGCCGGCAAACCCCAGAATAAACATGTAAGCAGTGATGCCCGAGAGCAACGACAAGCCTTCTGTCATGTTGGCCATTTAAATGAACCTTTCAGGATTTATCTAGCCACACGGTGTGGCACGTCTTAGAGAATACGCGAAACAAGCAACTAAGACGAGTGCATTTTTTCATTGACCGGGCCCGTGTCGGGGTGTATGGCCCACTCTCAGCAACGGAGGGGGACTCCTAGTGCAGGGCGGAATTGAGGGTGACGCCCTCGCCCGAGCGCGAGATTACCTCGACCGCTCCGGTTGATGAATTGCGCCGGAACAGCAGGCCGTTTTGTCCGCTGAGCTCACGGGCCTTGACGCTCACCAGGTTCTCGCCGTCCCGCACAGCAACCTTAGTTCCCGCCGTGACATAGAGACCGGCCTCGACCACACAGTCGTCGCCGAGGGAAATGCCAATGCCCGAATTCGCGCCCAAAAGTGAGCGTTCTCCTAGTGATACTCGATCGGTTCCGCCGCCCGAGAGAGTTCCCATGATGCTCGCGCCCCCGCCCACGTCTGACCCGTCGCCCACCACAACACCCTGCGAGATGCGTCCCTCCACCATGGCCTTGCCCAAGGTGCCCGCGTTGAAGTTGCAGAACC
>CAIWRM010000014.1 GCA_903915075.1 uncultured Microbacteriaceae bacterium
CCCATGTCGTTGGTCTGAACGTAGATGATGTCAATACCCTGAGAGAGGTACTTGGGGATAGCCGTGCTGGCTGCCTCGTATGCACCCTGTGCATCGAAGTCAGCAGCGCCTTCAACTCCAAGGAGGTTGATCTTGCCCTCGGTCACAGCCTGGAAAGCCGTGTCGCGGTCAACACCAGCAGCGTAGTCACCCGAGCCGAGAGAAATCTCGAGCACGTTGGGCTTGTCGCCACCCTTGAACTTGTAGCCCTCAGCCGTCAGCTTTTCAATCTGGGCGAGAGTGTCCTTACCGGCCTGGTCGCCGATTCCGAGGTCAGAAACACCGGCGTAACCGATCTTGATGAACTCTTCGGCAGCGGGGTCAATGAGCTGGTTCCACTGCAGAACCGGAGCAACTTCCGACAGAGCGCGGATTGACGCAGTTGCGGCTGCGGCAGATGTTGGCCAGAACATTACTGCAGCGGCCTCTTCACCCGTTGCGAGCCATTCCTGAACCTGTGCGTCCTGCTCGGTGGGGTCCCAGTTGTTCTCGACGACGCTGATCTCGAATCCGAGAGCTGCGGCCTCATCCTTTGCTGCCTGAGCAGCAGCGGCAAGGTAGACGTTCGAGGTCGAAGGCATGAATACCTTCAGGAGGGCGCCGTTACCGTCGAGGGTGCCGGTGCCGCCAGCGTCGCCGCCGCCGCCACTTCCACCGCTACAAGCTGAAAGCGTGATTGCAACGCCGGCAACTGCTGCCACCGCCACAACCTTCTTCCACATTCCTTTTTTGCTGAACTGCATGTGTCTTACTCCTTAGTGGTAAATAGGTGACCCCATCAAACGCGTGACATCGAGTCACACGCCATCCTCACTGCCCGGACGAACCAAACGAATGAGTACCAAAAAACCCTGGAAGGCGTCATGACAACGCCATACCTGACTTCTTCGGCAGATAAGGCTTCGACCAGTATTGGGCCGCGGTATCTGCCCTCGCACGCGTCTGTTCAAGATTCGAACATGGAAGTCTCAATCGTTATCAAGCCTCTGCTGACAGCAAAATGACGAGCGGCCCAAGATGCCAGAAACATCTTGGGCCGCTGCATTCTGCGCTGTGCTGCGCAGAACGAACCTAGGGGTGAACGAGAATTTTCACGTTCTCTTCTTTGTTGTTGATCAACTCTTCCAAGCCCTTTTCGATGACGTCATCGATTGAGATTCGACCAGTGATGAACTGCTCCACGTTCTTAAGTTTTCCTTCTTGGAGCAACTTGATCACCGGAGCGTGATCGTTGCAGTAGGCGAGCGTACCCATGAGGGACACCTCTCGAGCAACGAGTCCGAACAAGTCGATTTCAGCCTTGTGGCTCCAAATGGAGATGTTCACCACGTTGCCGCCGCTCTTGGTGACATCAATTGCTGTTTGGAGTGCTGCAGAGACTCCCACGGCCTCGAAGGCGACGTCTACTCCGCGCCCTCCCGTGAGCCCAAGAATCTTTTCGACGGCATTCTCTTTCGTGGGGTCGATAACGAGCGTAGAGCCCGAAGCTTCCGCCTTTTCCTTACGAATCGCAGAAATTTCGACGTTGTAGACAGTTTCGACTCCGATGGCACGCAAAATTGCCGTGACAAAGAGACCGATGGGACCCGCTCCAATGACGGCTGCTGTCTGGCCGGGCTGAACCCCCGAACGAACAATTGCGTGGTGGGCCACTGCCAGGGGCTCCACAAGAGCTCCCACTTCGGTCGACAGATCACCCAAAGGGTGAACAAAACGCTCGAGAGCGACGCAATATTCTGCAAAACCACCGCTGTCTCCAGAGAGACCGAGGAATGCCGCCGATGTGCAAATGTTGTAGCGGCCGCTGAGGCAGAATTCGCATTCATTGCAGACAACGTAGGGCTCGACCGAAACACGGTCGCCCACCTTCACCTTGGTCACGCCTTCGCCAACCTCGGCAACTACGCCCGCGATTTCGTGGCCCAGAACAATAGGAAGTTTTTCACCGGTCAACGGGTGGGTGGCACCCGGAGCAGGACAGAACATGGGGCCGTCATCGTATTCGTGAAGGTCCGTGCCGCAGATGCCCGTCCACTCGTTCTTCACTTTGACATAGCCGGGTCGAACGCTCGGCTCGGAAACATCTTCAATTCGAATGTCGTGCTTTCCGTAGTATCGGGTAGCCCTCATTGCTGTGATCTCCTTTGATAATTGGCAAAAAGTCCCGCTGATGCGTGGACCACAAGCGGAAAGAAATCCTCTGCGCATTACAGAGGGTTTTAAGCATGCTAATCGTAATGCCGCTCCTAGCCAGAAGCTGTTCTGTGTTCAAGACATGAACATGGCCCGGCGCCCTGAAGGGCTGCGTATTCGGCTGCAACGTTCTCATTGCGCCCCGGCGAGAAAGAATTCTTAGGGATAGTCAAAGAAACCTCGTCCGGATTTCCTGCCCAAGTCTCCGCGGGCAACCTTCTCCCGCAAGAGTACTGGTGGAGCAAAGCGCTCCCCGAGGGTCGCGTGAAGATACTCGGCAATAGCCAGACGAACGTCGAGGCCAACTAAATCCGTCGTTTTGAGCGGGCCGGTTGCGTGTCGGTAACCCAAGACCATCGCATTGTCAATGTCTTCGGCGGAGGCGACGCCCTCCTCCAACATGCGGATTGCCTCAAGCGCGATCGCAATCCCCAACCGACTGCTCGCGAAGCCGGGAGCATCGTTAACGGTGATCGGTGTTTTTTCCAAGCCACGAACCCAGGCCGCCGACAGCGTCGCCAACTCAGGACTTGTCTGCGGCGTGAGAACAATTTCTACCAGGGCGGATGCGGGCACAGGATTAAAAAAGTGCAATCCGCAAAATCGATCTGGTCGTGCGAGGCTGTGCGAGATTTCCGTCAGGGAGAGCGAAGAGGTGTTTGAGGTCAGCCAGCCATCAGCTCCGAGTTCACGTTCGACTGCAGCCAAAGCGGACTTCTTGAGGTCGATGTCCTCGGGAACAGCCTCGACCACGAGCTCGGCCGACGCGAATGTGCCGTAATCAGTTTCGAACGACACATCTTCGAGCGAAAATGACAGCTGTACCCCTTTTGAATCGGAGCGACGGATGCTCTCTGCAATTCGCTCCCGAGCCGACTCGACAGAAGGACCGTCTCGCTCGACGAGAGTTACCTTCGCTCCGGCGCGGGCAAAGGAAAATGCGATACCGGCGCCCATGGTTCCGCCTCCGAGGACTCCCACTCGTTTGGGCACACTCATGGTTTCGCTCATCTCCTATTTCCTATTCTTTTCAAGAAAAGCCGTCATACGTTCGACCTTCTCGGGTCGCTCAAAAAGTACGGCTTGGGCTAGCTCATCCACAAAGGGATGCGCCTCGCGAGGTGCGTGAAAAACTTTCTTCGTGAGCTGCGTCGCCAATCGATCATTTCTGAGGATCCTCTGGGCGAGCGTGAAAGCAGCGTCAATCAGTTCACCGGGCTCGTGAATTGACGAGAGAAGGTGCAGGCTGAGAGCTTCTTCTGCGCTGACAATCCGGCCGGCAAGTAAGATTTCCTTCGCCACAGGCTCACCCACTAACTCGGCGAGTCGCCATGTCGCTCCCGCCGCGGCGAGAATCCCCAGACCAGTTTCGGGATTTCCAAATCGCGTTCGGGCCGTTCCGATTCTGAAGTCGGCCGCAAATGCTAACTCCGCTCCACCGCCGAGTGCATGGCCGTCGACCGCCGCAATGACCGGCATGGGCAATTGGGCGATGCGGCGAAAGAGGCGCGAATTGATTCCTCTCAGGGCATCCACGTTTCTGCGTTCACGAAGCTGCGAGATATCCGCACCAGAGGCAAAAATTGCCCCACCCGGCGTTTCACATCCAGAAAGTATGAGCACCCGAGGTTCAGTCTCGAGCTCCTCGCAGATGTCATGCAGCTCAGCGACCATCGTTGCGTCAATAGCATTGCGCACCTCAGGGCGATTGAGGGCGACATGTACGCAACCATCTCGTTCGTCGAGTGTGAGTGTATCCACCGGCAATCTCCCATCAGCGTCGTCAACGGTAGTCAGTGTGACACCCGGCATCATTGCAGGTCAAATGCTAAATCGGGTGGAGAAAGATACTCAAAATGCAATAATCGCCTGGCGTCCGCAATTATCACGGCAATCTCACGCCGAAATGCTCACGAACTGCACACTGACTTGCCGTGGAATCAGATTGCCCTCACACTAATTGCAACCCTGCCGTGTCGAGAAAGTAGTCTCATGTCTTCGTACGCAACAATCAATCCGGCCACCGGAGAGAGAATCGCGGAATTCCCTGTGATCAGCGACAGCGAAGCTGCCGAAATCGTCAGGCGCGCGGGTGCGGCCTATCCCGCCTGGAAACATCAAGAACTCAGTGTCAGAACCGGCATTCTTCGCAAGATGGCGTCCCTTCACCGAGATCGGGCCGAAGAATTGGCCGCAATACTGACCCTCGAAATGGGCAAGACCAAGACCCAGGCCCTGGGCGAGGTCGGCCTCGTCGCGGACATCTACGACTACTACGCAAATAATGCAGAGGCATTCATGGCCGACCAGCCGCTGACAATTAGCGGAACGGGCACGGCGTACGTTCGCACGGAACCCGTAGGAGTGCTTATCGGTATCATGCCTTGGAACTACCCCTACTATCAGGTTGCCCGTTTTGCCGCCCCCAACATCGCGCTGGGCAACACGATCATTCTCAAGCACGCTCGCAATTGCCCGCAGTCAGCTCTGATCATCGAGAAATTGTTTGCTGAAGCTGGACTTCCCTCAGACGTCTACATCAACGCCTTCGCCTCGGCTGATCAGATTTCAACCATGATTGGCAACCCGCATATTCAAGGCGTGTCCCTCACCGGTTCCGAAAGGGCAGGTTCGGCCGTCGGTGAGATCACCGGGCGACACATGAAAAAGTACGTACTGGAACTGGGTGGCTCTGATCCGTTCATTGTCCTCGGTGACGCCGACCTAGACTTTGCTGCCCAGTCTGCTGCCGTTGGTCGTTTGGGCAACTGCGGCCAGGCGTGCACGGCATCCAAGCGGTTCATTGTTCTTGACGAGGTCTACGACGAGTTCGTGAGCAAGATGACCGAAGCCATCGCAGGCTATGCCCCGAACGACCCGACGCTAGCTGAGACCAAACTTGGGCCCATGTCGTCGAAAGAGGCTCGAGAAGACCTGGACGAACTGGTCCAAGATGCCATCGCGAAGGGTGCCACTGTCCTTGCCGGCGGTCGCAAGGTAGACGACAACGGTTTCTTCTACGAACCGACGCTGCTCTCAAACGTGACGCCGGACATGCGCGCGTATCAGGAAGAACTCTTCGGGCCGGCAGGAGTCGTTTACCGGGTAGCGAATGAAGACGCAGCAGTCGAACTCGCAAATAGTTCTCCGTTTGGCCTCTCCAGTTCTATATTCACCAGCGACATCGACCATGCGCAGAGACTGGCTACGCGCCTCGAAGCCGGCATGGTGTGGATCAATAGCACGAGTCGAAGCGCACCGGACCTTCCCTTCGGCGGAGTCAAAGCTTCGGGTGTGGGTCGTGAGTTGGCCAGCTTCGGATTCAACGAGTTTGCCAACAAGAAATTGGTTCGCATCCCCTAGCGACCAGGGTCCCGTAATTCGCGGATGCCAGGCTTCACGGGAGCACGTGAATGCCGAATTCGCGGATGCCAGGCTTCACGGGAGCACGTGGATGCCGATTAATTCAGGCTAGGTCGAGCTCTTCAACCACGCGCGAATGGCCTCACCACTGCTATCAAGAGCCGGTGGCGCGTAATCGTAGGTCACGGGTGTGAGTGAGTATGCTGCCGGATTTCGAATCCCCGGTTGCGATCGACTCCCGTCACCGACTGCAACAATCGGCTCCAGGCCTAAAGACTCAGCGAATTCGATACCCTGCTTGACGTCGTTTATCGGTGCGCAGGGCAATCCTGCCGCCCTTAAGAGTTGAAACCAATCTGCGGTTGTGCGGGTCGCCATAATTTTCTCAAGCAGAGGCCGAAGTTCGTCGCGATTGCGACTCCTCTTTTGATTCGTATCGAACCGGTCATCGCCCGCTAGGCCCGGCGCGCCAATTGTTGCAACGTAGTCCTTGTATTGGTTGTCGTTTCCGATGGCCAAAATGATTTCACCGTCGAGGGTTGCAAACGGTGAGTACGGATAGATACTGGGGTGCTCGTTGCCTAAACGCGAAGGAACGACTCCAGCCAGTGCATACGCGCCCGTTTGATTGACCATGCTCGAAAGTGCCGTTGACATGAGGTTAAGTTCGATGAGCTGGCCTTCTCCGGTGAGGCTCAGGTGGCGAAGAGCTGCCATGATGGCGAGGCTGGTGTGCAAGCCCGTAAACACGTCAAACACGGCAACGCCGGCTCGGAAGGGCTCGGTCTCGGGGCTTCCTTGAAGGCTCATCAGTCCAGCGGCCCCCTGAACCAGAAGGTCGTATCCGGGAAGATCAACTCCCCCTTTTGTGCCGAAACCCGTAATGGATGCGTACACAACAGTGGGGTTGGTCAACCGCACTGATTCGTAGTCAAGACCGAATGAGGCCAGGCCGCCGGGTTTGAAATTCTCAACAAGCACGTCGCATTTGGCTGCCAGCGACTTTGCGACCTCAAGGTCATCAGGATTTCGAAAGTCGAGAGCTATCGAATGTTTGTTTCGATTAACCGACATGTAGTACGTTGACTCACCATCGACAACGGGGGGCATCCAACTTCGCGTTTCGTCTCCCGCCAAACTTTCCACCTTAAGAACCGTTGCTCCCAGATCGGCCAAGAGCATCGTGCAGTAGGGGGCGGCTAAGACACGCCCGAAATCTGCAATCACAACACCACTGAGAGGGCCTACCGCCGACCGCTTAAACAGGTCATCCAAGTCATCTGATGTGACCGTCATAGCCGGGAACTCCTCATCGTTAGGTACCTACTCTTCCCGCGTGGATTATGTCCTGTCAAATACTAAGAAGGGTCTCTTTCATTACCAAAAATGGAATAATGGGGAGGTGGACCTGCGCGACATTAAAACTTTTTTGGCCGTGGCCGAGGAACTCCACTTTGGGCGTGCCGCTGAAAGACTCCACATGGCCCAACCGCCCGTGAGTCGAACCATTCGCTCCCTCGAACGCGAACTGGGCGTCTCGCTTTTTCACAGAGATACCCGCAATGTGCAATTGACAAATGCGGGCCACGAATTAGTGAAGCACGCAACCACGATTGTCGAAGACTTTAGACG
Organism: uncultured Microbacteriaceae bacterium; assembly: GCA_903915075.1. Classification (GTDB taxonomy): domain Bacteria; phylum Actinomycetota; class Actinomycetes; order Actinomycetales; family Microbacteriaceae; genus UBA963. The sequence continues at coordinate 7,228 of CAIWRM010000014.1, forward strand.
CGCGCAAATTCTTGTGAGAGCGGCACAGAATGGAAGTGCGGGATTAGTTCGCATCGCGTACGCCGGAGCATCGACACAGGTCTTGGTAGGTCGGCTGGCTCAAGAGTGCCGAACACACTTACCCGGAGTTGTCCTTGAACTGATGAGCCAAAATTTTGCCGAACTTGCCATGGCAAGAGTGCTCAACGGCGACGTCGATATTGCACTGGGGCGCTGGGATTACATCCCAACGGGGGTCGAGACACGCATTCTGGTAACAGAGCGCCTGGTGCTCGCTGTTCCGAAATCTCATCCCCTCGCGAAAAAGAAGCAAGTATCGATAGCAGACTTTCGAGACCAGCCCTTCATCACTCTCACCCCCCACCCAGGGTCAGTCTTGGGAGATCGGTTTCGAAGAATCTGCCACGCGACTGGGTTCGAACCGATTATCGTTCAGACGGCGCCGGATACGTGGACGACGCTCTCTCTCGTCACCGCTGGAGTTGGCTGCGCCGTAACGGTCTCGTCCGTTGCGAACAATGTCAACGACCCGAACATCAGTTTTTTGGAACTCGTTGACGATGCGCCACCCATTCATCTCCAGATTGCGTGGTTACAAGCGAAAGAAAATGCCGCCGTAACCGCGCTCATCGAGCTGGCACAATCACTCGTGGAGCAGGACACCTAAGCGGCCAGAAGGGCCGCCAAAAGAAACATAATGGGCAAACTCACGATGGTGGTCACGAAGACGACGTCGCGAACGGCATAGACCTCGGTCTTGTAGACGGAGGCGTAGGTGTAAATATTCTGCGCCGTGGGCAACGAAGCCAGAATAACGGCGGCGAATACTTCGTGACTATTCAGGTCGAGCATAAAAAACGAAATAGCGAACGCAACTGCTGGCATGAATATCGACTTGAGCACAATCGCGGTAATTGACACAGCGCGATCACCATGCTTGTGAAAGAGCGATTGCCCAAACAAAGACACACCATAACTGAAGAGGAGAAGTGGCACCGCCGCTGCACCCAAAGTCTCTAGTGGGCGGAGCACAACGTCAGGTATCGCTAGGCCACAGAGCGAGACGATGAGTCCGGCGACGGTTGCCAGAATGAGCGGATTCAGAAGAGTGGACCCCATCGTTTTCCAGACTGAATCGCCCTTGTTTGTCGAGAGCTGCATCACGATCAGGATGATCGGCAAAAACAGCACCAACTGAATCATGAGCAGTGGCGCAAAAAAACTGATGTCCCCAATCACGAATACCGAAACGGGCAAGCCTATGTTGTTCGAATTTAGGTAGGTGCTACCCACGAGTCCCATAGTTGTCGCCGCGACGCCGCGCCTAAAGAAAAGGCGAGAAATCAGAACGAACGTGACGGCCGTCAGGAAACTCGCGGCAATAACCACGCCCAAAACGGGGGACACCAGTTTTTCTGCAGAGGTTTGGGCTAGAACCGAAAACAGGAGAGCCGGACTGAAGACGTAGAAAGCGACCCTGTTGAGTATTGGACCGTGCTCAGCTGAGACGAGCCGAAATCTGGCAGACAAATATCCCACAGCAATAGCAAGGCCGATAATGGCAAACGCTACGAGAACCCCGCCCATAAGAATAGCCTAGGGAAACTGAGGTTTCAGAAGTAACGAACATGAGTGCGCCCTCGTGAACTGCGAGTCAGGCGCCAAACGTTCCCTGCTAGGAAACTTGATTGTTTTCACCGAGGTGGTAGTAGTTCCGTGACTGGTAGACGAGCGGCGCGTGGAGATCCGCCGCAGAAGAATTTTCGATGTGCAAGACAAAAAGAACGCTGGCGCCGAGATCGACCCGGCTAATAATTTTACCCTGGGCCCATGTTTGTACCCCGGCGATGAGAGCCTCTCCCGATTCGAGGATGGTGTAGTCGAGACCCGCAAATCTGTCGATGCCAGACGTGGCAAACCGGTCGGCGATCCCTTTGTCGTCTTTTGACAGAAAGTGGACGACCGCGGATGGGGCGTGTTCCGCTATCGGCCAGCTGGACGTGGACTTATTAAGGCTGAAGACCAACAGGGGTGGCTCGGCCGAAACGGAGATGACCGAGGTTGCTGTAAAACCTGCGGGCCGCTCACCATCGACGGTAATTACTGAAACGCCACCAGGGTGATTGCGGAAAAGATTCTTGTAAGCGTCTAAAGAAATTGCAAGACCGGCAAATTCACTCGGTGAAACATCGTCCATGGTGTTGACTCCTGTGTGCTTTTTCGTGACGGCGTTTGATGGCAGTAGAACACGGAAGCGAGACCGCCCGAAGTTGCTGGCGGTCTCGCCTCCGTGTTATTACGTGGTGACTATGCCGGTACCTTCGACATGCTGTTGATTTTGGGAAGGACGTCGTTCGCAAGAGCGGTCATCGTCTGGCGTTCGCCAGCGTCGTTCTTTCCCTCACCGTCCATGATTGCCATGAGCAGGTGACCGAAGTTACCCACACGGTCGCGCATGGCCTGAATCTTCTGCGCAACGGTGTCGGCAGTACCATAGATTACGATGTCGTCCAGCAGGTCACTGATCTTGACATCCGCATCGGGCATGTTGGCGTCTTCCTTCATGACGGCCGTGTAGTTGGCGGCCACAAGGACCTTCCACAGGTAGTCGATGTAGAAGTAGTTGCCACCATCAGGACTCAGAGCGGCTTCTTCAGCCTCAGCCTCAGAGTCGCGAATCACGATGTTGCGTGCAACGCGCCAGCTGTCGAAGTTGGGCTCCTGGCCCATCTCCTCGAAGCCTTCCGCAATCTTCTTTCCGTGGCTCGCAATAACGAACTCACCACAGAAGTTTGCCGACATGGGCGACCATCCACGCTGCACGGCAACCTTGACGCTGTCCGAGTTCGGCGACATCGCGGTTGAGAAGATGGGCGGGTGAGCCTTCTGGTAGGGCTTGAGCATGGTACCCACAAAGAGCTCAGGAATAATCATTTCCTGAATTCCGAAGTCGTAGAACTCGGTCTTGTACTTGTAGGGCGGGTTGCTCTTCCAGATGTCAAGAATGATGTCGATAGCTTCGTACATCATCTTTCCGCGCTTCTCGTTGTCGAGAACTTTGAAAAGCTCCATGTCACTTGCCAGACCACCGGGGCCGATGCCGAAGTTGACGCGGCCACGAGACATGTGATCAAACTGAGCGATCTGACCAGCAACGTGTGCGGGGTGGTGGTTCGGCAGAGCACTCACACCCGTGCCCAGTCGAATGTTCTTCGTACGGTGAATCAGAGCCGCCAAGAAAATCAGCGGCGACGGCACAGGCTCGGTCAGGCACGACACGTGCTCGCCGAGGAATACTTCTTCAAAGCCAAGCTTGTCGGCGAGGATGATGCGCTCTGCAACCTCGTCGTATGTTTCGCTCTGGGGCCGGTGACCGGGGTTCATCGGCATTCCAAAAAGACCAACCTTCATTTTTTTCTCCTTATATTTTTTTTACTGATGTTGATGTGAACTTGCCAGGTCAAGCAAATTTCTAAACGAGAACCATGCCGCCATCAATCATGATGATTTGGCCGGTCATGTAGTCGGAGTCTGACGAAGCCAAGAAGAGAGCCGTTCCGATGACATCCTCGGAAACCCCTTTTCGGCCAATCAGGTTTGCCCCTGAGAATGCCTCATAAGCCTCGCCAGGTTTTTCTGAGCTTCCAATCGCAACCAGATCGAGGTCAAGCTGCTTCCAAAGAGGTGTGTCCACCACGCCGGGAGCAAAAGCGTTGCTGGTAATTTTGTGCTGGGCCAGCGAGTGAGCTGCCGATTGGTTGAGAGCATTCACGGCAAACTTGCTGGCGCAATAAGCGGAAAAGTCTGGATAACCCTGACGGCCGGCGATGGACGACACCAGGATGAGCTTGCCGCCGTGGCCCTGCTTAATCATCTGCTTCGCCGCTTCTTGCTGCGTGATGAGGGTTCCCAACGCGTTAACGTCTAACGTGTTTCGGAAGTTTTCTTCGGTCGTGTCCATGAAGTGCGCCGGCTTGATCATTCCGGCGATGTTGAACATCACATCCAACTTGCCAAACGCCTCGACGGACGCAGAAACAGCGGCAGCAACATCGTTCCGTTTTGTCACATTTCCCGCGACGGCGATAGCCTTCCCACCAGCTTTTACAATCTCATCACTCGTGGCATTGGCCGACTCAACGTTCATGTCGACTGCCGTGACCTGAGCTCCCTCGGCTGCGCAGGCAATGGAGATAACTCGCCCCATGCCGCTACCAGCACCAGTCACAAGGACCGATTTACCCTCCAGGCGTCCTGACATTTCCTTTGCTCCTCTTGTGTTCGGGCCCTAAAGCAACCACATTGGCCCGGCTATTCGATTCGGACTTTCCTCGCGTTTGGCATCTATTGCTGAGTGCTCCTATCCTGAATGACCGAATACGGAATTTTCACCTAAGTGTCTAGAACTTGCACAACTGAAACGACTGCGCCTACTATCTAAGGGTCTGTGAAAAGGGCGCAAGTCCTGCACGGCGTCCGAAAACTAGGAGACAACGTTGTCAAACTCTGTAGTGAGTCAATTGCCGCGCGTGCTGATTCCTCACGATGACCTTATTAGAGATTCGTGGGACCGCGCGCTTCGGAATGGATTGCGTCCTGACTCGGTTGAAGTCATCGAACACGAAACCGATTTTGATTCGAAAAGTGAACTTGCTGAAGCCGCTCGTAAGGTCATTGACACAACTGCCGCCCTGCTTGACGACACGAACACGTGGATCTCTTTTTCCGACCCGCAAGGGGTGGTCACCTACGAATGGGCAGCTTCTGGTTTATTCCGCAAGGAACTAGACCGTGCCAATGTCGTGCGCGGAGCGCTCATCAACGAGGCCGTTGTTGGGCCGAGCGGCGTGTCACTCGCCCTCGCATCACAGCAGACCGTGATTGTCACCGGAGATGAACATTTCAACACGCGATGGAGGAACCTCGTCTGTGCCGCAAGTCCTGTTCTTCACCCCATGACCTCGCAGATCCTTGGCGCCGTCAACATCACGTGCCTGGCAGTAGATGAGAATAAACACCTTCGCATCGCCTTACGCACTCTCGTTAACGGTTTTCAGCAGGTTTTGTCGCTCGGTCTGCGGTCAGGTCAGCGACGCCTCCTCGATTCTCACATTCGAACGAAAGAGGTGACAAGGAGTCCCGTCATCACTCTCGATTCGAACATGGTGATTGAAGACAAAGACGTCGAAGGCCTCCGGCTCACCCACGGTGACATTCGAAGCTTCGTGGCGAGTCTCCGGCCCGAATGCAGGACATCTCAACTTCCAAATGGTCAGAAAGTGACGGTTATTCGACACAAATCAGATGGTCTCGAGACAATAACGTCTCTCGTCTTCGATCCTCTCGCCGTAGCGCAACTAAGCGCCCAAGAGGGGGTTTCAACAGACGGGTCGGTCGGCGCACGAGGACTCAAATTACTCGAAACGGTTGAGCGCGACGCAATATTAACCACGCTTCGCGCGTCGTCAGGCAACAAGTCCACGGCCGCACAGATACTCGGGGTGTCGCGCGGCACGTTGTACGAACGAATCCGAAAGTATGGCCTGGTCGAATTTCTCTAGGGCCCGCTTGCGTAACCCCCTTAGCGGGCCGATCGACATGAATCGCCGATACCGACTGCCACCCGAATCAGGTCACGCGTGCGGCGAACGCCGTCCTGATCCGTTTGTCCCACGAGCGATGCGTGTCGAGCCCCCTCGGCGGCAGCATCGGCCAGAGTGTTTCGAACGTGGAGGGCGAGCGCCAATTGCACG
>CAIWRM010000015.1 GCA_903915075.1 uncultured Microbacteriaceae bacterium
ATTGTGGAGATGGGGGGAATTGAACCCCCGTCCACTGCTGTGATTGTGAGTCTTCTACGGGTGTAGCAAGTGAAAGCGTTCTACTCGGCTCCGACCTTTGTCACTGGCACCTAAGTCGACGAGCCCAGCCCGAGTAAGTGTCCCGTGAGGCGCTCAGACGTCATCTCACGGCAAGTTCTCTTAATGACGCCGAGAACGAAGGCGAGAACAGACCTTCATACCGACGGACTTCTGGCTCGTTGCTCTAGGCAGCGAGGGCGAAGTCGGCGCGCTTTGTATTGGCACCTATAGTTTGCGGAGAGCGTTTACGAGATAGCTCCGCATCCTCGACCCGCTTCTCTCCCGCTCGCAGGCAATGTCGAAACCGATCATCCCCATGAGTGGCCCGCATCGCTGATGCCCGAAGGCAGCCGGCGATACGGAGGCTGGTCACATCACACACTATTGAGTTGAGAACCCGGCGAACCGGACATGCGCGAATTACTTCGCTATCGAAGGATACAACGCGCGCCTGACAATAAACATTCCGGTTGCACCGTTCGTTGCCGGCCGGCCGGCAGTCGGTTGCTCGCAGCGGGCTAGTCGCCCAGATTGCGCCTGGCCGAGATGGCCCGATCGGCCTCGCGCTTGTCTTGTCGCTCGCGCAGTGCGTGTCGCTTGTCGTAATCCTTCTTACCTTTGGCGAGCGCCAGCTCCACCTTGGCGCGGCCGTCGGTGAAGTAGAGCTTGAGGGGCACGAGCGTGTAGCCGCCCTCTTTAATCTTCTGACCCAGCTTCACGATTTCCTGCTTGTGCATGAGAAGCTTGCGCTTGCGCCGCGGAGAGTGGTTGTTCCACGTGCCCTGCGTGTACTCGGGAATATGAACCGCGTCGAGCCAACACTCGCCGTTCTCCACGAACGCGTATCCATCGACCAGCGATGCCCGGCCAGCACGAAGTGACTTGACCTCGGTGCCCGAGAGTACCATTCCCGCCTCAAACGTGTCTTCGATGAGGTAATCGTGGCGCGCCTTACGGTTGGTGGCCACCACTTTCTCGCCGCGTTCCTTTGGCATGGTGCATCACCTCCCGTTGTTTACCCGCCGACCCCGTGCTCAAAGCACCAGTCTACGGCGCGACCTCAGGCCAGAACGTTGCGCGCAAAACCCGGGTAGTGCTTGGCCAAGCGGGCATCCGTGGTCCACAACTCGGTGCAGTCATGACGCTGCGCGGCCGCGATGTGCAGGGCGTCCGGCATGCCGGTACCGGAATCGGCGCGGAGTTGGGCCGCACGAACGAAAACGTCTTCGCTCAAAGAGACGCGATCGAGCTGGGCAAACAGGTGTTGGTAATGATCATGCAGTCGATAGTCCTTATCGCGCAGGGGCTTGACCAGGCACTCCATGACCACCAGCGGCGAGATACAAAACAGTTGATCCGGCGATTCGGCCAAACGCTGGCGAACCGCATTGCCCACGTTGACATCGAGCTCGGTGGAATAGATGAGCACGCCCGAATCGAGGTAGATCACGTCCAGGCGTCGCGGTTCTCTTTCAATTGCGCCTCGATGTCTTGCATCGTTCGTGCGCGAGCGAGCGGTGCCGGATTCTGCGTGAGCCACGCCGCGAGGGCGGATCCGGTGTTCTTTGTCGCCGTGTCAACAGGCACAAGACGAACCGCAGGCTTGCCGCGATTGGCGATCACCACTTCCTGGCCGTCAACCGCAGCGGCCACAAGTCGAGACAGCGAGTTCTTGGCGTCGAGCATGTTGACCGGCTTCATGGTGAGTCCTATCTGGCTAAGTTGCCTAGCCAGATTACCATGCTCATCGAGCTGGTTTCGATAGGTCGCGACGCGACCACTCAACCGGCGATAACGAGGTCGCGACGCGACCACTCAACCGGCGATAACGGGGCTAGGCGAGGATGTTCACCGACCGGGCAATCACCAGAGCGAGAAGAATGAAGCCACACACCGACTGCACCCCCATGAAAATCTTGGCGCGAGCCGACAGTGGCATGGTGTCGGTCGGCGAGAACGCCGTCATGTTGGTCAGCGACAGGTAGAGGTAGTCGATAAAGCCGGGACGCCAATCGGCCAGTTCGGACGACTGGTTCTTGACCTCGGTAACCGAGTCGGCGTCGTCATCCTGCACGAATTTGAAGTCCGGTCGACCTAGCTTGTGGCGAGGCTGGGTTCCCCGACTCACCGGTCCCCCACGATCTAGCTCCCAGTACACAATGGCGAAGGCCACGATACTGGCCGCCCACACCTGGAGGGCGGTGAGCAAGATGCGGTAGCCACCGGTTGAGCCACTCACGAGATCGACGATGAGCGACCCCATGTCGACCAAGTTGCCCGCCACCAATACCAGAGCGAACGACACCGACAACCAGCGCGACCACGACGTTTCACGCGTTAGCCGGTGGGGGTTGAGAATGATCAGCGGAAGAAACATCAGCACGGCGATGCCGATGAGCACCAAGCGAGGCACGAACTCCGTGGGCGTGAGCGCGTAGAGAACGAGCATCACGATGAGCGAAACAAAGGCCGGCCAGCGCGCCTCGGCACGCCGACTCATTTCGGCGGGAATGGCCCGTGAGCGTTGGGTGGCCACAGCGCGCTAAATCTTGAGGTAACGCGTGATGGCAAAGTTGGCCGAGAGCGCCGCCAGCACGCAACCCACGACAACCAGGATGGGAACCACGAGGAACGCATCGCCCAGACCCACAAACGACGTGAGTGGAACGTTCACCGCGAGGTAACCGCGCACAAAGAACTGCACGATTCCCACAATCGCACCGCCCGCCAGCACGGATCCGATGAACGCGGCAATCACACCCTCGATGATGAAGGGGGTTTGGATGAAGCCGTTGGAGGCACCCACGAGTCTCATAATGCCGAGTTCGCGGCGACGCGAGAAGGCAGAGAGTCGGATGGTGGTGGCAATGAGAAGAACTGCGGCAATCAGCATGAGGGCAGCGATGCCGATGGCGGTGTAGCTGGCCGCGTTAAGGACAGAAAAAATCTGGTCGAGGTAGCTGCGCTGATCCGTCACGGCCTCGACTCCCGGCTGTGAGCCCAGCGCCTCCACGAGCAGTGCCGACTGTGATGGATCCTTGAGGTTCACCCAGTAGGTCTCGTTCAATTGGTCGGCGGTCACGTACTGAGCCACGGGGTTACCGGAGAACTGCTTCTGAAAATTGTCGAACGCCTGCTGGTGGTCTTCAAAGTAGTACTTGTCAATAAACGAGGCGAGCGTTGATCCGTCCAGCTCTGCCTTGATTCCGGCCAACTGCGAGGCTGTCGCCGGGCCATCGGGGCACGTTGTTTCGGGCGACACATCGGTGCACATGTACACGGCCACCTGAGCTTTGTCATACCAAAAGCTCTTCATCTGGCCGATCTGCATCTGCATGAGGATGGCCGTGCCCACAAACGTGAGCGAGATGAACGTAACGAGCACCACGGAGACCACCATGGAGAAGTTGCGGCGCAGCCCGTTGGCTACTTCACCCCAGACGAGTGCAAACCTCATGACACAGGCCCCACGTCCTGGCCTTTTTCGGGTGAATTCTTGGTGCGACTCCGCGCCGTCGACTTAGCCTGCGCTTTGAGGCGCTGCGTGGGAGTCATTCTGGCCAGGTCTTCGGCCGACGGAACGCCGGCGTTGTAGCGGGGGTCATTCTCCGGGTCGATGCGCGGCACGGCCTGCGAATCGTTCATGGCAAAGAGTTCACTGATGGCGCTCAGGTCGTCGGTGTCGTCGGAGGCCTGAATCGAAAACTGGCTCGGAAGTTCGGGCACGGCGTCGAGGGTCATCTCGTCGAGGCCCGTGGTGCCCTCGAGGTGCACGCGCGGCACCATGAGGTCGGTGGTCTCAATAATCGGATTCGCTGCCACCGGTGGGCGAGAAATGGGGCCCGTCTTGGCCTTGGTCGCCCGGCGCGCGACGCGCGGAATCTCTCCGGTGGCGTTCACCGACGTTTCGCCGCCCACGATGGGCATGGCCGCCGTGTGGCCGTATCCGGCATCGCGCTCGTCACGCACAATCTGACCGGCCGAGAGCTCGATGACGCGCTTCTTCATGCGATCAACGAAGTCGGCGGCGTGTGTGGCCATGACGACCGTGGTGCCGCCCGCGTTGATGGCTTCGAGCAAGGACATGATTCCCGCACTCGTTGCCGGGTCGAGGTTACCCGTGGGCTCATCCGCCAAGAGAAGGGCGGGCTTGTTCACGATCGCGCGTGCGATGGCCACGCGCTGCTGCTCACCGCCCGAGAGTTCGTGTGGGTAGCGCGACGCCTTGCCGGCGAGCCCCACCATCTTCAGTACATCCGGCACGGCGGATTGAATGTAGCCCTTGGACTTGCCAATCACCTGAAGCGAGAACGCCACGTTTTCGTGCACGGTCTTGTTGGGGAGCAGTCTAAAGTCTTGGAAAACGACGCCGAGGCTGCGGCGGAAGAAGGGAATCTTGCGACTCGAGATAGTGCCGAGGTTTTGACCCAGCACGTGAATGGCCCCACGCGTGGGCTTGTCTTCTTTAATAATCAACCGCAGGCACGACGATTTGCCCGATCCAGAGGCGCCCACCAGAAACACAAACTCACCTCGAAGGATCTCGAAGCTCACGTTGTTGAGTGCCGGGCGCGTCGAACCGCGGTACTGCTTGGTGACGTTGTCAAAACGAATCATGCTGTTTTCGAGCCTAGGCAAGCGAGCATGCGAAGGCGCCGAGCGACACCCGCAAGTTAGGTGTGCGTTCGTTGGCTGAGTGCCCACGCAGTGCCGTGGGTTGAGTAGCCCACTGGGTGGGCGTATCGAAACCAAGTATCGAAGCCACGGTGAGTCGCGGTTTCGATACGCGGCTTCGCCGCTACTCAACCAGCGAAACGCCGTTACTCAACCAGCGAGACGCCGCTACTCAACCAGCGATGCGCTTCTGGCCGGCTACTTCTGCTTGCGCCAGCGGATGCCGGCAGCAATAAAGCCGTCGAGGTCGCCATCGAAAACGGCGCCCGGGTTGTTTACCTCGAACTCGGTGCGCAGGTCTTTGACCATTTGGTAGGGCGCGAGAACGTATGAGCGCATCTGATCGCCCCAACTGGCCGTGATGTTTCCGGCCAGTTCCTTTTTCTTGGCATTCTCTTCTTCGCGCTGAATGAGCAGCAGGCGCGAGGCCAGCACGCGCATGGCGGCCGCCCGGTTCTGAATCTGGCTCTTCTCGTTCTGGCAGCTCACCACAAGTCCCGAGGGCAGGTGCGTGATGCGCACGGCCGAGTCGGTGGTGTTCACGCTCTGCCCACCAGGACCACTCGATCGAAAGACGTCGACGCGAATGTCGTTCTCGGGAATCTCGATGGCCTCCGCCTCGGCCATGAGAGGAACCACCTCGACGGCCGCAAAACTGGTCTGGCGCTTGCCGGCCGAGTTGAACGGACTCATGCGCACCAGTCGGTGCGTGCCCGCCTCAACGCTGAGCGTGCCAAACGCATAGGGAGCGTCGACCTCGAAGGTGGCCGACTTAATGCCCGCCTCCTCGGCATAGCTGGTATCGAGCACGGAGACGCCGTAACCGTGCTTCTCGGCCCAGCGCACGTACATGCGCAGCAGCATCTCTGCGAAGTCGGCGGCATCAACGCCGCCGGCGCCCGCACGAATGGTGATGACGGCCGGCAGTGCGTCGTACTCACCGTTGAGCAGCGTCTGAATTTCGAGCTCGCCCAACATCTTGGTCACGTCGGCAAGCTCGGAGCGCGCTTCGGCTGCCGCGGCCTCATCGCCAGCCTCATTAGCCATCTCCACCAAAACTTCAACGTCATCGAGTCGCCGTTCGATGTCAAAAACCTTGGCCAGATCGGCCTGTCGGTGCGAAAGCGCACTCGTCACGCGCTGGGCGTTCGCGGTGTCGTCCCACAGGTCGGCCGCCCCCGCCTGCTCGTTCAACTCGGCAATCTCGGCCTCGAGTCGCTCCACGCCCATCACCGAACGGATGTCGGCAAATGTTGACCGCAGAGCGCGGATTTCGTCCGAGAGGTCGATGTCGATCATTGTTGTTCCAGCCTACCGGCGAGGCTACGAGCGCGTAGGCTCGAGGGCAGCATGGCTACATCGAGCAAAGAGTTCTCACTGCGCAAGGGCGCACTGGCCATCTACCTACCCACCTTCCTGTTCTCCGCTGCCGAAGCCGCGATTATTCCGGTGATTCCGGCCATCGCGCGCGACACGGGAGCCACACTGGCGCTGGCCGGGCTGGTAGCCGCCATGCTGACGCTCGGCATTTTGCTGGGCGACATTCCCAGCGGATTACTCGTGGCGCGAATCGGCGAGCGCATGGCAATGCTGTGGTCGAGCGTCTTGGCGCTGGTAGGAGTGATTCTGGGCATCCTTGCGCGCGATGCGCTCACGCTGGGAGCGGGCATTTTGCTGATTGGGCTCGCCACAGCAACCTTCGGTTTGGCGCGCCACGCGCTGCTCACCACGTACGTTCCGCTGGCCTATCGCGCTCGGGCCCTTTCGCTCCTGGGCGGCATGTTTCGCGCCGGAGCCGTGGTAGGCCCCTTCGCCGGCGCCGGCATCATTGCACTCACCGGCTCTCCTCACTCCGCCTTCTGGCTCACCGGTCTGGGAACTCTGGGCACCATCGCCGTGGTGTACTTTCTCACCGACCCGGAGAAGGTGTTTGGCAAACCCGCGCTGGTCACCGAGCCCGATGGGCGTGTGGTCACGCGCGGTGAAGACGAAGTCGAACGCGAAACGATGGGCCTCTTTCGCACGGTGTGGACCAATCGTGGCGTGCTCGCCCGGCTGGGCACCGCCAGCGGCATCACGGGGGCACTGCGCTCGAGCCGAACCGTATTGCTTCCCCTCTGGGCACTGAGCATCGGCATGCAGGACGTTCAGATTGCTCTGGTGATGGGCATTGCCACCGCCATTGACTTTGCTCTTTTCTTCTCGAGCGGACAGGTGATGGACCGCTGGGGCAGGCGCTGGTCGGCCGTTCCCGCGATGACCATCATGGCCATCTCGCCGCTCATCCTGTGCTTCACCCACGACCTCACAACAAACGTGGCCTGGTTTATCGCCTGCGCCATGATTCTGTCGGCCGGTAACGGTCTTGCCTCGGGATTGATCCTCACCCTGGGTGCCGACCTTGCCCCGCGGGGAAATCCGGCTCCCTTCTTGGGCGCTTTCCGATTCACCGTTGATGCGGGATCGAGCGCGGCGCCACTGGCAATCGCCGCCATCACCGCCGCTGCGTCAATCTCGGTGGCAGCCGGCGCACTTGGCATCGTCGGCCTGATCGGCGCCGGCATGATGTGGCGCTACATTCCGCGCTACATCCACTGGAAACGTCCCGCCTAAGCGGCCGAAGATTTGCACGGCCGGTGGCCCGGAACTCACCGTGCGGCTCAGAAGAAGGTTCCGCGCGCCCGTGCGGTTGCCTCGAGGCGCACTCCTCCCGGCATGAAGAAGCCGATGACGGGCGGATGCCAGGTGCTCGCGACGCGCACTTCGGCTGTGACGCCGTCGGGCGTCGTCGCGCCCACGATCCTGACGCCTCGCGCATTAGCAGCCGACAGGTATGCCCGGCTCCCCTGAAGCACGTCCGTTGTGGTGAGGCGGAACGTGAGCCGGCGTTGAGCGGAATCGACAGCCACGTTCTGCAGGGAAAAGTTTTGACTTGCCGCCAAGGCAGCGCCGTCGGCGAGAAGAAACAGGCGCTTTCGTTCGAGGTAGAGACTCGACGCCGCCACCGTTCCCAACAGCACGGCAACGGCCAGTAGCACCGCGAAAATCACGAGGAGCAGAGTGGAGCCCTCGGCGTTGCGACCCCGAGCGATAAGCGAGCTCCCGTTCACCCGGCCGAGCCCAGTCGTGCGTGCGATTGCGTGGCACTAGCCGACACACTCACCGATGTGAACTGGCGAACCGACGGCCACTGGGGCAGGAACGGCAGAGGCACGCCCACAGCAACGCGAACCGTGACGGTGCCGCCGGAAGCTAAGCAGGCGCCTCGGCAGGTGACGGTCACGCGGGGCTTCGTGGCGTGCGGGGCTTGCTCCCGCACACTCACCAGGGCCGAATCGCGGGCGTAACGCGTTGCCGCCGTGGGCGAAGACTGCTCAACAAAGACACGGGCCGCATGACGCGCGGCGCCGGTGACGGCAAACTGAGCCGACTCGATTGCGCCGAAGACGAGGACGGCATACACACACGGCACGAGGAGCACGAGCGCGGCGGCGATGAACTCGAGTGCCGCCGAGCCTGAACTGTCGTGGAGTGGGCGGAGAGCTCGCCGAGCTCGCAGCGCCCGCGGCATGGTCATCGCTGACCCGCCAGAACCTCGACGGGCGCACGGCCAACAACGCGCAGCGCGTTCGGAGGGCCGAAGAACCCCAGGAGTGGCAGCGGAGCAGTTACCGTGACCGTCACCGTGGGGGAACCCTGCCACACCTCGCGGCGGGCAAAAACGTCTGCCTCATCGCCCATCCCGACTGCCACCCGAATCAGGTCACGCGTGCGGCGAACGCCGTCCTGATCCGTTTGTCCCACGAGCGATGCGTGTCGAGCCCCCTCGGCGGCAGCATCGGCCAGAGTGTTTCGAACGTGGAGGGCGAGCGCCAATTGCACG
>CAIWRM010000016.1 GCA_903915075.1 uncultured Microbacteriaceae bacterium
CCGCCCAAGTGTTTGACGCGGTGGCCAACGACGACGACGCGGCGTTTACCCGCGTCTCGGGGATCGGGCCAAAGACCGCCAAACTCATCTGCGTACAGCTGGCCGGTCGCCTTGATGCGGTCATGGTGGGGGAGACTCGGCTCGGTTCGGAATCCCGAGGCTCGTCAGGCGATGCCGTGGTTGCCGCCCTCGTGGGCTTGGGTTGGGCAGAGAGGTTGGCACGCGAGACCGTGAGTGGGCTCGATGCGCAAGGTAAGACAACCTCGCAACTCTTGCGCGATGCCTTGGCTGTGATGGCGCGGCAATCGTGAGCGACGAGTCTGTACTCTCCACGGTGCCCGCCGACGACGCCGAGCGTCAGTTTGAAAGTGCATTACGGCCCACAAGTCTTCACGAGTTTGTGGGGCAGAAGAGGGTGGTTGCCCAGCTTGATGTGCTCCTCCGGGCTGCCGCCCAAGCCTCTCGAGCACCGGACCACGTCTTGCTATCGGGTCCGCCGGGTCTCGGCAAGACAACGCTCGCCATGATCGTTGCCCAAGAGACGGGCCAATCGTTGCGCATATCGAGTGGTCCCGCGATTGCTCACGCGGGAGATTTGGCGGCGCTCCTCTCAGCTTTGGTTCCCGGTGAAATTCTCTTCATCGACGAGATTCACCGGATGGCAAAACCGGCGGAAGAGATGCTCTACCTTGCAATGGAAGACTTCCGCATCGACATCATGGTGGGGAAGGGGGTGGGGGCCACCTCGATTACTCTCGAGCTTCCTCCTTTCACTCTTGTGGGCGCGACAACGCGGACGGGATTGTTGGCTAATCCGTTGCGTGACCGGTTCGGGTTTACCGCTCATCTTGAGTTCTACGACGTTGGCGAGATCGAACGTGTCCTCGAGCGTTCGGCGCGCTTACTCAAGCTTGACCTCCCGGCCCTCGCGCTGGCCGAGATTGCGCGACGCAGTCGAGGAACCCCCCGCATTGCTAACCGACTCTTGCGACGGGTGCGCGACTACGCCGACGTGCACGGGGGAGCCGACGCCCTCACGAGCGCCCAAGCAGCTCTCGACCTCTTTGATGTCGATGCACGGGGTCTCGATCGTCTGGACAGGGCTGTCCTTCTCGCTTTGGTTGACAATTTTGACGGCGGCCCCGTGGGGCTCGGAACGCTTGCCGTGTCGGTGGGCGAGGAAACAGAAACCGTGGAATCCGTTGTTGAGCCCTTCCTCATTCGCGAGGGACTCATGGCCCGAACTCAGCGGGGTCGCGTGGCCACGCGCGCCACGTGGGAGCATCTCGGCCGGACACCACCGGAACGCGGCACGCTCTTCGACTAAATACTCAGCATTCGCCACATATACTCAATTAACGCCCACAGTGGGCCCCTCTTCGATTGGAACTCTCATGGCCTTTGACCCGACACTCCTTCTCATGGGTGCCGTCCTTGTTGTGCTCATCATTTTCATGGTGCGCAACAGCCGCAAGCGTCGCCGCGACGCTCTCGAAATGCAAGACAAGCTCAAGGTTGGTGCCGAGGTCATGACCAACTTCGGCCTCTACGGCAAGGTCAAGAAGATTGATGACGTTGACAACAAGCTTGTCCTCGAGACGTCACCGGGCCAGACCATCACCGTGCACCGTCAGGTCGTCGCTCGCGTCATCGACGCCGCGTCATCAGGTCCCAGCAAGGGCGAGGCAGTGGGCAAGGCCGTTGCTGACGTGGCCATGAACCCGGAGAAGGAATCCGGCAAGCTGGCGATTGACCCTCAGTTTGGCGAGCGCGTTCAGAAGCCGGCAGCGAAGGCTAAGCCCTCGGCAAAGTCGAGCACTGACAAGCCCGCCGGTTCGAGCAAGTAGGCTAAGCACAGCTCCTTCCTTCCGCTCAAACGAAAGCGACGTCCTTCTCTCGTGGCCCGTAGTACTCAAGTTCGTCATGCCGTGCGCAACCTCATCTGGCTTGGGGTCATCATCGGTCTCCTTATCGCGGGCACAGGGGCGGGAGTGCTCTTCTCAGGCGCAGGCTGGGCGCCCAAGCTAGCACTCGATCTTCAGGGTGGCACCCAGATTGTCTTGACGCCTAAGGTCAACGACGCAGCGGTAACGGAAGAGCAGCTCAAGCAGGCTGTTGCGATTATTCGTCAGCGCGTCGATGCGTCTGGTGTTTCTGAAGCGGAAATCAACACGCAGGGCAGCAACAACGTTGTGGTGTCCATTCCCGGCACACCCGACAAGGCGACACTGGAAAGAATTGAGGCATCGGCGAAGCTCGATTTTCGACCGGTGTTAGTGACGTCGGGTCCGACCAATGAGGTTGTCAATGCCGACGGCACAACGTCAACGCTCGACCCGGCGAGTATCGATCCCAACCTCCCCAACACGCCCACGGTGTCGCCGTCAAACGGCTCGGACCCCAACTGGGTAACACCTCTTTTGGCGTCTCAGTACCAGGCCTTTTCCTGCGCCTCTGAAGACACCCAACTAGCGAGCACGGCTCCTGCCGATGCCCCTCTCATCACCTGTGATCCAGGTAACACCGTTAAGTACCTGCTTGGCCCGGTCGAAGTAGATGGCAGTGACATCTCTGATGCGTCGTCCGGTGTCATCACCACTCAAACGGGTGCGTCAACGGGTCAGTGGGCCGTAGACATCGTCTTCAACGCCGAGGGAACAAGGAAGTTTTCGGAAACCACCACCCGCTTGGTAGGTCTCACGGGAGCCCAGAACCAGTTCGCCATCGTCCTCGACGGTCGCGTGATTTCTGCCCCGAGCACTCAGGCGGCGATCACCAACGGCAAGCCACAGATTTCTGGTGGCTTCACTCAGGAATCGGCCAAGACTCTGGCAGATCAACTCAAGTACGGCGCCCTGCCGATTGGCTTCCAGGTAGAGAGCTCCGAGTCCATCTCGGCCACCCTGGGTAGCACTCAGCTCATGAGCGGACTTCTCGCGGGCGCCATAGGCCTGGCGTTGGTTGTCGTCTATTCGCTCATCCAGTATCGGATTCTTGGTTTTGTCACGATTATGTCCCTTGTCGTGGCGGCAGTTATCACGTATTTCGCCATCACCATACTCTCGGCTCAAGAGGGCTTCCGGCTCTCCCTTTCAGGCGTTGTCGGTCTCATTGTGGCGATTGGTATTACCGCCGACTCCTTCATCGTTTACTTCGAACGTGTTCGAGACGAATTGCGCGAGGGGCGGAGCCTCGAAACCGCCGTTGACTCCGGTTGGAGTCGTGCTGTGCGAACAATCGTTGTGAGTGGCGCCGTGAACTTGCTCGCCGCGTTGGTGTTGTTCATTCTCGCCGTGGGTAACGTTCGAGGATTCGCTCTGACGCTGGGACTCGCCACGATCGTCGACCTCGTGGTCGTGATGCTGTTTACGCACCCGTTGCTGCAACTGCTGTCGCGGAGAAACTTCTTTGCTTCCGGTCATTCGCTGAGCGGGTTGAACCCCGTTTCTCTGAACGCGGTTTATCAGGGCCGCGGGCGTTTCCGCGTTGCCTCTGGCACCGGCGTCAAAGAAACCAAGATCAAGTCAGCGAGTCGCGAAGCCGCAAAACGTCAGACGATCGCCGAGCGCAAGGCAGCTCTCGAAGCTGGAGAACGGGGTGAGGATTGATGGCAAGCTTTGGTCAGTTCGGTAATGATCTATATTCCGGGGCACGTTCTTTTCCCTTTGTCGGGCGGCGCCGCTGGTGGTATCTCGTGTCAATCGTTCTTGTTCTCGTCAGCATTCTTGGACCGCTTGCGCGCGGTGGATTTCAGATAGACAAGGCCTTCAATTTTGGAATTGAGTTTACGGGCGGGAGTGAGTTCACCGTCTCGAATGTGGCCGACACGAATCAATCGATCGCGAGTGCTGCCGTAGCGTCGGTGGATCCGCTGGTTAATCCGAAAGTGACGATTGTTGGTGGCGATTCTGTACGTGTTCAAACCGAGCAGATGACGAACCAGCTCACTAACGAAGTTGCTGCCGCTCTGGCCGTGGGCTACGGCGTTCCCGAGACACAAGTGACCTCGTCATTCATTGGTGCCACGTGGGGCGCGGACATCACCACTCAAGCGTTGCGCGCCCTCATTGTCTTCCTCATCCTCGCGGGCATTGTTCTCGCCCTGTATTTCCGAACGTGGAAGATGTCGCTCGTTGCCATCATCGCGTTGATCCACGACGTGATCATCACCGCGGGCATCTACGGCATTTCTGGCTTCGAAGTGACGCCAGGCGCGGTGATCGGCCTCCTCACGATTCTGGGTTACTCCCTGTACGACACCGTGGTCGTGTTTGACAAGGTTCGGGAGAACACGTCAGGCCAAACGCGCGACGCGTCGCTCACGTACGGACAACAGGTCAACCTTGCCGTTAACCAGACGCTCGTGCGGTCGCTCAACACCACGATTGTGGGAGCGTTACCCGTTGCTGCCATTCTTTTCATTGGCGCGTTGGTCTTGGGCGCCGGCACCCTGCGCGACATCTCACTTGCGCTCTTGGTAGGAATCATTGTGGGAACGTACTCAACGTCGTTCTTGGCCGCGCCCCTCTATGCGGGGTTGCGCATGCGTGAACCCGCAATCAAGAAGAACGACGAGCGGCTTCTCGAGATGCAGGAAAAGGCCAAAGAGCGTACTGTCGCGTAACCACGTCACTGTTTTGCCCCGATAATGGTGTTATTGGGAGGCGCCATGACGGAAGTTCCGGCAACAACGACTGCTTTGCGCCGACTCGTGCCCAGAATCTTTTGGCGTGCTCAGAACTCAGGGGGCTTCGAGCAGCTGGTTCGCACCGTCCGAACCCATCATCCCAAGGCAGATGTTGCGAGCATTGAGCGGGCCCATGAGGTCGCAAAGGTCGCACACGAGGGGCAGAAGCGAAAGAGCGGTGAGGAGTACATCACCCACCCCGTTGCCGTGGCACAAATTTTGGCCGAACTCGGCATCGGCCCCAAGACGCTAATCGCCGCCCTCCTGCACGACACCGTGGAAGACACCGACTACTCGTTGGCGGAGGTTGAAGCCGAGTTCGGGGCCGAGGTGGCCATGCTCGTCGACGGTGTCACGAAACTTGACCGAATCACTTACGGAGAGTCTGCCCAGGCAGAAACTGTTCGCAAAATGATTGTGGCAATGTCGCGAGATATCCGAGTGCTCGTGATCAAACTTGCCGACCGCCTGCACAACGCCAGAACATGGGGCTTTGTTTCGCCCGAAACTGCTGAGCGAAAAGCGCGTGAAACACTCGATATCTTTGCTCCACTTGCCCACCGACTGGGCATTTCGTCGATGAAGTGGGAGCTGGAGGATCTGTCCTTCGCCGTTCTGCACCCCAAGATTTACTCGGAGATTGACAATCTCGTTCAGCAGCGCACACCCGAGCGTGAGGAATTTGTCGCCGACGTTATCTCATCGGTCAAAGAGGACCTGCGGCTCACCAAAATCCGCGGTGAGGTCCAAGGCCGCCCTAAGCAGTTTTACTCGATTTACCAAAAAATGGTGTTGCGCGGACGAGAGTTTGATGAGATTTACGACCTTGTGGGCATCCGTGTCATTGTGCCCACCGTTCGCGATTGCTACGGCATTTTGGGTTCAATCCACAGCCGATGGAATCCGCTACCGGGACGATTCAAGGACTACATCGCCACCCCAAAGTACAATCTGTATCAGTCGTTGCACACAACGGTGATGGGTCCCGGCGGTCGACCGGTGGAGATCCAAATTCGCACTCCGGAAATGCACCAGCGCGCTGAGTTCGGTGTGGCAGCGCACTGGATGTACAAGGCAAAGCAAGCGGGCGGACGCGGGGCAGACGAGCTGTCGACCGTTGATACCGACATGGCGTGGCTCGCGCACATCTCCGATTGGGAAGCGGACACCGACGATCCACATGAGTTCCTTGACTCGTTGCGCTTTGAAATCGGCAGCAAAGAGGTCTACGTGTTCACGCCGAAGGGGCGCGTTATCGGGCTGCAGGCTGGCGCCACGCCCGTTGACTTCGCTTACGCGGTCCATACTGAGGTCGGTCACCGAACCATGGGCGCAAAGGTCAACGGCCGTCTCGTTCCCCTCGACACGCAGGTCGCCCCCGGGGATGTCATCGAAATCTTGACCAGCAAGAATCCGGACGCCGGCCCCAGCCAAGATTGGCTTGGTTTTGTTGCCTCGACGCGAACGAAGTCAAAAATAAGGCAATGGTTCTCCAAGGAACGTCGCGACGAAGCCGTCGAGCAGGGCCGCGACATGATTGCCCGGGCGATGCGCAAGCAGAACCTTCCGCTTCAGCGCCTCATGACAACGGAAACCTTGGCAGAGGTCACCGCGCTGTTGAAGTATGACGACGTTACTTCTCTCTTTGCGGCCGTGGGAGAGGGACACGTTTCGTCCCAGTCGGTGATTGAAAAGATTTTGCTCAGCGTTACAGAAGAGATCGACAGCGAAACCCCGGAAGTGGTCATTCCCGCCCGGGGCGGCATGCGCGGAACGCGACGCAGCGATTCGGGTGTCCTTGTTAGAGGGGCTGCCGACATCTTGGTGAAACTCGCCAAATGTTGCACACCCTTGCCGGGTGACGAGATCAGAGGTTTCGTGACGCGCGGTCAAGGAGTTTCCGTGCACCGCGCCTCGTGCAACAACGTCACGACCCTCATGCGTGAGCCCGAGCGACTTATCGAGGTTGAATGGGCGCCGTCTTCCAAGAGCATTTTCCTGGTTCAGGTGCAGGTTGAGGCGCTCGACCGCGCGGGACTGCTCTCTGACGTCACCCGGGTCTTGGCCGAGAACCACGTGAATATTCTGTCCGCAATGGTCACCACAACGACTGAACGACTAGCTCTCAATAGGTTTGTTTTTGAAATGAGCGACACCAGCCACCTTGATCGACTCCTCAATGCCATTCGCCGCATCGACGGCGTCTACGACGCCTACCGCGTGAGCGAGAGCGGCTCCTAATCGCTGTCGCGCCCGTTTAGCGAAGGGCAGATGCACGGTGCGTCCCACGATTGCCAGTGCGTGCCGGTTTCGATATCCGGTTCGCTGTGCGAGGGCGGTCAGGTCGGCAAACGCACAATCGTCGTCTGAGGAGTAGCGGGCAATGTCGGCGGCTGTTCGCTCGGGAGTGGTGACGAGCCTGCTGCCGAAAGTGAGGCAATCTGTTCGAGGAATGTTGAGCTCTCGAACGTGTGTGCGTGCTTTGCCGACATAGAGCCGGACTCCGTCGAGGCCCGCAATGCACAGCTGACGAGGTGGAACAGAAATTGCGCCAAGCACCCACAGCGCCGACTGTTCGATGGCCACGGCGTCCTCGTGAGCGACGCCCAGATGATCGCCACACAGGAGGGCGTCGAGTCGAAGGCGTGGACCCGAAACGGTATCAAGGATGCAGATTATTCCCTGGACCACAACGGCATGGCCATCGCGCACGAGCGCCCAGCGTTCGGCCGGGGAGAATTCAGAAAGTTCAGAGGTGTGCACGCGCACATGGTCGCAGATTCGCGCTGGTCATGAACGTGGCTGGCAGAAACTGTGGAACGCTCTCCTGATTCGCGGCGACGTGGGTCAGGAAAGAACAGCGAGCCACGAACGCTGTGCCGCGATGTCTTCTTCAATGCTGGCAACTCGAGCGGCATCACCTGCGGACTGAGCGAGCGCCAGTTGACCTTCGAGAGCCGAAATCTTCGCCTCAATTTGTCCCGCAAGTCCCTCTGAGCGCGCCTGCTTCTCGGGGTTGGACTTGTCCCAGTGTGCCTCTTCGAGCTTACGAACGGCAGCTTCTACCTTGCGCATGCGGTCGTCGACCTCGCGAATCTTTGCTCGCGGCACCTTTCCGGCGGCGTCCCAGCGCTTCTGCAGTCCGTTAAGTGTGGAGCGTGCCTGGGCATAGTCCGTTGCCGTGAGGAGAAGCTCCGCTTCCGTGAGGATCTCCAATTTAACGACCAGGTTTCCCTGGTACTCGGCTTCGTCACGTTCGAATTCTTCGTTCTTGGCAGCGTAAATGGCGTCTCCGGCTGCCTTAAAACGCTTCCACAGCGCGTCGTCAACCTTCTTGGGTCCTCGGGGAGCCTTCTTCCAGTCCTCGAGAAGAGCACGGTAGGGGGTAAGCGCCGACGCACCCTGCGCCATCAGGGCCTCAGCCTTAGTGATGAGTGCCTCTTTCGCGGCCTTGGCGCCCTTGGTGGATTGGTCGAGTTCGGCAAAGTACTTGCGACGAGCTTGGTCCAGTGTGTTACGTGCCGTTCGAAAGCGCTTCCACAGGTCGTCAGCTGTTGCCTTGGGGAACTTGCGATCCTTCTTCTGTGCCACCTGCCATTGTGCGAAAAGCTCGTCAACGTTCGTCGTCATCTGCTTCCACTGCACTTTGGTCAGGTCACCGGAAGCAAGAGCCTCCACCTTTTCGACCAAAGCAGTCCGCGCCGTGATGGCCTCTTCGCGAGCCAGGGCAGATTGCTCACTGAGCTCTTCCATTTTCTTTGCAATGGTCGAGTTGAGGGTGTCGATTCGCGCACGCAGTGCGGCAAAGTCGCCGACGCCAATACCCTCGGATACCTGGTCTTTGATCTTGCCCAGTGATGCA
>CAIWRM010000017.1 GCA_903915075.1 uncultured Microbacteriaceae bacterium
GAAATCCGCATCGTTGACCAACAAACAGGCGAACTACTCCGAGAACTCACCCTCGACACAAGCCGCGATTATCAACGCCAAAAATGACAGAATCCCCCGAACCCGTGGGTTCAGGGGATTCCGATGTCTTGGGACATCACATTGTTGCGGGGGCAGGATTTGAACCTACGACCTCTGGGTTATGAGCCCAGCGAGCTACCGAGCTGCTCCACCCCGCGTCGGTAGTTCTAGATTAGCAGAGGTTCATGAGTGCCTAAAACCGAGGGTTTCGATAATCTCAACCGGCGACGGGACTAAGGCGTAGCCCACACCTTGATTGCCCGGCGCTCATTCATTTCCACATAGGCCGTGGGGAGCTCTTCCAAGGTCATACGGCGATCAAAGACATCGCCCGGTGTGATCTCACCCGCGAGCACTGCGTCAACAAGCGCAGGGGTGTACAAACGCGACGGGGCCACGCCCCCAACGAGCCCGATGTTGTGGCGGAACATGCGCCCGAGGGGTGCTCCGGCGCCGTGCGGCAAGCCAACGAAGCCCACCGTGGCTCCGGGGCGCGCAATGCCAACGGCCGTGGCCATCGAGTCCTCTGTGCCCACGCACTCAAGCACCGCGTCCGCGCCCATGCCCTCGGTGAGTTCACGGACGGCGGCAACGGCCTCTTCTCCCCGGTCGGGCACAATGTCGGTCGCGCCAAAAGACGTCGCAATGGCCTGGCGGTCGGCGTGGCGACTCAGAACAATGATGCGTTCCGCGCCCCTCATGCGGGCCGCGAGAACTGCGGAGAGACCCACGGCACCGTCGCCCACCACGGCAACCGTGTGGCCCGGCTGCACAGCCGCAGCCACCGCGGCGTGATACCCGGTGGCCATCACATCGGAGAGGGCCAACAGGTGAGGCAAGGCGGCATCGGCCGGTCGCCCTCCCGGCACAACAACTAACGATCCGTCCGCAAATGGCGCGCGAACATACTCCGCTTGGGCTCCTTGCGTTGAAAATACGCCGGCCTCGCCGGCCACGGAACACGATTGCAATTGACCGTCCCGGCACAAGCGGCACGCGCCACACGACGCGAGGAACGGCACGACAACGAAGTCGCCCACGCGGATGTTGCGCACATCCGCTCCCACGTCGACCACTTCACCAATGCACTCGTGCCCGATAGCAGAACCCGCGTCACGCGGGTTATCGCCACGGAAGTACCATAGGTCGCTTCCGCACACGCACGTTGCTGCCACCCGAACAATGGCATCGCGGGAGTCTACGAGTGACGGCTCGGAAGCCTCCTCGACGGTGACGTCGAAGGGCGCGTTGAAGCGAAGAGCGCGCACTAGCCGCCCGATGCCGCCAAAGCGCGATTGAGCGCATCAACAAGCTGTTGATCTGCCACGCCATAGGCCGCCCAGTCACCGGCAATGCGCGCTGCCTCACGAGCCGAAATGGCGGCCGAGGCGTCTGCCAGAGCTTGGTCGAGCGCCGCGTTGCTGGTGGGTTGACCGGGCGAGGGACTCGCCGACGGAGTCGGAGACGGTGCCCCCGGATTTGTCGGCTGGTCGACACCGGGAGTGCCGTCGATGCCGGCATCGCCGCCGAAGAGCGCATCGAGCGCACCCGCAAGGGTGTCTTCGAATGCGATCTTGTCGCCGAACGCCACGAGAACCTTCTTGAGCAACGGATAACTGGTGTTACCCGTGGACCTAATGTAGACCGGTTGCACGTAGAGAAGTCCGCCACCCACCGGAAGCGTGAGGAGGTTTCCCTTGAGCACGCTCGTCGAGCCCTGGCTGAGGAGGTTGAGTTCACTAGACACAGCGGGGTCGGCGTTGAAGTTGTTCTGCACCTGGCCCGGACCGGGAACTGTCACGTCCTTGGGTAGCGTGAACAGCTTGAGCTTGCCGAATTCGGGATTCACTTTGCCTGCCGTGCTACCCGCGTCCGAGTCAACTACGAAATAACCCGTAAGCACGTTACGGCTATTGGTTCCCGTGGCATCCGGGATGTAGGTGGAATACAGGGAGAACGCCGGCTCCGTTGACCCGGGCGTCTGCATCGTGAGGTAGTAGGGCGGCTGAAAAATGCCTACCCCGTCGGGGGCCGTGGGATCGTTCGGGGTGATCCACGCGTCATCGCGGGAATAGAACGAGCCCGCATCGGTCACGTGATACTGGCCGAGAATCGCGCGCTGGGCCTTGAAGAGATCCGCTGGGTACTTGACGTGGCTCATCAGTTCAGACGACATTTCCGACAGAGGCTTGATGGTGTTGGGGTAAATCTTCTGCCAGGTGGCAAGAATGGGATCGGCGTCGTCCCACGCGTAAAGCGTGACCTCTCCGGAATAGGCATCAACCGTGGCCTTGACGGAATTTCGAATGTAGTTGACGTTGTCAATCGCCAACGTGCTCGTGGTCCGTTGCGTGTCGGCAATGGCCGCGGCGAGACTCTCCACTCGCGAGTATGGGTAGTCAGCAGAAGTGGTATATCCGTCGACAATCCAGACGATTTTGCCATCGACAACACTCGGGTACGGGTCGCTGTCGAGCGTCAGGTACGGAGCGGCCTTCTGAACACGTTCCCGCGGATTGCGGTCGTAAAGAATCTGCGATTCGGAGTTGACTGCGTCCGAGAGCAGAATTTGTTCACTCTGGAACTTCAGGGCATAAACGAGTCGCGTAAAGAGGTCGCCCAGAACGGGACCGCCATCACCGGCAAACGTTGTGTAGGTCTGAGACTCCTCGTCCTGCGAGGGGTAGTCCAGTTCAATCTGCTTGCCGTTATCCGTTCCGCCCACGATGGAATACAGGGGCGACGCCTCACCAAAGTAGACGCGCGGCTCAAACTTACCGAGCACACCCTGCGTGGGAATTCCTGCTTCGAAGAACACCGGCTGGCCCTCGGTGGTGCGCTGCGTACCGTAGGCCCCCACGAGACCGTAACCGTGGGTGTAGACGAGAGAGTTGTTGTACCACGACTGTGAGTCGCCCACGCCGGCCTGGTTGAGTTCACGCACCGCGACCACGGCGTCTTGCACCTTGCCGTCGATGTTGTAGCGGTCCACGTCGAGCTGAGGGGAGAACTGGTAGTACTGCTTGAACTGCTGAAGCTGAGCGAAAGACGCGCTCACGAGCGAGGGATCGAGAATACGAATATTCGCTGTGGTCTGGGCGTCCTGACGAAGAGCACCGGGCGCGGCATCAGTGACCGCGTTGTAGGGGATCTTCTCCACATCGGCAAGGCCGTAAGCCTGCCGCGTCATTTCGATGTTGCGCGCGAGATACGGCTCTTCCAAGGTGCGCTCGCTCGGTTCAACCACGAAGCGCTGCACAATCCACGGATACGCGACACCGAGCACCAGCGCGCTCACCAGAACGAGGCCTGTGCCAACCAGCGGCAGACGCCACCTCCCGGTGAATGCCGTCACCACAAAAAGCAGCGCTACGAGCGCGCAGATGATGGCCAAGATCTGCAGACCGGGAATTGTGGCGTTCACGGTGGAGTAGCTGGGACCCGTCAACAGACCCGAGGGGTCGTTCAGGGTGCCGAACTGGTCGAGGTACAGGCTGATGCCCTGAAGGAACAAATAGACGGCGGCGGCGATCGCAATCCCAATGCGGGCACCCTTGGCCACACGCAGCTCACGGCGCGAAATGCGGAGCGATCCGTAAACGAGATTGGTGATGATCGCAATGACGAGGCACAGGAACGTAATGGCCGAAGCAAACCCGACCACGGACTGGTAGAACGGCAGAGAGAAGAGATAGAACGACACGGGCAGGTTGAATTGCGGATCCGTCTCGGAGGTGGGTACCTGGTTGAGGAACAACAGCGTTGTCTGCCACCGTGAGGACGCCCACATTCCGGCGAAGATGCCGATCACTACGGGAATGACAATCGTGAGCAGTCGACGCACGGGCTCGACTGCCTGACGATAGCGGTCCATCTGGTCGTTGAGTCGGGCGTAGACGGGCCGCATGCGATAGGCAGTGGCGATGGTCAGCCAGATTGCACCGCCCATGAGAATGAAGCCCACGAAGAAGGCCACTGTTGAGCCCACCCACCCGGTCGTCA
>CAIWRM010000018.1 GCA_903915075.1 uncultured Microbacteriaceae bacterium
AGATGTACAAGAAGGGCCTCGCGTACCGCAAGGATTCCTGGGTCAACTGGGATCCCGTGGATCAGACGGTTCTCGCCAACGAGCAGGTGATGCCCGACGGCACCTCCGAGCGCTCGGGCGCCATTGTGGTCAAGAAGAAGCTGACCCAGTGGTACTTCCGCATCACCGAGTACGCCGACCGCTTGCTCGATGACCTCGACAAACTTGAGGGCGCCTGGCCGTCCAAGGTGCTCACCATGCAGCGCAACTGGATTGGTCGCTCGCGCGGTGCCGATGTGGCCTTTGAGATTGAGGGGCGTAATGAGCCCGTAACGGTGTTCACCACGCGCCCCGACACCCTGTGGGGTGCCACGTTTATGGTGGTCGCTCCCGAGGCAGATCTCGCCGGCGAACTGGTGGCCGGAGCCGACGACGACGTCAAGAGCGCGTATGCCGACTACCTCACCGAAACGCAGAAAGCCACCGAGATTGAGCGTCAGAACGCCGATCGCCCCAAGACCGGCGTATTCCTGGGGCGTTACGCCATCAACCCCGTAAACGGCGAGCGTATTC
This sequence comes from uncultured Microbacteriaceae bacterium, assembly GCA_903915075.1. GTDB lineage: Bacteria > Actinomycetota > Actinomycetes > Actinomycetales > Microbacteriaceae > UBA963. Next base: position 553 of record CAIWRM010000018.1, read on the forward strand.
CGGTGTGGGCCGCCGACTACGTGCTGGCCGACTACGGTCACGGCGCCATCATGGCGGTACCCGCGCACGACCAGCGTGACCTCGACTTTGCCCGCACCTACGACCTCCCGATTCGCGTGGTGGTGGAGCCGTCCAAGGTTGACCCCTCGTCGGAAGATGCTTCGACAAGCTCAGCACAGCGGCCTGTCGAAACCAACGACCCCGCCATCACGGGTAAGGCGCTCGCCGGAGACGGAAAGCTCGTCAACTCAGGTCCGCTCGATGGCCTGACCAAGGCCGAGGCGATTCCTCGTGCCATTGCGGTGCTCGAGGAGCGCGGAACCGGAGTCGCCGCCACGAACTTCCGCCTGCGCGATTGGCTCATCTCGCGGCAGCGCTACTGGGGCACGCCCATCCCGATCATCCACGCTGAGGACGGTTCCGAAATCCCCGTGCCCGAAGATCAGCTCCCGGTTGTGTTGCCACCCACCGAGGGCCTGAATCTGCAGCCCAAGGGTTCGTCGCCGCTGGGTGCCGCCGAGGACTGGGTGAACGTGCCGAGTCCGATTGATGGCTCGCCCGCGCGCCGCGACCCCGACACCATGGACACGTTCGTGGACAGCTCGTGGTATTTCTTGCGCTTCCTCTCGCCCAACGACGCAACGCAGGCGTTCGATCCGGCGCAGGCCAAGCGCTGGGCGCCCGTGGATCAGTATGTCGGTGGCGTGACGCACGCCATCCTGCATCTGCTCTACGCCCGCTTCATCACCAAGGTGCTGTTCGACCTCGGACTGGTCGACTTTGATGAGCCGTTTACCGCTCTGCTCAACCAGGGCATGGTTCTCATGGACGGTTCGGCCATGAGCAAGTCCAAGGGCAACATCGTCAAGCTTTCTGATCAATTGGAGGAGCACGGCATCGATGCGGTGCGACTCACCATGGCGTTTGCGGGTCCACCCGAGGATGACATCGACTGGGCCGACGTGTCGCCCGCAGCGAGCAACAGGTTTCTAGCACGCGCCTGGCGTATGGCCGGCGATGTCACGAGCGCGCCGGGCGCCGACCCGGCATCCGGTGACGCAGGCCTTCGCCGGGTCACTCACGCCCTGCTCGCCGATGCACCGGCACTCGTCGAGTCGTTCAAGTTCAACGTGCTGGTGGCGCGACTCATGGAGCTGGTCAACGTCACGCGCAAGGTGATCGACTCGGGTGCCGGCGGAGCAGACCCGGCCGTGCGCGAGGCCGCAGAGGTGACCGCCCTGATGCTCGATCTCTACGCGCCGTACACCGCCGAAGAGATGTGGTCGATGCTCGGTCACGAGCCGTGTGTGTCGCTCGTGGAGTGGCCCGCGGCTGACGCCTCGCTGCTCGTGCACGACTCGGTCACGGCCGTGGTTCAGGTCGACGGAAAGGTGCGCGATCGCCTTGACGTGTCACCCGACATCGCCGATGACGAATTTGAGCGTCTGGCCCGCGAACTGCCGGGCGTGGTTCGCGCCCTCGAGGGTCGTGAGATTGTGAACGTCATTGTGCGGGCTCCCAAGCTCGTCAACATCGCAACCAAGCCCGCCTAGTCGTCGTGCCGCGAGTCTGCCCTGCGAGTTCCGTGGATAGGCTCAGAGAGGGCAATCCCGTTATCGCCCGAATCTGTTTTTGTCTCGTGAGTGGAAGGTGACAGCGTGGCCCAGAAGCAGGCACTGAGAGATTTTCTCTCGACGTCTCCGGAGCCCGTGTTCTACGTAAGTCGCTCCGCAACGAACCTTCTCGGGCTTGAGCGCTTTGTGCCTCACTTTTACTTCATCACTTTTGAAGATTCGTGGTCCGGTCGTCATCCAGCAAACTTCACCCCTCAACGCATGCCTCTGCGCAAACCGCGCGGAAACGTAGGCATGGTTAATTGGCTTCTGAGTAATCCTGAGGTTTCGGCATTCATTGCGGCAAAGACGCCTGCTGGCGCCACTCCCAACATTGTCATTGCGTCGTTCGATGAAGAGTCGGAAGCCCTGTGTGCCGAGCGCGGGTATCGATTGCTGATGCCACCGTATTCGCTCCGTAGTCACATCGACTCCAAGGTGACGACAACCCAGATTGGCAACGAGGCAGGCATTGCGAGTGCGCCAAACATCCTGACGAGCGTTGTCGATTATTCGGACCTCGTCTCGCAGGCTCGTGACGCGGGCTTAGGAACCGACCTCGTCATCCAGATGCCCATGGGCGATTCCGGAACCACCACGTTCTTTGTTTCCGATGCCGCGTCGTTTGATGTGGTGGGGTCACGAATTTGCGGAACCTCCATCAAGATCATGCGGCGCATCAGTCATCTGCCCTTGGCGGTGGAGGCCATCGTCTTGGACAAAGAGGTCGTGATCGGTCCGCTCTTGCGTGAGGTCACCGGTCACCCTGAGTTGACGCCCCATCGCGGGGGATGGACGGGCAGCGAGGTGTACCCGGGACTCGTGACGAAGACGGCGAGAGAGGCGTGCCTCCACGTTGTCAGAGCGTTCTGCGAGGCGGTGCGCACGCGCGGCTATCGCGGCATCTTGGAGGTCAGCATCCTGCTCGATCAGGAAACCGGTGCGGCATATCTGGGTGAGGTTAATCCGCGCATTAGCGGCTCGTCTGCTCATTCGAATCTCACGGAAGCAAAAGGAACACTGCCGCTCTTTGCTTATCACCTGGGTCATTTCCTGGGTGATGGTCGGCAATTCAGCGACATTCCTGCGTCACGTTCGGAATCCACGAACATTGCCGCAACGTCCCGCTGGAGCACCCTGATTGTTCAGGAAACCTCGGACGAGGAGCGCGTGGTGACGTCGGCGCCGGAGTCAGGCACCTATCGTTTTTCCGAGAACGGAGAACTCACGTTCGTTGATTCGTCGGTTGACTGGCACACTCTCGCGGCCGACGGAAACGAGCTGTACCTCCTTCGTTTAGTGAGTCCCGGCTGGCGACTGAGTTCGGGCGTGGAGATTGCCTTTCTCATGATTCCGCGCCGGGTGCAAGAAGACGGATACGCGCTCACCCCGTTCAGCCACAAACTGATTGGGCAGGTCCAGGCCTTGTTTGTCACCCGCAACAGCACTCCTCTCGAGCGACTGGTTCGGAGTTCGGGCAGACGCGTCATGAGCGCGCTCGGCCGCTAGAACCGTTCGCCTCTCGCGCACAGCGCTCGGTCACTGAGGTTGCGAGCAATGCACGCGCTGAGGAGTCTGCTCAAACGTGCCTCGCGCTAGCGTCACGACGTGCGAACTCGTCGGGGCTGGATCATCACCGTGCTGGTGGGCGTGGTCGTCGTGGGTGTGGCCATTGTCGTTTCCGTCACCACGGGATCATTGTCCCGCACAATTCCTGTCGTGGTTCCCACCCAACTGCTCAGCACGGCAGAGCCCGGCGTTGCAGGGTCGGCGACAAACGAGACGCCATTCGCATCCTCCGGCGAGACCGAGTTTTACGTTCACGTGGTGGGCGGCGTTGTTCGTCCGGGTCTGTATCGACTCGCTCCCGGCTCGCGCATCATTGATGCGGTGATGGCGGCAGGCGGACTCGCTCCCGACGGCTCGCAGTGCCAGGTGAACCTTGCCCGAGCGGTGACCGATGGCGAGCAGGTCGTGGTGCCCCAGGCCCCTCCGGGAACGCCCTGTCGTGCGGTGAGCGCGGGAGCGGGATCGGTCGGCTCTACACTCGGTTCTTCGGGAATCGGTGTGGTCAGCCTCTCCACGGCCACGCGAGACGAGCTCGACACGTTGCCCGGGATTGGGCCCGCACTGGCCCAACGCATCATCGACTTTCGAGAGGCCAACGGCGGTTTTCGAAGCGTCGACCAGTTGAACGAGGTTTCCGGGATCGGCCCCAAGGTGCTGGCAAACATTGCTCCGCTCATTACGCCGTAGGGGCATCGACCTCAGGCTGGCTGTGGTCGCGGCCGCGCTGTGGGCCGTGCAAGCCGTCATCACGGTGCTCTCAGGAGGGGCAGACGACTTTGAACGCGCCGAGTCGATGGCGCCCGCCGAGTGGCAGCAGGCATTTGCTCAGGCGTTGAGCGGGCTGCCCGGCGACGGAGCAGCCCTGTTGCCCGGTCTCACGCTGGGCGATACGTCATCGGTTGACCACGGACTCAACGCCGCGATGCGCGTGGCATCGCTCACCCACCTCACCGCCGTCTCGGGTGCCAACTGCGCCATCGTCACCGTCGCCGTAATGGGCATGGCGGCTCTCATCGGGCTACCGCGATGGGCGCGCGTGGTAGCGGGCATCGTGGCCCTTGCCGGATTTGTCATGGTTGTTGGCCTTCAACCCAGCGTGGTGCGCGCCGCGGTGATGGCCACGGTGGTGCTCGTGGCAATCGCACTCGGTCGGCCCGGCGCAGGTATCCCGGTTGTGGCGTTCGCCGTGTGTGTTCTGCTCATGGTCTTTCCCGCGTGGTCGGTTTCGCCGGGCTTCACCCTGTCTGTGGCTGCCACCGTGGCGATTCTGGTCTTGGCTCCGGTATTGGCCAGACGTTTTGTGTCGTGGTTCGAACGCGTCGCGCCACACAAATGGCTAGCCCGACTCTCGCCCATTACTCGGCGAAACTTAGGACTGATTCTTGCGGTCCCGGTATCGACGCAGCTTGTCTGTCAGCCGATCATCATGCTTTTCGCGCCCGTGTGGCCAACGTATGGGGTACTGGCCAACATGCTTGCCGAACCCGCCGCGCCACTGGCGACCATCCTGGGCATGCTGGCCTTCGTGCTGGCGCCCGTCGTGCCGTGGCTCGCGCACATCGTTGCGTGGCTGGGCTGGGTTCCGGCCGCGTGGATCGCCCTGGTCGCCCAAACGACGGCGCGCATGCCGCTCGCCAGCCTGCCCTGGCTCGACGGCATCGGCGGAGCAGCCTGCGCTGTTGCCACGAGCGTATTCATCTGCCTCGCTCTCGTGGCGCGTCGGGGCCGGGCGCGTACCGTGGGTGCAATCGGAGTAGCCCTAACTCTCGGTCTCGCCTTCACGATCGCCATTACCCAGGTCGTTGGCCTTTCGGTAACGCGTCCCGCCGACTGGCGAATCGCCATGTGCGATGTGGGACAGGGTGATGCCCTGGTGGTGCGGGGATTCGACCCTCAGGGGCAGCCCCGCGACATTCTTATTGACACCGGTCGGCATGCCGACCTCGCAGAGTCCTGCCTGCGCAGCCTCGGCATTGATCGGGTACATGCCGTCGTGTTGACACACTTTGACGCGGACCATGCCGGCGGAATAGAAGCGGTCTACGGACGCACGGACCACGTGCTGATTTCGGCGCCGCAGCGGGAAAGTGATCACGACGTGATTCGCGGACTCCTGGCTCAGGGGATGAGCGTCACCCGCGCAATCTCGGGCCAGCGCATGGAGCTGGGCGACACGGTGTGCACCGTGCTGTGGCCGGCGCGGGGGTATCCCAGCATGCAGGGCGGCAACCCGGGCAGTATTTCGCTGAGCATCGCTGCCCCGGGCATGAGCGCCCTCTTCTTGGCCGACCTGGGTGAGGAGTCACAAAACGCTCTCTTGGCCAAACATCCGGAACTCGGTCGCGTCGATGTTCTCAAGGTGGCGCACCACGGATCGTCGGATCAATCCGCGCGACTCACGAACGTTGTTCGGCCGCGCCTCGCGCTCATTTCTGCGGGGCGCGACAACGGATATGGCCACCCCACCAGCAAGACCATGCGGCTTCTGGAGAGTGGGGGAGCGCGAACCGTTCGCACCGATCTCTCCGGACTCGTTCTCGTCTCCAACTCTTTGGGCGACCTGCGCGTGTGGAGCGCGAAGGGCTGGGGTGGTGCTGGCTAGGCTGAACGCACCAGCCTCCACTACCGTTCGAAGGAAAGTTTCGTGGCAACCGCATCCGGTCGATCGAGCAAGGTCAAGACCTCTGTTGCCATACCCCAGTTGGGCTGGCGCGAGGCACGCCCCGCAGCGGTTGTTTTGGTGACCGGGCCCGAGGAGTTTCTGGCCGAGCGCGCTATGACGGGGATCCGCCAACAGTTGCGCGCGGCCGACCCGTCGCTTGAGGTTTCCGACGTGGATGCCGCCACCTACGCGTCGGGGCAGTTGCTCACTCTTGCCAGTCCCTCACTGTTTGGCGAGCCTCGGCTCATCCGCGTTTCCTCAGTAGAGAAGTGCTCGGACGAGTTCATCGAAGACGTTGTCTCCTATCTGCAAGCGCCCGACGCCGACACCACGCTGGTGTTGCGCCACGGTGGCGGCGTGCGGGGCAAGAAAATTCTCGACACCGTTCGGTTGGGAACGGGAGCGGGCATCGAGGTGATTGTTGACGAGCTCAAGTCTGACAACGACAAGTTTGAATTTGCGGCGGCAGAGTTTGCGGCGGGCGAAAGGCGCATCACGCCGGGGGCGGTTCGCGGTCTCGTGGCAGCCTTCTCGTCGAACGGCGCCGAGTTAGCCGCGGCCTGCCAACAACTGATGTCTGATACGTCCGGTGATATCGACGAGCGAGATGTCGACACCTACTACGGTGGCCGCGCCGAAGCCACCGTGTTTCGGGTCGCCGACATCGCAATCGCTGGCCGCCCCGGCGACGCACTCGTGTCGTTGCGGAATGCGCTGGAGTCGGGCGCAGACCCCGTTCCGTTGGTGGCCGCCTTTGCCAGCAAGCTGCGCATCATGGCGCGCGTGATGGGCGACCGCCGCTCGGCGGGAGAGCTGGCGAGCGTTATCGGTGCTGCCCCGTGGCAGATTGATCGCGCACGACGAGACCTGAGCGGGTGGAGTGAGGGTGGTTTGGCCTCAGCCATCGTCGCCGTTGCCGCAGCCGACGCCAACGTCAAGGGCGCCACGCGCGATCCGGTCTATGCCCTCGAGCGCATGGTGACGGTGGTCTCCACCTACGGGCTGTCGTAGTCGGGTTACCGCACCACGCGCAAAAAAAGTGCCCCGCCGAAGCGGGGCACCCTCTGAATTCTTGCTTAGAGCGCGGCAGCCTGAGCGGCGATGGCCGACTTGCGGTTGGCGCCCTGGTTCTTGTGCAGAACGCCCTTGCTGACAGCTTTGTCGATCTTGCGACCGGCAACGCGCACGGCGTCGGTTGCGGCAGCCTTGTCGCCCGCGGCGATGGCGGTGCGCGCCGAACGAATGGCCGTCTTGACCTCGCTCTTCACAGCCTTATTGCGCTCGTTGGCCTTGGCGTTGGTGAGGTTGCGCTTGATTTGCGACTTGATATTTGCCACTGAAATAACCTTCGTTTTGGTCACGTCCCGCACGAGGGCGAGCGTGGATTTTGACTGTGGGGGTTGTATCCGGCGATAGAGGGGCGCCTTCTACATACCTCGCGGGTGTGGGTTTCCGCGAAAGACTTGTCTTTAGGCTATCAGTAGGCGCCCGTTGTGCGAAAACCGCGATGTCAGACGTGGGAGACTTGAGTGCCATGTCTCCTCGCGCCCGAACCCCGCTGACCCCCGCGTCGACGGACCCCGCAATGATTCGCAATTTCTGCATCATTGCGCACATCGACCACGGAAAGTCGACGCTGGCCGACCGCATGCTGCAGATCACGGGCATCGTGGATGATCGATCGATGCGCGCTCAGTACCTCGATCGCATGGACATTGAACGCGAGCGCGGTATCACCATCAAGTCTCAGGCAGTGCGATTGCCGTGGGAAGTCGACGGCAGTGCCTTCGCGCTGAACATGATCGACACACCCGGTCACGTTGACTTTACCTACGAGGTGTCGCGGTCGCTGGCTGCCTGTGAGGGAGCCATTCTCTTGGTGGATGCCGCACAGGGCATCGAAGCCCAGACGCTGGCCAACCTCTACCTGGCGCTCGACAATGACCTCGCCATCATTCCCGTGCTGAACAAGATTGACCTGCCGTCAGCAGACCCCGACAAGTACGCAAAGGAACTGGCGTCGCTCATTGGCGGAAGCCCCTCCGATGTGTTGCGCGTTTCCGGCAAAACGGGCGTCGGCGTTGAGGAGCTTCTCGACCGGGTCGTGGAGTTGGTGCCCGCCCCTCAGGGTGACCCCACGGCACCAGCCCGCGCCATGATCTTTGACTCGGTGTACGACGCCTACCGAGGTGTGGTTACCTACGTTCGCGTGATCGACGGCAAATTGTCGCCTCGCCAAAAAATTCAGATGATGTCCACGCGGGCCACTCACGAACTGCTCGAAATCGGTGTGAGTTCGCCCGAACCCACACCCTCACAGGGGTTGGGTGTGGGTGAGGTGGGTTACCTCATCACCGGCGTGAAGGATGTTCGACAGTCCAAGGTGGGCGACACGGTAACCGACCACGCCAAGCCGGCTACCACCGCACTTGACGGGTACACCGACCCCAAGCCCATGGTCTTCTCGGGGCTGTATCCCATCGACGGCAGCGACTATCCCAACCTGCGCGAGGCTCTCGACAAGCTCAAGCTCTCCGATGCCTCGCTCAACTACGAACCCGAGACGTCCGTGGCGCTCGGGTTTGGGTTCCGCTGCGGCTTTCTCGGTCTCCTGCACCTCGAAATCATTACTGAACGCCTTGAGCGTGAGTTTGGCCTCGACCTGATCGCCACGGCACCCAGTGTTCCCTACGCGGTGACCACCGACGACGGCAAGTTCATCGAGGTCACCAACCCCAGCGAGTACCCCACGGGCAAAATCAAGAGCGTGTCTGAGCCGGTCGTGAAGGTGGCCATC
>CAIWRM010000019.1 GCA_903915075.1 uncultured Microbacteriaceae bacterium
CCAGAAGTTCGAGGGTAAGCGGGTGGTTGGGGATTCGCACGGCAACGGTGCCTCGAGTGTCACCCAAGTCCCACGCGAGAGACGGTTGCGCATCCACAATGATGGTCAGCCCGCCGGGCCAAAACTTTGCTCCGAGGGCGCGAACGGCATCCGGCACCGACTCGGCAAGGGCATCCAGCGCCGCCAGCGAACCGATGAGTACCGGCGGTGGCGATGAGCGCGTGCGCCCCTTAGCTTCGAGCAGGCGCTTTACAGCCGCGGGCGAGAACGCGTCGGCGGCCACGCCGTAGACGGTGTCGGTCGGTAACACCACAAGCTCACCCGCAGCAATCGCCCGGCGAGCGGCCCGCATGCCGGGCAGCAGGTCGGCGTCGCTGGCGCAGTCGAAGAGTTGAGACATAGTGCTCACCATGTTACGCGCGGGGCTGTGTCGAGGGGACCTAGCTGGGCCACACGCCCGTCGTGTAACGGTCGCGCGTGGTGAGGTCTGGATGCGTAGACACGGGGCGCCAGCCGGCGTCGGTGAGAATCTGGCGAACAGCGGAACCCTGCAGCTCGCCGTGTTCGATGGCCAGTAGCCCGCCCGGAGTCAGCAGACCCCCCGCTACAGTGGCCAACACCCGCACGGCGTCGAGTCCGTCGGGGCCGCTGTAGAGCGCGAGGGCGGGATCGTAGAGGCGCACCTCCGCATCGCGCGGCACCGCCTCTGCGGGAATGTAGGGCGGATTGGAGACCACCACGTCAAACGTTCCTGCGCACTCTCCCACCAGCGAGACGGCGTCGGCAAGATCTCCCTGCAGGAGCGTCACCGGATTCCCGTGTGTCTCGTTGTTGCGACGAGCCCACACGAGCGCCTCGGCGCTCTTCTCCACCGCCCACACGCGAGCGTGCGGTGCCTCGGTGGCGACCGCGAGCGCAATGGCGCCGGTGCCCGTGCCGAGGTCGATGACCCGCGGACTCGGTTGTCCGGAGGCCATGACGGCGTCGACCACAATCTCAACCAGCAGCTCGGTCTCGGGGCGCGGCACGAAAGCTCCCGGCCCCACGGCAAGGACCAACTGCCGAAACCCTGCTTCCCCGGTGATGTGTTGCAGCGGTTCGCGCGCAGAACGCCGCCGAACGAGGTTCCCAAACTGTTCGCGCTGATCGCGCGAGAAGTTATACCCCGAAACCATCCGAGCGGCCAACTCCCCCCGACTGATGCCGAGCACATGTGCGGCGAGGAGCAGGGCGTCTACCTCGGGGGTCGCAATGCCCACGGAGGCGAATTCCTCAGCAGCGGCCGTAACCGCGTGGCCCAGGGATTCTTCGGTTGTCATGATGTTTTACGAACGTAACAGAATCAGAGCCGGCGACCGGGAGAATGTAGTCTTCTTGCTATCGCTCGTCTACGCACTTTTCTCCCACCCCAGAGAGGCATCACGTGGCTCGAATTTACGCCGATATCACGGCGCTCACCGGAAACACCCCGCTGGTCAAAATAAACCGACTGACCGAGGGCATCGACACAACCCTGCTGGCCAAGCTGGAGTACTACAACCCCGGCAATAGCGTCAAAGACCGACTCGGCACGGCCATCATCGATGCCGCCGAGAAGTCCGGCGCCCTCAAGCCCGGTGGCACCATTGTCGAGGGCACCAGTGGCAACACGGGCATCGCGTTGGCCCTCGTGGGTGCGGCTCGCGGATACAACGTGATTCTCACCATGCCCGAGACCATGAGCATCGAGCGGCGAGTCCTGGTTCGCGCCTACGGCGCCGAAATCGTGCTCACGCCCGGCCCCGAGGGCATGAAGGGTGCTGTTGCCAAAGCCGAAGAGATTGTGGCAAACACGCCCGGCGCCATTCTCGCTCGCCAGTTCGACAACGAGGCAAACCCGGCCATTCACCGCGCGACAACGGCTGAAGAAGTCTGGAATGACACCGACGGCAAGGTAGACATCTTTATTGCCGGGGTGGGCACGGGTGGCACCATCACGGGCGTGGGCCAGGTTCTCAAGGAGCGCAAGCCGGGAGTTCAGATCATCGGCGTCGAGCCCGAAGAGTCCCCTATCCTCAACGGCGGAACCCCGGGGCCGCACAAGATTCAAGGAATCGGCGCCAACTTTATCCCGTCCATTCTCGATCGGTCGGTGATTGACGAGGTCTTCGACGTCAACGTGGATCAGGCCCTC
>CAIWRM010000020.1 GCA_903915075.1 uncultured Microbacteriaceae bacterium
TTGGTGAAACTATCGACGACGCTGCGGGAGAGGCCTTCGATAAGGTGGCGCGCATCCTGGGGCTGCCCTATCCCGGCGGTCCCGAGATTGATCGACTCGCCGCCGAGGGTGATCCCACGGCCATCCGCTTTCCCCGCGGACTCACACTGCCCAAAGACATGGCCGCGCATCGCTACGATTTTTCATTCTCGGGACTCAAGACGTCGGTGGCGCGTTGGGTCGAGATTCGCCGGGATGCGGGCGAGCCGATTCCGGCCGCCGATGTTGCTGCAAGCTTCCGTGAGGCCGTGGTGGATGTGCTCACCGCAAAGGCCATTGCTGCGTGCGTCGACCTCGATGTGCCGCGACTCCTTTTGGGCGGGGGAGTCACCGCTAACCGCCGGTTGCGTGAGGTCGCCGAACAACGGGCCAGTGCGGCCGGAATCGACCTGCGCATCCCCGAATTCAGTCTGTGCACCGACAACGGTGCCATGATCGCGGCGCTCGGTGCCGAGCTCATCATGGCGGGGGAGCCCGCGTCATCTCTCGATTTTGGGGCCGACTCGACACTTCCCGCGACGCTCGTTCACGTGCAATAACAGTCTTCACGGTCATTTTTGGGAACAAAAGTCAAGCACCGTTGACACCTGACCTGTGCCCTGCCAGAGTTGAAACGGCGTCAATCTTGCCGTCGCTCAATCTCGAAAGGAATAAAATGTCTAACGCAACTCCCGCCAAGACAAACGTCCTGGCCCTCGTCGGAATGATTTTGTCGCTCGTGGGCTTAGTGCTCGGTCTTGCTGTGGGCTGGTGGGTCTCGGGTGCCTTCGGTGCGCTCTGTCTTGCTGGTGTCATCTGCAGCCACATCGCCATGAAGCAGATTAAGACCCGCAATGAAGGTGGTCGCCCGCTCGCCCTTACCGGAATTATTACGGGCTACATCGGTCTGCTTTTTGCCGTCATTCAGATCATCACGGCCATCGTGATTGTGCTCTTTTTTGCAGCTGCGGTCGGAGTCGTGCAGGGCGTCACCTCTCAAGTGGGCTAGACGCTCGTTGCTTTATCGCACAGAACGCCCGTCAGAAATGGCGGGCGTTCTGCATGTCGTCAACCAGACGTAGTCTTGAGACATGACGAATACTCCTGCCACCCGCACCAGCACGATCTCCACCGCTCCGCTCAACACCATGGCGCTCGTCGGTTTTATCTTGAGCCTGTCGAGTGTGGCCGTGGGCATCACGCTTATTCCGGGAATTGTGCTCAGTCACATCGGCTTCAGCCAGATTAAGCGCACCGGAGAGTCCGGTCGCGGCTTTGCGCTCGCCGGCATCATCGTGGGCTACTGCCTGCTCGGCCTCTCGGTGCTTGCCGTGTTCATTATCTTGCTGCTCGCGATCCTGTTTCCGCTGATCTTTGTGAACGCTTTTTCCGCCATGAGGATGCGCTGAGCTAACTGAGGTTCTCGATGCGGCGCGCGATCAGCGCCACTCGTCGTGTCCCCGCGCGAGTGAGAATGACCACGCCGTCGCTTGAGCCCGTGAGGGTGAGTTTCTTGCGGAACTCCGCGGGATCGATATCGATGCCGCGTTTCTTGATCTCGACCCGCCCCATGTCGTGTGAGGCGAGCGCACGCGAGATGGTCTTCGCATCAACCGTCGTTGTCTCGAGTACTTCGTAGCCACGCGCAAAGGGTGTGGGGGAGGCCGTTTCGCTGGTGATGTAGGCAATGCTCGCGTCAATCATGTGCCCGCCGAGACGGCGCGCCAGATCACCGATGAGATGCGCCCGAATCACCGCGCCGTTCGGCTCGTAAACAAACCGGGCGAGTTCACCCACGGGCGCGTCGGGGGCATCAGCGGGCGCCACCAGTTCGTGATGGCCTGATGAACTGAGGATGAGTGCCGAGCGCGCAATGTCCTCGCGTTTAGCGCTGCCGAACCAGAGACCCATCTCCACCACGTCGTCGCCCACGGCGATCCACTGTGCCTCGGCGTCATCCGGAATGAGCTCGCGATCGGTGCCCGGACCGAGCTTGATTCCTCCGGCAGAAACACTGCGGGCTGCCTCCACAGCAAACGTGAGCGACGGCGACCAGTCGTCGGCGTTCATCTGGCGCTTCGTGTTGTTGTGCCCGGGCGTGCGCCGTGCCGGATCCAGAAAGACGCCGTCAACGCAGGTAAGGTCTGCCTCGGTGGCGTCACCGTGAGTCACGGTGACGTCGGGGAATGCGCTGAGGTTGAAGGCGGCCAGTGCGGCGGTGACCTCGTCGCGTTCGACGGCCATCACCTTGAGGCCGAGACTCGCCAGCGCAAGCGAGTCGGCGCCGAGTCCGCAGCCCAGGTCGGCAACGTGTCGGCAACCGGCACGAGCAAAACGTCCCGCGTGCTGGGCTGCAACCTCCAACCGGGTGGCCTGCTCAAGGCCGGCCTGCGTAAACAGCATGTCGTTAGCAAACGGGCCGAATTTTGCCCCCGCCCTCTTGCGCAAGCGCGCCTGGGTGAGAACCGTGGCCACTAGGCCGGGCGCGTGACCGTCTTTGCGCAGCCGAGAAACGAGCGCAAGAACATCGGTCTCATTCTCGTAGGGGGGCAGATCGCGCAGGAGCCGCAGGGCTTCGGGCGTGAGCAATGTCGTCAGTTCGCTCGCGTCCATAGGTTCCACGGTAGTCGTGGTTTGGCGCTCGCCGGGGGAGAGGTTGCTATGCCCAGCGACGACTGAGGCGAACAACGCTGGCACTCGCTTTGCGTGAGTGCTAGTCAAGGTTCTAAACTCATGATTAGCACTCGCACCCGTCGGGTGCTAATTCAGTGTCTTTTTTCAACAGAAAGAGGTCAACCGTGTCGGTTGCAATTAAGCCGCTCGAAGATCGCATCGTTGTGAAGCAGGTCGAAGCGGAGCAGGTTACCGCGTCGGGTCTCGTTATCCCCGACACCGCCAAA
>CAIWRM010000021.1 GCA_903915075.1 uncultured Microbacteriaceae bacterium
GGCCGCGGTCAACCGTCGGGCGGAGTGGGCTCGGCGCACGGGCCTCGGTCGCTATCAGATCACGCGTCTGCTCGGGCGCTACGGGTCTGAGATTGAGGCGATTGTTGAGATCATTGAGGCGCAACCCGAGCTTGCCACAACCCTGCCCGGCTCGAAGGACTACCGCGAGGCGGAGGTGGTGTTTGCGGCCCGCTACGAGATGGCGCTTCGCCTCGACGACGTGCTCATGCGCCGCACCCGGCTGGTTTTTGAGTCGCGCGATCGCGCCATACAGGCCGCAGGCCGCACGGCCGAACTCATGGCTGCCGAACTCGGCTGGGATGCCGCGCGCACAGCTCACGAGGTCGCGGAGTACACGGCCCGCGCCACAGCCGAGCTGGCGGCCGAACAGACCGGCAACGACATCGAAGCCGAAGCTGCCTGGCATCAGGTGGCTGACGCAGTGGTGGGTAAGGATGGTTTCGCATGACTTTCTGGCAGGTAGCGCGACGACCGCGCTGGATCGCTCTGCTCGTTTTTGTGATGGCCGTGGCGGCCGTCTTCGCCTGGTTGGGCAAGTGGCAAGTGGAGCGGGCGGTTATCAGCTCGGCGCAAAACAGCATTCCTGATCAGCGGGCCGTGCCCCTGTCCACGTTGGCCACGCCTGGAGTTGCCATGACCGAGGCAGCAGCCGCCCGGCGTATCACTGTGGAGGCCCAACTCGACACGTCCAGCGTGATGGTTCTCGAGAATCGGCTCAACTTTGGCATGGTGGGCTACTGGGTGATTGGTCGACTCTCTACCTTCACCGATGGCGACGTGGCATCGTTGCCGGCCGCCTTGGGCTGGGCGGCCACACGCGCGGACGCGGACGCGGCTGTTGTGAGCATCCGCGACTCCATCACGGCTCAAGCGTTCATGCCCATGATGGGTCGCCTCATGCCGCCCCAGCAACCCACCGCACCCGACCCCGGAGCGGATCCCACCCAACTGACGACCATGTCGGTGGCCGCGCTGGCAAACATTTGGCCCCTCACCGTGCCCACCTATTTCGAGGGGTACCTCGTGCTCGACGAACCGCCGGCAGGCCTGGAGACCATCGAGTCGATACCGGTCATCACAGATGCTTCGCTCAACTGGCTCAACGTCTTCTATGCCATCGAGTGGGTCGTGTTTGCGGGCTTTGCCTTCTTCCTCTGGTACCGACTCGTGCGTGATGCCCTTCATCGCGAGATCGAGGAAGAATCATCTCAAGAGGGGCTCGTCGTTCAGAACTGAATCTGTTTCGACCTGCCGGGCATCCTCGGGCGCACAAATTGCCTTGTGCGAGGCATGAGACGGAACCTAGGGTGTGACCATGGATGAACTCTCGCAAATCGTCAAAGTAGCTGCTGTGCACGCCGCCGCCCCGTTTCTCAACCTCGCTGCGGGTGTTGAGAAAACCATCGCCTTCATCGAAGAGGCCGGTGCTGCCGGCGCCAAACTGGTCGCGTTCCCCGAGACATTTCTCCCCGGGTATCCGCACTGGATCTGGTCGCACACCACAAAGTACGCGGCTCCCTTCTTTCGCGAGCTATACCTAAACTCCATCGAACTGCCCAGCAAAGAGTCGCAGGCCATCGGTGAGGCGTGTCGTCGTGCGGGAGTGTGGGTGTGCCTCGGCGTCGACGAGCGCGAAGGTGGCACGCTGTACAACACACAGGCCTGGTTTGCGCCCACCGGCGAACTCGTGGCCA
>CAIWRM010000022.1 GCA_903915075.1 uncultured Microbacteriaceae bacterium
AAGTATACGCTTGTTCACGCGCGAGGCAAGAAGGAGGCTCTGGTGAATCCCACACCCGGTAATGATGCCGAGCAGCCACCTCCTCTGAAGCAGAGGTTGGTGGCAGTGGCAGCGCAATTGCTGACGCAACCACGTGCAACCAAACTGCCCACCATGCGCGAAATTGCCTCACAAGCCGGTGTGGCTCCAGGTGCCGCCTATCGTCACTTTGCCTCGCAAGAAGACCTATTTATGGCCGTCGTCACCCAACTTTTTGGCGAACTCGAAAGAGCACTGATGATGTCCGTCATTTCTGCGGGACCCCCCGAGCTGGCGGTGAATCGCATTGCTCACGCATACGTGGACTGGGGACTTCGCAACGCAGGTGGCTATCAGTTCCTCTTTGAGAGAACTGATGGTGACGAGCTCCTGGCAACGGAAGCACGTCCGGGGCTTCACATGATCGAGCAACTTGCGCGCCTGTTTTCCCGCGGATCGACTCCAACCGAACACGATTCGTCGAAAGCCACTCGATTGTGGATGTCACTCCACGGACTGGTTTCACTGCGTACTCATAAGACGGGTATGCCGTGGCCTAACTCTGTTGATGAGGACATCGCTGAAATTGTTCGTCGGGTCACCTAATCCCGCGACAGGCGTGCGGTTGGTTTTCACGCGTTCCCTCCCTACGCTAGGTCTATGACTGGATACGAAGTTCTCAATGTTGGTGCCCCTGACGCGTGGCGCAGCCACGTCGGTGGATTTGATGTTTTCCCACTTCGCGAAGGACGCCGAGTAGTCGATCACGAGATGGACATGCAGTACATCGGCATGACGGTGAACTCCCTCGTTGCCGGCGAAGAGTGCGGCTACTGGCACAAGCATTCCGCCACCGAAGAGCTCTACATCTTCTTGGCCGGTAAGGGTCAAATGGGACTCAACGATGACGTGGTGGATGTTGTTGCCGGGTCAGTTGTGCGCGTCAGCCCCGAGACCTGGATCACGTGGCGCTGCGATCCGAGCGAGGCCAAGCAACTGCAGTGGATTTGCGTCCGTTCCGGGGGTACCGAGCTTCCCGAGAATCCCACGGACGCGGCGGTCGATTTTGACCGCGCCATGCCCTGGTAACGCAACGAGTGCCCGAATCACCGAAAGAGTCGGTCTGGGACTATCCCCGTCCTCCTCGCGTGGAGCCCGTTTCGGCTCACATCTCAGTCGTCCATAACGGAATGACGCTTGTCTCTACGAACGGTGCCGTTCGCGTCTTGGAGACCTCCCATCCGCCGACCTACTACCTGCCCATCGCGGACTTCGCCGAGGGTGTCTTGGTCGCCGTTAGCGGTAACTCTTACTGCGAATTCAAGGGGATGGCCAGCTATTTCGACCTCGTGACGCCCGGCGACGTCATCAGCGGCGGCGCGTGGACATACGAGAACCCCTCTCAGGGATTCGAGGTCCTCGCAGGCAAAGTGGCGCTCTACGCCAGCCGGGTCGACGAGTGTCGCGTCGGGGATGAAGTCGTGATTCCGCAGGACGGCGACTTCTACGGCGGCTGGATCACCAGCAACCTCGAGGGTCCCTTCAAGGGCGCTCCCGGCACGTTGGGCTGGTAGACCCATGACCACCATGCCCATGTTCCCGCTCGGCTCACTGTTGATGCCGGCCATGCCGCTGAACCTGCGCATCTTTGAAGAGCGCTACCTCAAACTGCTCGGTGACCTGATGGGCGCTGACAAACCCGAGTTCGGCGTGGTGGGCATTGCGCGCGGGTTAGAAGTGGGCGGCGGCGAGGGCCGCATGTCGATAGGCACCATCGCGCAGGTCACCGAGATCGGTGCAACCGGTGAATTTTTGGGGCTCGAATCGTTTGGCGGGCAGCGGTTTCGCGTCAACTCCTGGTTGCCGGACGATCCTTACCCCGTCGCTGATATCGAACTGATCCCCGACCTCGTCTGGGACGACAGCCTGATGCCCGCGCGCGTTCACCTCGAAGCGCAGGTGCGCAAACTCCTTGCATTCGCCAGTGAGTTTGGCGAACTTAATTACGGCGCCGACATGGAATTGAGTGACGACCCCATGGACGCGTGTTGGCAGTTGGCCGGCATGCTGCCCATCGGCGAACTTGATCGCTTCGACCTGCTCAGCTCACAGTCGGCCGAGCAGCTCATTGCCCAAACCCACGCCATCGTGGCAACTGCCGACGACACCCTCCGCGCGCTTCTGGCCAGCGACGATGGCAAGCCCTTCTCACCGCCTGAGTACTCCTAGGGTCACCTCACGGAACCCGAGCCGTTATGCGGGGAAACAACCCTCGAAGCTACACACGCCAACCGCCATGCCCACGAAGTACAGCTGAGCCACAAGCCACCCGGCCAGAGTGATTCCCGCAATCACCAGCGGGCCGGTGGCTCGTTGCGAAAAAATCGCGATGAGCGGACAAACGAGGGCAGCAAGGGCGATGGCCACCACGATGATGACGAAGAGCACCCTCACAATGTCAGTATTTGACGGTTCGGCACTAATCATGGCCGTTAGGAACCACATCACCAATTCAAAGAAAAGCAAAACCGGTGTGGTGACGATACCAACGATGGAGAAAATCCAAGCGACCCGAACCGAACCTCGTTTAGTCATGCCTCACTATGGCACACCACTCGTGCGGAGGATAGGGGATGCTCATCCCGCCACACGGTACTCAACCCTGCGGAATGAATCCCGAGTCCAACTCCCAGGGGCGGATGGGGGAGTACTCGATCAACCACGTCTGCAGGTCTTTGTCGAGACCGAGAATGATGGCAATGCCCACCAGCACGAACACAATGCCCAGCACCCTCCTAAAGACGCCGTCAGGGTTGGCGAGCCATCGTGCCTTGCCCATGAGTCGCTGGCCGAGGAGTGCTAGCAGGAGCAGGGTTCCGCAGAGCCCGACCACATAGGCAATGAGGTAGAGCATGCCCTCGGCGAAGGATGCAGGCAACACGGATACGACGACAAATCCATAAAAAGGAGAGCAGGAACTAAAGACGGGTCCCAGTGCGCTTCCCGTCAAAACGCTTCCGAGGACTCCACCCCGCGCCTGGGCCTTCGACAGCCCCCGATTAGTCACTCGCTGAAGCGAGAAACGCGTTGAGATTTTGTCCCAGATTTTGGGGAAGACGGTGACGGCGCCCAAGGCAATGAGGATTCCCCCGCTGATCCATTGCCACGTTTCTTGCGGGATTCCAATCAACGCGGTGGTTGCTCGCAGCAACAGGGTAAAGAGGATGACAGACACGCCAAGGGAGCCGGCGATGATGAGTGCCCGCTTGCGACTCTCGCGGGTGGACGACCCCAGCGAACCGCCAACGATCACGGGAAGCAGCGGCAGGACGCAGGGCGCCAGGGTGGTGAGAATGCCGGCAATTAAAGCGCCCAGCGTAAGAATCACGCTGTTTGGGTTACGAGGTCGTCGATGGTGGTGCTGCCGGACCACTTCTTGACAAGTCCGCCATCGTCATCGATCTGAACAAATGTGTGCTGAATCGTGACGCCGTAGGTGACTCTGAGATCTTGAGAGTCATCAAAATCAACGAGAACAAGGGTGAGGTCTGCGGGAATCTCGTTGAGGCTCGCCTCAAAGTTGTCGCGAGCAAACTTGCACGTGGAGCACCATGACGCGCTAAAGAAATACACGACCTTCGTGCCGGAATAATCCGCGGCGGAGGCTTGATAGTCGGCCAGCGAAATGAATACACCGGCTGAGGGCTGAGTCACCTCTGCTGCGTCAGGAGTCGCCGTCACCACCGGCGAACTCGTTGGAACGTCTTCTTGAACGTTAGCTGTCGCGCACGATGACAAGAAAAGACCGGAGAGTCCTATGACGGAAATCGCTGTCATGGCTCGCATTCGTGAGTTCTTCATGAGGTCCAGCCTTTTCGAGGGGGGTGGGTTTCTGATTGCCGCGAACGACGTCCGGCTCTTCGAGTTTAGGAGCCTACGTTCGACAAATCCTGAGAGATTCATCCGGCATTTTTTAATTGGCGGATAATGTGGGTCCCCGGCGGCAAAGCGATGCTTTGCCTTGAGCCGTGGGCCCAACTCACCCCTCCGGGGTTCGAATCCCGCAATCACGTCGACAACAAACGGCGAACTCTGCATCGCCCTCACGTGCGCGACGCGGTTCGCTGTGGAGCTATTCGGCGAGTAGCTCGGCCACTGCGCTCAAAAGTTGCGGCGCGCGTTGTGACGCGGCGCCCCAGACAACGGAGTCGTCGACGACCGCATAGCCGTGGGCAAGAATGTTGCGGAGACCGATGATTCTTGAGATTTCAGGAATCCGCTGCGCAGTATCCGGATCACTCTTCCGCAGGTTATTTAGCGCCTCTCCGGCGATCTCCAGTTGACGCTCAACCGCTGAACGACGTAAAGAGTCTGTAGCGTAGCCAGCCTCGTCGAGGCCAACAATGAACTCCGCGACTCGAGTCGCCGCCGCGTGAACATCCCACAGGATTGCTGCAGAATCAGGCCGCATACACTTCCTCGGCCCCTCTGGCTGCGGATGCAGCAAAATAGGGGTTTCGGACGGCGGACGCCATTACCAAGTCAACCGGACGGCCCAACAAACTTTCTAGATCCTCTTTCAGCCCGAAATACTCGCCGAAGGCATCCGGGCTTCCAGAGGCGAACTCGACAAGGAAATCGACATCGCTGCGTTTGCTGTCGAACTTTGCCGATGTTGCCGAACCGAAGATTGTGAGACGGCTAACGTTGTGCGTGCGACAGATGTGAGCGATTGCTGATCGATCTACAGCAAGCCCGATACTCATGGACTTAGTGTACTGACCACTTTCGCACCAAGCGAGGTCGGTAATTTGCTCGAAGCAAAAACACCCGAACCCCCGTTTCCGGGGGTTCACGTGTCCACGATGTCCTGGAACATCACAAGCGCGGAGAATGGGGGCCCGCGGCGCGACGCAATGCGTCGCAAGCGGCCGCGGAACCAAGAACCCGGGTTCGAATGCCTCCACAGTCCAAGCATCAAAAAAGCGCCCCCGAAAATGGGAGCGCTTCTTTAATGGCGGAGAATGGGGGATTCGAACCCCCGAGGGCTTGCACCCAACCAACTTTCCAAGCTGGCGCCATAGGCCACTAGGCGAATTCTCCAGTGGCGCCTGATTCGTGGAGGAACCAGACACCGTGAACCATTCTAGGTGTGAAGCGCGCAACGAGAATCACGAGGAAAATGCTGTCACACACGCTGGGGGGTAAGACGGTTTCCGATGAGGATGCGAAACTACTCATCGGAGGCACAAGCCGCGACTTCGAAGGAGAACTCCATGGGCATGTTTGATGGCAAGGCAGGGCTGGTTACCGGAGGAGCGAGTGGCATGGGTGCTTCCGCTGCGTTGGCATTTGCGCGCGAGGGTGGCGCTGTGTTGGTTGCCGACATCGAGGCGATGCGTGGGCAGGGCGAGAAGGTTGTTGCCGACATTGTCACGGCCGGTGGTCGCGCCCAGTTCACAGCGATTGATGTCAGCAAAGAAGCCGACGTCATTCGCATGGTCGACGAGACGGTGTCCGCCTTTGGATCACTCGACTTCGCCTTCAACAACGCGGGCATTCTCGCCGTGGGCTTCACGCACGAGGTGGAAGAGGCTGACTTCGACC
Organism: uncultured Microbacteriaceae bacterium; assembly: GCA_903915075.1. GTDB lineage: Bacteria > Actinomycetota > Actinomycetes > Actinomycetales > Microbacteriaceae > UBA963. The sequence continues at coordinate 5,626 of CAIWRM010000022.1, forward strand.
GCATCTTTGCCATCGACGCCAAGGGTGTGTGGCTGTGCATGAAACACGAGATCCGGTACATGAAAGAGCACGGTGGCGGAGCAATCGTGAACAATGCGTCGGAGGCCGGCCTCGTGGGAACGCCCATGGCAGGCCCCTACGTGGCCGCCAAGCACGCGGTGGTGGGACTGACCAAGACCGCCGCTGGTGAATACGCCAACATGGGCGTGCGCATCAACGCGATTGCGCCCGGTGCCATCGCTACACCGATGGTGTTGACGTTGCCGCAGCCGGTTCAGGACAGCCTCGTTGCACCACAGCCGCTCACGCGGATGGGAACCCCGGAAGAGGTGGCAGAGCTGGTTCTCTTTCTCTGTTCCGACAAGGCACCGTTCATGATTGGCAATATCGTTTCGATTGACGGCGGTGCCACCTCGAACGCGCAGTCGTACAGCCCGGAAACGAGCCCGAGCGCTTAATCGGTCAGACACGGGTGGGCGAATAGCCTCGACTCGCCCACCTGGATTGACGTGCTCTAAACTGGAGTCGGCTCCTCGCGTGGCGCCATCCAGGCCAACTCCCCCAGGACGGAAACGTAGCAAGGGTAACCGGGCTCTGGCGGGTGCGCGAGGAGTCCCTTTTATGTCGGCGGGTTTGTCAGGCACGCGCTCTACTATGGAGAAGTGACCACCGCTCTCTACCGCCGCTACCGGCCCGAGACGTTTGCCGAAATGATTGGGCAATCGCAGGTCACCGACCCCCTCATGACTGCGTTGCGCACCGATCGCGTCAACCACGCCTACCTCTTTAGCGGTCCGCGAGGTTGCGGCAAGACGACGTCCGCGCGCATCCTGGCCCGCTGCCTCAACTGTGCCGAGGGCCCCACCGATACGCCGTGCGGAAAGTGTGCGTCGTGCATCGAACTCGCGCGCGATGGCTCGGGAAGCCTCGACGTGGTGGAGATCGACGCGGCAAGCCATAACGGCGTGGATGATGCCCGCGACCTTCGTGAACGCGCCGCCTTTGCTCCAGCTCGCGACCGCTTCAAGATCTTCATCCTGGATGAGGCGCACATGGTGACGCCCCAGGGATTCAATGCGCTCCTCAAACTGGTCGAAGAACCTCCGGAGCACGTCAAGTTCATCTTTGCCACGACGGAGCCCGAGAAAGTTATCGGCACCATCCGGTCGCGCACGCACCACTACCCCTTCCGACTCATACCCTCGGCAACGATGCTCGAGTACGTCGAAGAAATGTGTCGCCTCGAGGGCGTCACGGTGGATGCCGGGGTGCTTCCCCTCGTGGTTCGCGCTGGCGGGGGATCCGCTCGCGACACTCTGTCGCTGCTCGATCAGTTGATTGCCGGGTCAGAAGGGTCAACAGTCTCCTACGAACGTGCCGTCGCCCTCCTGGGTTTTACGCACGGGGCTTTGCTCGACGAGGTTGTTGAGGCGTTGGCTGCTCGCGATGCCGCTGCAGCGTTTGCCTCGGTGGATCGCGTTATTCAGACCGGCCAGGATCCTCGTCGATTTGTTGAAGACCTGCTCGAGAGACTGCGCGACCTGATTGTTGTGGCGGCAACTGGCGCCAACGCCGTCAGTGTTTTACGTGGAACAACGGCTGAAGAAATCGATCGCATGGAGAAGCAGGCGCGTGCGTTTGGTAGTCGCGAACTCTCGCACGCGGCCGACATCGCCAACGCAGGGCTGACCCAGATGATCGGCGCAACGTCGCCCAAGCTGCATCTCGAACTGATGGTGGCGCGGTTGCTCGTGGAGACGAGTGCGGGAGCCGGTGTCGGCGCTGCAGGTTTCGATACGGCGACTTCGTCGCCTACTCAACCAGCGACACCGACACCGAAAGCTGCGTCGCCCACTCAACCTGCGGCAAAGGCAGCGGCCCCAGCGTCGCCTACTGAACCAACGGCGAAGGCGACTGCGTCGCCTGCTCAACCGGCGACACCGATTGAGCCCACCACGGCAGGACTTGCACAGGCATGGCCAGCAGTTCTCGACCACCTTCAGAACGCCAATCGCATGGCCTGGATTGTGGTGACCTCGGCAACGGTGCGCGAGTACGACGGCGATGTCGTCACGCTGGTCTTTGCGAGCGAAACCGACGCCGCAAGTTTCCGTCCTCAACCGGGAGTGCCCGGGGGAGTGCACGAAAAGTTGCGTCAGAGCATCTCGGCAGTGACGGGCGAAAGCCCCAAGTTTCGGGTTTCGGTGGAAGGCACCCCCACCGCGGCGATTGATACCGCTCACACCTCCGCTCCCCGAAAAGAAGACTCCGCAGATAAGCCCGCGACGACCGGACAGACGTCGCCCGCCGAACCAGCACGATTCGCCGATGAGGAACCCCCGGCTAAGCCCGCGCCCGTCGTCGTGCCGGATGCCCCGGGAGACGATTGGGCAGTAGTCGACATTCCGGGGGCGGATGAGGCGCCGACAGACACAGTCGGCGAGGTTTCGACAAGCTCAACCGGCGGAGGCACAGCTGGCGAGGTTTCGACAAGCGCAACAGTCGATAGCTCAGCCGGCGATAGTTCAGCCGACGAAGGACGCTACGGCGAATCCGTTGTGCGCGATCTTCTGGGGGCTACTCTGCTGAAGGAGGAGCGCACCGGCCCGATTGAGACGGTCACCGCCACCGACACGGGTGCACAGGTCTTACCCGACGCGGGCGAGGCGTAGCCGTTGTACGAGGGCATCGTTCAGGAGCTCATTGACGAGCTGGGTCGCCTCCCGGGCATTGGGCCCAAATCGGCACAGCGCATCGCCTTTCACATTCTGCAGACGCAGACCTTCGACGTCTCGCGCCTCGCTGCTGTGCTTACCGACGTGCGTGCCAAGGTTCGGTTCTGCGAGGTGTGCGGCAACGTGAGTGAGTCGGCGCAGTGTGCGGTCTGCCGCGACCCGCGGCGTGATCCTGCGTCCATTTGCGTTGTTGAGGAAGCAAAAGACGTTGTGGCGATCGAGCGAACGCGTGAATTCAAGGGCCTGTATCACGTGCTCGGTGGCGCCCTGAGCCCCATCGACGGCATTGGCCCCGACGACCTGCGCGTCAAGGAACTGATGACGCGCCTCGCTGATGGCACCGTGACCGAGGTGATCATCGCCACCGATCCAAACCTCGAGGGAGAGGCCACCGCCACGTACCTCTCGCGCCTGCTTTCGCCCATGGACCTCGTCGTCACACGACTCGCTTCGGGCCTTCCCGTGGGCGGCGACCTCGAGTACGCCGACGAGGTAACCCTCGGCCGCGCGTTCGAGGGCCGGCGCACAATACAATAGATACTTCAACGCCCATTTTTCGGCTTTTTTCCCCCTAGTCATCGAGGAAAAGCGTGAGCTTAATCGTGCAGAAGTTTGGCGGTTCGTCCGTTGCGGATGCCGCCAGCATCAAGCGTGTCGCCGCGCGCATTGTGGAGACCAAGCAAGCCGGAAACGATGTGGTTGTGGTGGTTTCTGCCATGGGCGACACCACCGATGAACTTCTCGATTTGGCCAACGGGGTTTCCGATACGCCATCACCGCGCGAAATGGACATGCTCCTCACCGCGGGCGAGCGCATCTCCATGGCGCTCGTGGCCATGGCCATCCGGTCGCTCGGTCACGATGCCCGTTCGTTTACCGGCAGCCAGGCGGGAATGATCACGGATTCCCAGCACGGTGCCGCGCGCATCGTTGACGTGACACCGGGCCGCGTCAAAGACGCGCTCTCCGAGGGCGCCATCGCCATCGTTGCCGGTTTCCAAGGGTTCAATCGTGACTCGGGAGATATCACCACGCTCGGCCGTGGTGGATCAGACACGAGCGCCGTTGCCCTGGCTGCCGCGCTCGATGCCGACGTCTGCGAAATCTTTACCGATGTCGACGGCATCTTTACGGCCGACCCGCGTTCGGTGCCGCTGGCGCACAAGATTGACCGCATCACGAGCGAAGAGATGCTCGAACTGGCAGCCAACGGCGCCAAGGTTCTCTATATTCGCGCCGTCGAGTTTGCGCGCCGCCACGGCGTGACCATCCATGTTCGTTCCTCGTTTAACCACAACGAGGGCACAATTGTTTACAACCCCAAGGAGGGAGTCGAAGTGGAAGAACCCATCATCACCGGAGTCGCCACCGACCTCAGTCAGGCCAAGATCACGGTTGTCGGAGTTCCCGACGTACCGGGCAAGGCCGCTGAGATCTTCACCACGATTGCGAATGCCGACATCAACATCGACATGATTGTGCAGAACGTGTCGGCTGATGAGTCGGGTAAGACCGACATCTCGTTCACGCTGCCCCAGACCGAGGGTGAAGCCGCCCTTGCTGCCCTCAAGGCGGATGAAAAGGGAATCGGCTTCGCCTCCGTGAAGTACGACGACAAGATCGGCAAGTTGTCGGTCGTCGGTGCGGGTATGAAGACCAATTCGGGCGTCTCAGCGCAACTGTTCACCGCCCTGTTTGAAGCGGGCATTAACATCGAAATGATCTCCACGAGTGAGATTCGCATCTCTGTGGTGACGCGCGCCGACACGGTCAACGCTGCCGCACTTGCCGTGCACTCGGCATTCGGGCTCGACTCCGAGACCGAAGCCATCGTTCACGCCGGAACCGGCCGATGACCGTTATTGCCGAGACCGGCATCAGCGTTGGCGTCGTGGGTGCAACGGGTCAGGTGGGCACCGTGATGCGCCGTCTGCTCGACGAGCGCAATATGTCAATTCGAGAGTTGCGGTTTTTTGCCACCGCGCGGTCGGCCGGGCAGACGCTTGTTTATCGCGGACACGACATTGTGGTGGAAGACATTGCCACCGCCGATCCCGCCGGGCTCGACGTGGCCTTGTTCTCTGCTGGAGCCACCGGTTCAAAGGCGCACGCACCCCGTTTTGCCGAAGCCGGATGTCTTGTGGTCGATAACTCGAGCGCGTGGCGCATGGATCCCGATGTGCCCCTCGTGGTGAGTGAGGTGAACCCGCACGCCATTGAAGAGGCGACCAAGGGCATCATCGCCAACCCCAACTGCACCACGATGGCAGCCATGCCCGTCATGAAGGTGCTACACGGGGCCGCCGGCCTGACCAAGATGGTGGTCACCACGTTCCAGGCCGTTTCGGGATCCGGTCTCGCCGGCGCCGAAGAACTGATCACTCAGGTCACGGCGGCCGTTGATCAGGGCAACCTCATTGACCTCGTTGAGGACGGTGCGGCCATAACGTTCCCTGTTCCTGTGAAGTACGTGCGCACGATTGCTTTCGATGTGATCCCGCTTGCCGGCTCTGTGGTTGACGACGGCTCGAACGAGACCGACGAAGAGAAAAAGCTGCGCAACGAGAGTCGCAAGATTCTGGAGCTGCCCGACCTCAAGGTTTCCGGGACCTGTGTGCGCGTGCCGGTTTTCACCGGACACAGTCTGAGCATCAATGCCGAGTTTGAGCGCCCCCTCACCCCCGATGAGGCGCGCGCCCTGTTGGCAGATGCGCCGGGTGTGCAGCTTGAAGAAGTGCCCACGCCACTGCAGGCGGCCGGAGCCGACCCCACATTCGTGGGCCGATTCCGCCAAGACGAAACCGTGGATGACGGCAGGGGACTCGCGTTCTTCCTGAGCAACGACAACCTGCGCAAGGGCGCAGCACTCAATGCCGTGCAGATCGCCGAAATCATCGCGGCACGTCGCCTCTAGATGCCGTCAGGTTTCCCGATGGGCGGTAGCGCCGAAAACGTGCTCGGGCACCCAGCGCGCGTAAACTAACACGGTGACTTCGAAGCCAACAGACGTAGCCCTCATCGGCGGCGGAATCATGAGTGCCACGCTCGGCGTGCTCATCAAGCAGCTCGAACCGTCGTGGACGATTCGCATTGTTGAGAAGCTTTCGGATGTCGCGCAAGAGAGCTCGAGCCCCTGGAACAACGCCGGCACCGGGCACGCCGGCCTGTGCGAGCTCAACTACATGCCCGAAGCAGCCGACGGAACTCTTGAGGCATCGAAAGCCCTGGTCATCAACGAGCAATTCCAGCTGTCGCGTCAGTTCTGGGCGCACCTCGTCGACACCAACATGCTCGGCATTCCCACAACGTTCATCAACTCCACCCCGCACATGACGTTCGTGTGGGGTCAAAAGAATGTCGACTACCTGCGCCGTCGCACCGAGGTGCTGAAGAACGAGCCGCTGTTTGCCGGCTTCGAGTACACCGAAGACCCTGAGGTCATCGCCGAGTGGTCTCCCCTGATCATGAAGGGGCGTAAGGGCAACGAGCCCATTGCGGCAACGCGCATCGTCTCCGGCACGGATGTTAACTACGGTGCGCTGACGCGCCAGCTGCTGAGCGTGCTCACGAGCAGTGGCGCCGAGCTCATGATGGAGACAGACGTGCGGTCCATCCGTCGTCACGGCGACGGCCTGTGGCGCATTCGCACGCGAAACGCGGTGGGTAACACCCCGGGCGCTTTCGATGCCCGCTTTGTGTTTGTGGGTGCTGGTGGTGGCGCGCTGTCGCTTCTGCAGAAGTCGGGCATTCCCGAGATCGAGGGCTTTGGCGGGTTCCCCGTCTCGGGCGAATTCCTGCGCACGACCAACCCCAAGATTGTGGCCAAGCACAAGGCCAAGGTTTACGGAAAGGCTGCCGTGGGCGCACCGCCCATGTCGATTCCGCACCTTGACACTCGAATGGTCGACGGCGAGGCATCGCTGCTGTTCGGGCCCTACGCCGGGTTCAGCCCCAACTTCTTGAAAAACGGGTCGGTGTTCGATCTGCCGCTGTCGGTGCGTTTTCACAACATCATCCCGATGCTTGCGGTGGCCGTCACAAACCTCGATCTGCTCAAGTACCTCATTGGTCAAGTGCTCGCCGGTCCCAAGAAGAAGCTCGATGCCCTTCGCGAATTCATGCCGGATGCACAGCCCGAAGACTGGCACCTCATCAAAGCCGGTCAGCGGGTTCAGGTGATGAAGAAGGATCACGCCAAAGGCGGTGTGCTGCAGTTTGGTACCGAGGTCGTTACCAGTGCCGACGGAACCATCGCCGGCCTGCTGGGTGCGTCACCGGGCGCCTCGGTGTCGGTGGCCATCATGCTCGATCTGCTCAAGCGTTGCTTCCCCGACAAGTTCCCGAAGTGGGAAAAGAAGATTCACGCCATGATTCCCCACTACGGAACGCTGCTCAACACCGACGCCAAGAAGGCCAAGGAGAGCCTTGCGGCCACGGCGAAGTCGCTCGGTCTGACGGCTTAGCTTTTCGCCCGTCGAGTAGCCAACAGCTCGGGGTTCGTCGCCCGTCGAGTAGCCAACCGTGTTGGCGTATCGAGACGAGTGTTCGGGGTTTGTCGCCCGTCGAGTAGCCAACGAAGTTGGCGTATCGAGACGCTAGGCCGGGACGAAATAGACCTTGCGAATGTGGTCGCGCACAATCCACCGCGTCTTCGCGCCGGCACTCAAGCGCACGATGTCGCCCGCTGTCACCTCAAGCGGAGGGGTGTCGTCATCGGTGAACTCGATGGTGGCCCCACCCGAGATGACGATGAAAACCTCATCGACCTCGGTGTCGGTGCTCACCCCTTCGGTGTGTTCCCAGACGCCCATCGAGACGCCGGCAAAGTCGGGCAGCTCCAGAATTCGGGTTTCGGGTGACCCGGAATCGATCTGGTCCGGCGACAGGGAGACCCGTTCGAGGGAGGCTTTTGATGCCGACGCGATGATGTGCCCCGCACTTTTGTTCTCTGCACCCTGATTACTCATGAATCGAATCCCATTCCCATCGCGTCAAGTGTGCGTAAGAAAATATTGCGCTTGCCCCGGTTGTGATCTGCCCGATTCATCGACCACCTCACGAGGTTAATGCCCACTGAGGCGAGCGGTTCGGGCGGGAACGGCGTTGGGCGCGACCGAACCATCTTGAGGCGTGTGCGCTCGGTATCGGTTCCGCCAAGGTGATCGAGCATCACGTCCGCCGCGAATCGCGAGGCACCCACGCCGAGCCCGGTAAAGCCGAGGGCGTAAGCGATGCGATTCTTGCGTGCGGTTCCGAAGAACGCGCAGAATCGTGAACTCGAATCAATCGGACCCGACCAGCGATGGGTGAACCGCACGCCGGTGAGCTGCGGGAACGTGGTGAAAAAGTGACTGGCAAGCAGTTCAAAACTCTCTCGTCTGTCCTCGTAGTCAGGGCTCACGCGACCGCCAAAGTGGTACACCGCGTCGTAACCGCCAAACAGGATTCGATTGTCGGCCGTGAGTCGGTAGTAGTGAAATTGGTTCGACAGGTCGGAGACCCCCTGGCGGGCCGACCAGCCGATGCTTTTCATCTGCTTCGCCGAAAGCGGTTCGGTCGTCAGCACGTAGTCGTACACGGGCACGGTCATGAGGGCATTGCGCTTG
>CAIWRM010000023.1 GCA_903915075.1 uncultured Microbacteriaceae bacterium
AAAGCGATTCGCGTCGATGGCGCCAAGAACGCCCCTCGCCGTAACGCAACTAATTGCGTGTTCGCTTGAACGGCCGCCAAAGAGAACCGCGACCACGGTTTTGGTTGTCATCGAGCGTCCTTTCACCCTGCGGTTCATCGGCGTCTGTGGTGAGGTGCGGCGCGATGTCGCGCGGATTCATGCGACCGGCCAGCACGAGGTTGACCTGCTCCACGATGGGCATCTCCACATTGCGTGCCTTGGCCAAAGCCAGAATGGGCGCCACCGAGGCGAGCCCCTCGGCGGTCTGGTTCATCTGCTTCACCACGTCGTTGTAGGAAAGGCCCTGACCCAACAGGCGACCGGCCGTGTTGTTGCGCGAGAGCGGAGACTCACACGTGGCGATGAGGTCGCCGAGGCCCGCGAGGCCACCGAGCGTTTCGGGCTGAGCGCCATAGGCCACCGCGAACTGCGTGATCTCGGCAAGTCCGCGCGTGATGATGGACGCCTTGGTGTTGTCGCCGTATCCCACGCCGTCAACAATGCCCACGGCCACGGCGATGAGGTTCTTGAGCACGCCGCCAAACTCGGTGCCGGGCACGTCGTTGTTGACGAAGCAGCGAAAATAGTTGTTGGTCGACGAGATGGCCACGCGCGAGGCGGTATCCATGCTCTCGCTCGACACCACGGATGCTGTGGGCTCTTCGCGCGCAATCTCCAGCGCCAGGTTGGGGCCCGAGACCACGGCAACGAGTTCGGGATCAAGCTCAAGTTCTTCGAGAAGCACCTGGCTCATGCGCAGACCCGACTGCTTCTCCACGCCCTTCATGAGGCTCACGGCGATGGTGCCCTGCTCCATCACGCGCGCGGCGGCTGCCAGGTTCTCGCGCAACGCCTGGCTGGGCACGCAGAAATAAACTTCGTCGGCGCCATCGAACGCCTCGGCCAGGCTGCTCGTGGCGTGCAGGTTGCGCGGCAGGTTGATGCCGGCGAGGTAGCGCGAATTGCGCTTGGTCTCTTCAATCTCCTTGGCTATCTCAGCGCGGCGTGCCCACAGCGTCACGTCGTTGCCGGCATCGGCCAACACCTTGGCATACGTGGTTCCCCAGCTGCCCGCGCCCATCACGGCAACACGGCGCGCAGCGACCGGCGCGTTCTTGCGCATCAAAACTTTCCCGTTTCTGCCTGGTTGTGCGTGGCCGGATCCCACCGCTCGGCCGGCGCCTTTTCACCACGAAGGTCTTCGAGCAGGCCGGTAATGGCGGCCATCAGGTCGTTGGTGGCGGCCGTGAGAGTTGAGTTGTTGAGCGGCTTGCCGGCGTATGCCGAAAGGTCGAGCGGATCGCCCACCTTGATATCCACTGTGTGCCGTGGCCAGAACGAAATCTTCTTGGAGTAGCGGCCCATCACTGCCTGCGTGCCCCAGTGGGCGATTGGCACAATCGGAATGCCCATCTCGAGGGCAAGGCGCACCGCCCCGCTCTTGCCGCGCATGGGCCACGTGTCGGGGTCGCGCGTGAGCGAGCCTTCCGGGTAAATGATCACCGACTGGCCGCGCTCCGCGAGCCTGCGTGCGGCCTTGAGCGATGCCTGCGATTTCATGGATCCGCCGCGCTCCACCGGAATCTGGCCTGAGAGCTTGAGGAACCAGCCGAGAACAGGAATGCGCAAGATGCTGGCTTTAGCCATAAACCGCGGGTTACGGCCCATGTGAAATACAGCCACGCCAATCACCACGGGGTCGATGTTGGAGTAGTGGTTGGGCGAGATAATGAGCGGTCCGGTGCGAGGAATCTTGGTCTTGTCAAAAAAGCGAAACTTCACGAGCCACGTCATGATGGGCAACACCATCGGCACGTAGATCCAGAAAATGCTGGGCTTTGCCCGCTCGCTTATCGCCACGGTTACGCCTCGAGACTGAAG
>CAIWRM010000024.1 GCA_903915075.1 uncultured Microbacteriaceae bacterium
GACCGTTTTCCGTAGGCCCCGTCGGGCTCGAACCGACGACCCACGGATTAAAAGTCCGTTGCTCTACCAACTGAGCTAGAGGCCCGCGCGAATGCGCGCCTCAATTCTATCCGCCGAAAATCACGGGGATGGCGCGCCTGAGACGCAGCCATCAGTGCTTTACTCGGTGTCGAAGATCGTTGTCTCATTCTGCTCCAGTAGCAACGTTCCCACAGGGGCTGATTCCGGCGCAGCGTTCCGCTAAGGTCAGCACCATGACACCGCTGAAAACAATCGCACCCATTGTGGTAGTGGCCGCCATCATTGGCCCGATTCAAAATGTTGCTGGATGGGCTATCGCCGGGGCACTGTGGCCGGGCTACGACCCCCTGACGCTCACCATCAGCGATCTCGCCGCGCCCGAGTCTCCGGTGCGGTGGCTCATGACGGCGTTCTTTATCCTCGGGTCAACGCTCACGCTCATCGCGGCCGTTTTCGCACGCACCCTTTCCCTCCCGGGTCGGATCGTCCTGCTCATCGCCGCCCTCTGCAGTTACGGACTCACCATTTTTCCCACGCCGCTCAACGGGGTTTCCGACACCCATCGCATCTTCGCGATTGCGTTCTTTGCGGCTTCGGCAAGTTGGCAACTGTTTGCCATGCGGTTTCGCAAGGATGCGCCGTGGATCCTGCGCCCCTGGGCGATCCTCGTCGCATCGCTGGTTCAGGCTACGTTTGCCATCACGTTCCTCGTGATTTGGGCTAATCCCGAGTCAACAAACATTGGTCTGTTGGAACGCCTTGTGTCCTTCGAACAGGGGCTCTACCTGTCGGCCGTGGTGCTGGTGTGCGCCCGAATTCAACGCCGCCAGGCGACCGGGACCGTTACGGAGTCGGCACCGGTGGGGGTGTCGGCGTCAACCCAATGAGCTCGTAGCCCGTGGGGTTGTCCGGCAGGAACCAGTTGAAGCCCGCTTCGAAGAACACCACAACCATGTTGATTCCAATGGTCGCGACGAAAAGCACGATGATGACCCACACGAACCCGCGTGCCCAGGTGCTAACTGGCGCGATGGGCAAGAACTCGGTGCCGAAGGTCAGCAGCACCCCCGCGAAGGCCATCACCACGACGAAGCTGATGAGCGCCCACGTGTAGAGGTGCAGTCCGAACATCGCGGTTCCGTAGCCGGGATCTCCCGGCAGGATGTGCAACAGGATCTGCCGTATCGACATGGCGGCACCGAGCATGGCACCCAGAATCGCCAGGCCGAGTCCGGTCATGAAACCCGAGGGAGTCAGTGTCTTCTTGAGCGAGTGACTCACAATAAAGAGCGCGCCGAACGACGAGAGCATCATGCCCATGCGTTGCAGGATGCACAGCGGGCACGGCATCTCGCCCTGGGCGAACTGGAAATAGAACATGGCGGTGGACAGCACGCCGATGTAGGCGATGAGGAAAAACACCTGAGCCCAGAAGCCGAGCCGGCCCATGACGCGATGCCACCGCTTGGTGGGCTCGGGAACAACGATGCGCGTGTTGCCCAAGAAAACCGTGAGCTTGCCGGTGTCCGCCATTAGAAGCTCAAATCCAAAACGCTCGTCACGTGGTGCGCGAACAGCAGCCCGACAGCGACGAAAGAGACAAAGAACATGGTCAGCACAATCCACCTGGTGCGCACCAGAATGACGACAAGCGCCACAGCCAGAAGCAGACCGAAAATCAGGGTATCCACGGCGCTAACCCTACCTAACGCAGGTAAACGCGCAAGCCGGTCCTCGGGCCACGAGAGAATGGAGTGTGACCGATCGCCCCCACAGACCCGCCCTGTTCGCGGGACACGAGTTTTCGGCCTTCGAGGGGTCCGCAGACCCGGCCGTGATTACTCAGTTGGCACACGAGAGCGCCCGCGAACTTTTGGCGCGCGTTCGCGGCGCCGATGTGGCCACACGGGAGAAAGCCGTGACGTTTGCCGACGACAACGGCATCGATGCGTTGGCTGAAC
>CAIWRM010000025.1 GCA_903915075.1 uncultured Microbacteriaceae bacterium
AACTTCTGTGACTACCCCGACTCGCCATGCTCCGACACGGCAGTGCCTACCATCACGCAGAACGCGAACGATGTCGTGGCCACCGGTGTTGAAACTGGAACAGACGGGTCAACCGCATGGTTCCGCCCCAGCGTTGCCGTCAAGACCGTGACATTCACCTACCTCAACGATGACGATGACGCCTCAAGCACGGGCCGATACTGGTTCGCGCAGACCGTTGCCCCGCTGCCCGACACGGGGCTCAGTAGCTCGTCGATGATGACGGTCTTTGCCGTAGGCGCCGCTCTTCTGGCTGCCGGTGGTCTGTTGATTGCGCGTCGCCGCAGCTAGACACAACTCTCCACGAACAAGAACTGGTGCTCCTCGGAAGAGGGGCACCAGTTCGTTAAGTCGGTACCTGATTCAGGGCCTCACCCGGCACTGCGGGATTGACCAGCGCTACTAAGCAGCGCCGTCAAAGAGTTTCGTGACTGAACCGTCGTCGAAGACCTCGCGAATGGCGCGCGCGATGAGCGGTGCGATGGGCAGGATCTCGAGACGATCCCATCTCTTTTCGGCCGGCAATGGCAGGGTGTCGGTAACGACGACGGAGTCGATGGCTGGCGACTGCAGAATCTCCGTGGCGGGATCACTAAAGACGGCGTGCGTGGCCGCCACCACCACGCCGATGGCGCCATTCGCCTTGAGCGCCTCAGCGGCCTTCGTGATGGTGCGGCCCGTGTCGATCAGGTCATCCACCAGCAGACAGACGCGACCCTTGACCTCACCCACGATTTCGTGCACCGTGACCTCGTTGTGCACCATGGGGTCGCGACGTTTGTGAATGATGGCCAGTGGTGCACCGAGCTTTTGGCTCCAGATGTCGGCAACCCGCACCCGGCCCATGTCGGGCGAAACAATCGTGAGGGTACTGGGGTCGAGCTTGGCGCGGAAGTGCTCGAGTAGCACCGGCATGGCGAAGAGGTGATCCACGGGGCCATCGAAGAAGCCCTGGATCTGGGCGGCGTGCAAATCAACGCTCATGATGCGGTCGGCACCGGCGGCCTTGAAGAGGTCGGCAACAAGACGCGCCGAGATGGGCTCGCGCCCCCGGCCCTTCTTGTCTTGACGCGCGTAGGGGTAGAACGGTGCCACGACGGTGATGCGTTTGGCGGATGCCCGCTTGAGCGAATCAACGAGGATGAGCTGCTCCATCAACCACTCGTTGATGGGCGCGCAGTGCGACTGCATGACAAAGACGTCGCTGCCGCGCACGCTCTCTTCGGGGCGAGCATAGATTTCACCGCTGGCAAAGGTGCGCAGGTCGCTGCCGGTGACCACGGTGCCGAGTTCGGCGGCGACGTCGTGGGCCAGTTGCGGGTGAGCGCGCCCCGACATGAGCACGAGCTTCTTCTTGTTCTTGGTGGTGATGTCGGTCTCGCCCATGAGGTCCCTTAGAGGTAAGTGGAGCAGTTAGTCGTGTGAATCCTTGGCTGCCTCAGCGGCCGGGCTGCCGGGTCGATTCTTTTCAACCCAGCCGTCCATGTTTCGTTGTGGTGCCACACTCAGCGCCATGGATCCCGCAGGAACATCCTTGCGAATCACCGCACCGGCGCCGGTATACGCTCCGTCTCCGATACTAACCGGGGCAACGAAGACGTTATGAGAACCTGAGCGCACGTGTGAGCCGATATTCGTGCTGTTCTTTGAGACGCCGTCGTAGTTGGCGAAGATGGTTCCCGCGCCAATATTGCTCTGCTCGCCGATTGTGGCATCGCCCACGTAGGAGAGGTGCGGCACTTTGCTGCCCGTGCCAATGCGCGCGTTCTTGGTCTCCACGAACGTGCCGATTTTTCCGTCGTCGCCCAGGTAGGTGCCTGGGCGGAGATAGGAGAAGGGTCCCACGGAGGCATTGGCGCCAATGACCGAAAGCGTGGCGTCGGTGCGCTTCACGGTCGATCCCTCGCCCACTTCGCAGTCGACGAGCGTGGTGTCCGGGCCAATGATGGCACCCGCACCAATCACGGTCGCGCCCAGAATCTGAGTGCCGGGACGAATCTCCACGTCCGGCGCCAGCTGGGTTTGCAGATCAATCCACGTCGAAGCGGGATCAATGACGGTGACACCCTCGATCTGCCAGCCGCGCACGATGAGTGCGTTGAGGCGCGCAGCCGCAGCGGCCAGTTGAGCGCGGTCGTTGATGCCCTCAACCTTCCAGGAGTGCGCCACTTCCCAGGCCTCAACCGTGGCGCCCGACGCGCGCAACAGACCCACAACATCCGTGATGTATTTCTCTCCCTGGGAGTTGTCGGTCGTGAGCTTGCCCACCGACTCGCGCAGGGCCTGGCCGGCAAAAAGATAGATGCCCGCGTTGACCTCATTCAGAACCAGAACGTCGGCGCTGGCGTCCTTGTGCTCAACGATGGCCTCGAGCGAGCCCTGCGCCGATCGAACGATACGACCGTACCCGCTGGGATCATCGAGTGCTGTGGTCATGAGGGTGGCGGCAGAACTGCCCTGACGATGACGACTGATCATGTGGCTGAGCGTTTCGGCGTCGAGCAGCGGCACGTCGCCGTTGAGCACGAGCACCTCGCCGGCAAAACTGGCAGGGAGCGCCGCGACAGCCAACTCCACGGCTCGGCCGGTGCCGGGCATATCGTCTTGGTCGACGATGATGGCCCCGGGCAGATCGACCTCGATTACCTCAACGAGACGATCGCGTTCGTGCCGCACCACGGTGATCACGTGAGCCGCATCGAGCTGGCGCGCGGTGGCCAACACGTGCGACACGATGGTGACTCCCGCAAGCTTGTGCAGCAGCTTGGGAGTCGCAGACTTCATTCGCGTGCCCTGTCCGGCTGCCAGCACGATGATTGCGAGGTTGGCATCAACCATGTGCGTACTCCTTCGTGAGGGCAACAATCGGGACAAGACGACGTGCGCTCCGCCTCCAGGATTCGAACCTAGACTTAACAGCTCCAAAGGCTGCCGTGCTGCCATTACACCAAGGCGGATCGGCCGCGACCCGAAGGTCTCGCACCACTGCTAAGTCTGCCAGAACTTTTGGTCGGCATAATGGGGACATGGCGAGCGATAACGATGAAGTGGCGCGAATTGTCGAGGCGTGGCAGCGCGAACGCCCCGACCTGGACTTCTCTCCACTGGAGGTGCTGTCGCGCGTGGGTCGTTTGGCCAAGCTCCTCGATCGGGCGCGTCGGCAAGCATTCACCCGCTCCGAGCTCGAGGGCTGGGAGTTTGACGTTCTGGCCGCGCTCCGCCGCGCGGGACCGCCGTATCAGCTCAGTCCAAAGCAGTTATTGCTGCAAACGCTGGTGTCGAGTGGCACCATGACCAACCGCATCGACCGATTGGTCACGCGCGGCCTCGTGACCCGCCGAGAGGATCCGAATGACGGGCGTGGCGTTCTCGTGGAAATGACGACCGGCGGACTCACGCGCGTGGACGCCGCCATCACGCGCCTGGTTGATGCCGAGGCCACCATGCTGGGCCCGCTCACGCGTGCCGATCAAAAACGTCTGGCCGACGCCCTCAAGCGCCTGAGTCTGCACATGGATGAGGGCGGCGAATAGTCAACAGAAGTTGGGTTGCCGCGTGGCTCGTCTCGCGGAGGGTGTTCACTGAATAACCCAGCAGCGCCTTTGTGCCACATCATGTTTATTTGTGGGAAACTTATGAAATGAGTGACACATATGTGCTTAATCTTGGCGAGCGTGGTCGCGTGGTAATCCCGGCAGAAATTCGCGCCCGACACAACTGGAAACAGGGCACCGAGCTCATCGCTGTCGAAACTGCGCACGGCGTTCAACTTCTGCCCCGCGAGGCGCTGCTCGATGGGCTTCAGGGGAGCATGGCGGGCCTGGGCACGGTCGATGAGTTTCTCGCCGAGCGCCGTCGAGAAGCACGCTCGGATGTCTAGGCCGGATGCCTAAGCCGGTCGTTCTCGACACCTCGGCCCTGCTCGCGTGGCTCTTGGGCGAACCGGGCGCAGACGTGGTTCGCCAGGTCATCGGGCCACGTGCCGTGGTGAGCGCCGCCAACTGGGCGGAGCTCGCCCGGAAGGTGAGAGAGAAAGACATCGACTGGCCGCCGATGCGGAACGCGCTCGTGGCTTTAGGGCTCACTGTTGAACCGGTAACGGCAGCAGACGCCGAAGCCTCGGCCGCCTTCGGAGAGCCGCGGGACGGCCTTTCGCTCGGCGACCGCCTGTGTCTCGCCGTCGGTCAACGCCTCAACGGCGATGTCCTCACAGCCGACTCTGCATGGGAGCACCTGCCGGGCGTCACGCTGGTACGAAAAGGTGCGGGCCGCCCGTAGGGCAACCCGCACCTTCATGACGTTCGCCGCGCAAGACGGCGATTCCGCCAGTCTTACTTAGCGAGGGCGAATCCGCGATAGCCGTCGGCGGCCACCTCGTCGCACGCGGCCCGGAACGGCCCCACACCCATGAGCGCCGGAAGCACCACGTGCGGCTTGCCCGCCACGTTGTCACCCATGTACCACGAGTGGCTATTGCGGTGCACCGTGATCTGGCCAATCTCGTTGTTCATGGCGACCCAGGCATCCTGTGCTTCCTGCGTTGCCTCCATGCGGCTGAATCCTTGCGCCGTGAGGTAGGCGATGCAGTCGGTGATCCACTGCACGTGCTGTTCAATGGAGACCACCACGTTTGACAGCACCGAGGGTGACTGCGGTCCGGTCACGATGAACAGGTTGGGGAATCCCACCGACATCGTGCCCAGGTAGGTCTTGGCGCCCTCGTTCCACACGTCACGCAGGTTGGCGCTGTTCTCGCCGATCACGTCCATGGTCTTGAACGTTCCCGTGAAGGCGTCGTAACCCGTGGCGTAGACGATGACATCAACCTCGTAGTCGGCCGCCTCGGTGGAAAAGCCAGTTGGGGTGATGGTCTTCATCGGGCTCTCCAGCAGATCAACGAGGTGCACGTTGGGCTGGTTGTAGATCTCGTAGTAGCCCATGTCGAGGCACGTGCGACGGGTTCCAAACGGATAGCTCTTCGGAATCAGCTTCTCGGCAATGGCGGGGTCCTTCACCCGCTCGCGCACCTTGGCGCCCAAGAAGTCGGAGATGGTCTTGTTGGCCTCATCAACCACGAGCACGTCGGTGTATGAACCAAACAACGTGAACGGCGACATGTTGTCGTAGATGTTCTGGAAGTACGCGGTGCGCTCGGCATCGGTGACCTCCAGCGCACTCTTGCCGGTGCCGGGCAGGCCGAGACCATCCATCGAGTGCTTCTTGCGCTCACGCTCGGCCGGATAATTGGCCTTCACCTCGGCGAGGTACTCCGGGGTGAGCGGCCTATTGTTGGCGGGCACACTCCAACTGGGTGTGCGCTGGAGAACGAAGAGTTCCTTGGCCGTCTTGGCGATGTGCGTCGACAGTTGAATGCCGGTTGAGCCCGTGCCGATGACGGCAACGCGCTTGCCCGAGAAGTCCACCGGTGTTGTGGGCCACTCAGACGCGCTGTACGTCTTGCCCGCGAACGAGTCCGCGCCGGGAATGTCGATGGGCTTGGGCGAGGAGAGCGCACCGGTAGCCATGACGACCCAACGGGCCACATAGCTGTCGCCGCTTGCGGTGGTGACCGTCCATTCATTGGCGGTCTCGTTGAATACCGCTCCCGTCACTTCGGTGTTGAAGGCAAACCGGCCGCGAATCTCAAACCGGTCGGCCACGTGCTGGGCATACTTGAGGATCTCGGGCTGAGACGCATATCGCTCCGTCCAGTCCCAGTCCTGCTGGAGGTCGTTGTCCCACGAGTAGGAATACTCCACGCTCTCCACGTCACAGTGCAAACCGGGGTAGCGGTTCCAGTACCAGGTGCCGCCCACGTCGGGAGCCTTCTCGAGACCTTGAACATTCAGTCCCTGCTTGCGGAGGTTGTACACGGCCATGAGGCCGGCAAAGCCGGCGCCCACAACAACGGCGTCTACGTGTGTCGCCATGGCAGGCCTACTTCGCCAGACGAGCGGACACCCAGGTGCCCACCTCGGCGATCATGTCCCGACCCTCGCTGAGCATAAAGCTGAACAGCGACCAGTCGTGGGGCATTTCGGGCCAGACGTGAAGCGTGACGTCGACCTTGGCTTCGCCGGCCTTAGCAGCGAGGCGCGTGGAGTCGGCAAGCAGAATCTCTTCGGAGCCCACCTCGATGAGCATCGGGGCAATTCCGGCGTAGTCGCCAAACAGGGGCGACGCCAGCGGGTCGGTTGCCTTCGTCGAGCCGAGGTACTGATCCGCGCCAGCCTGCAGGCCCACCTGTGACAGCGAGTTGTCGACATCCTTCTTGGTCTTCATGGTCTCGCCGCTGTGCGTGAGGTCTGCCCAGGGAGAGAGCAATACCGCGGCAGCCGGCTGCGGCTTACCGGCACCCTTGAGCTTGAGCAGGAGGGAGAGAACGAGTCCGCCGCCTGCAGAGTCACCGGCCACAACGATGTTCTCGGCCGCGAAGCCCTCGGCCAGCAGACCCTCGTACGCTGCGTGGCAGTCGTCAAGCGCGGCCGGGAACTGGTGCTCTGGCGCCAGGCGGTAGTCAATCGAGAACATGTTGACGCCCGATGCC
>CAIWRM010000026.1 GCA_903915075.1 uncultured Microbacteriaceae bacterium
ACACACGAGAAAGGCGGTGAGCCGAATGGCAACCGCGCATAAGTCCGAGACGGTGATGCAGGTCACCGATCTCTGTGTCGATTTTTGGGTGGACGGTCAGCTTTACCCGGCCGCCACGCACGTGTCGTTCGAGGTGGCGCGCGGAGAAACACTCGCGATCGTGGGCGAGTCCGGTTCGGGTAAGAGCACGAGTGCGATGGCCCTGCTGGGTCTGCTGCCCGACAACTCGCGGACCAGCGGATCGGTCAAGCTCCTCGGAAAAGAGATTCTCGGACTCCGATCTCGCGACCTTCGGGAGATTCGCGGCAAAGACATCGCCGTGATTTTCCAGGAGCCCATGACGGCGCTCAACCCGGTCTACACGGTGGGGTTCCAAATCGTTGAGGTCTTGCGCGCGCATCTTGACCTCACGCCCAACGAGGCGAAGGCCCGTGCCATCGATCTGCTGGCCAAGGTTGAGATGCCGATTCCGGCGGCGTCCTTCCGCAAGTTTCCGCACCAGCTCTCCGGCGGCCAGCGTCAGCGCGCCATGATTGCCATGGCCATTGCGTGCGATCCGGTTCTGCTGATCGCGGACGAACCAACGACCGCCCTCGACGTCACGGTCCAAGCAGAAATCCTCGACCTGTTGCGTTCGCTGCGCGACCGCATCGATTCCGGCATCATCCTCATCACTCACGACATGGGAGTGGTGGCCGACATGGCCGATCGCGTCGTCGTGATGAAAGACGGCGCCACTGTCGAGGTTGGCGACACACTCGACATCTTCCGCAGCCCGAAGCACCCCTACACGAAGTCCCTGCTCGCGGCGGTGCCCAAGTTGCTCACGGCCGGGGATCGTCCCGTGGTCGACGTCCGAGAGCCGGAACCGGTCGCACGCATACCCGCCCTGAGTTTTCGGGATGTTGCCATCGAGTACGCCAAACGCGGGCGAGTGCCGGCCTTCCGGGCGGCCGAGGGAATCACCTTCGACGTCTTCCCCGGTGAGACCGTGGGCCTCGTGGGGGAATCGGGTTCGGGCAAGACCACTCTGGGCAGGGCCGCCGTGGGGCTGTTGCCCGTCACGGAGGGATCGCTGTCGGTTGTGGGTGTGGATATCACCCGGGCTCGCGCCAAGGGTTTGCGCCCGGTTCGCCGTAAAACGGGCATTGTGTTCCAGGATCCGGGTTCTTCGCTGAATCCGCGCTGGCCGATTGGAGAGAGTATCGGTGAGCCCCTGTTCCTGGCCCGCGAGGCGAAGGGACGCGAGCTCGATCGCCGTGTCGAGGAGCTGCTGAATCAAGTAGAGCTTCCGGTTTCGTACCGGAATCGGTACCCGCACGAGCTCTCGGGGGGCCAACGCCAGCGCGTGGGCATTGCGCGAGCGCTCGCGCTCGCACCTGATTTGCTTGTTGCGGACGAACCCACGAGTGCCCTCGACGTATCGGTTCAGGCCCGTTTTCTCGAGCTTTTGCAAGGGTTACAGCAGCGTTTTGGCTTTGCGTGCCTGTTCATCAGCCACGACCTGGCGGTCATCGACGAGCTCGCTGACCGGATCGTGGTGATGCACCGGGGTAAGATTGTGGAGCAGGGTGCCAAGGACGCAATTCTGCGAAATCCACAAGACCCCTACACCCAGCAGCTCATCGCTGCTGTCCCCGTTCCCGATCCCGTCGCACAGCGCACACGGAGAGAGGGCCGAACCGCAAAATAAGGACGTATTGGCATGGCCATCGCCACCCGCTCTGATCTACGCAACGTTGCCATTGTTGCGCACGTAGACCACGGTAAGACCACTCTGGTCGATGCCATGCTCAAGCAGACCAACTCGTTCGACGCGCACTTCAGCGCCGAAGATCGCATGATGGACTCCAACGACCTTGAGCGCGAAAAGGGAATCACCATCCTGGCCAAGAACACGGCCATCGAGTATTCCGGCAAACACGCCACGAACGGGCCGATCACGATTAACGTGATTGACACTCCCGGCCACGCCGACTTTGGTGGCGAGGTGGAGCGCGGTCTGTCGATGGTGGACGGCGTGGTGCTTCTGGTGGATGCCAGCGAGGGCCCCCTGCCGCAGACGCGCTTCGTGCTGCGCAAGGCGCTCGAGGCCTCGTTGCCCGTCGTGCTTCTCGTCAACAAGACCGACCGCCCCGATGCCCGCATCGACGAGGTGGTGAGCGAGAGCCAGGACCTGCTCCTCGGCCTCGCGTCAGACCTGCACGAAGACTTTCCGGATCTCGACCTCGATGCCGCGCTGCACGTTCCCGTGGTGTACGCCTCGGGTCGCGCCGGCGCTGCGAGTCACGCCAAGCCGGAGAACGGCTCGCTGCCCGACAACGATGACCTCGAGCCCCTGTTCGAGGCAATCCTGCAGCACATTCCGGCCCCCAGCTACGACGACGAGGCGCCCCTGCAGGCGCACGTCACCAACCTCGACGCCTCGCCGTTCCTCGGCCGCCTCGCACTGCTGCGTATCTTCAACGGCGAGCTCAAGAAGGGCCAGACCGTTGCGTGGGTTCGCCACAACGGCGACGTGAGCAACGTCCGCGTGACCGAACTTCTCAAGACGAGAGCTCTTGATCGTTATCCCGCTGAGTCCGCCGGACCCGGCGACATCGTTGCCGTTGCCGGTTTCGACGAGATCACCATTGGCGAGACGCTCGCTGACCCGGACGACATTCGTCCGCTGCCCGCCATCACGGTTGACGACCCCGCCATCTCGATGACCATCGGCACCAACACGTCGCCGCTCGTGGGCAAGGTCAAGGGCCACAAGCTCACCGCCCGCATGGTCAAGGACCGCCTCGATCGCGAGCTCGTGGGTAACGTCTCGCTCAAGGTGGTCGACATCGGAAACCCCGACTCGTGGGAAGTTCAGGGTCGTGGCGAGCTGGCTCTGGCCATCCTCGTCGAGAACATGCGACGCGAGGGCTTCGAGCTCACCGTGGGCAAGCCCCAGGTGGTGACCCGCAAGGTCGACGGCAAGACGCACGAACCCTACGAGCACCTCACCATCGACGTTCCCGAAGAGCACCTCGGTGCTGTCACGCAGCTGCTCGCCAGCCGCAAGGGGCGCATGGAGTCGATGGTCAACCACGGCACGGGCTGGGTGCGCATGGAGTTCATCGTGCCCTCGCGCGGACTCATTGGTTTCCGCACCGAGTTTCTCACCACCACCCGCGGCACGGGCATTGCCAACGCCATCTCTCACGGCTACGAAGAGTGGGCCGGTCAGATCGTGACGCGACAGAACGGATCGATTGTCTCGGACCGCTCGGGATCCGTCACGCCGTTCGCCATCATTGGCCTGCAGGAGCGCATGTCGTTCTTTGTGGAGCCCGGCGACGAGGTCTACGAAGGAATGGTTGTGGGCGAGAACTCGCGCTCCGACGACATGGACGTGAACATCACCAAAGAGAAGAAGCTCACGAACATGCGTCAGTCCACCTCGGACACGTTCGAGTCGATGACGCCCTCGCGCCAGCTCTCCCTCGAGGAGTGTCTCGAGTTTGCCCGCGAAGACGAGTGCGTTGAGGTGACGCCCGAGATCGTGCGTATCCGGAAGGTTGCGCTCGATGCCTCGGAGCGTGCTCGCCTCACCAGCCGCCTCAAGAAGCAGGACGCGTCCGCGTAGTTCTTTGCCCATCGTGAGGCGTCTCGTCAGTTTTTCGGTCTGGCGTGATTCGCTTTACCGGAGTACCGTATGGCTTATCGGAGCACCTCCGGTAAGCACGCTGGGGACTCCGCAACAGTGGAGGTAAGTCTCATGCGCAGTTCCCGAAAAGTCATCGCCCTTGCACTTGCCGGTGCACTTGCACTGGGCATCGCACCTCTTCTTGCCGGATGCAGTCAGGAACAGTTGGTGCAAGATGCTGTTGAGAATGTCGTCGAAGACGCCACGGGCGTTGATGTCGACCTCAACCTTGACGGCAAGACGCTTCCTGACGATTTCCCCGCGGAGGTTCCCGTGATTTCCGGTGACATCACGCTGAGCGGTTCGTTGGGAACAGGAGGCGACAAGGTGTGGACTGTTGGCATCACTGCATCTGATCTCGCCGCGGGTTACGACGAGGCGAAGTCGAAACTGCTCGGTGCTGGTTACACCGCCGATTTTGACTTGGCTCAGGACGGAACCTACTCGGGATCGTTCTCGAATGGAAGCTATTTCGTGCTTGTGACCGCTGCCAATGACGGGTCAAATAATGTCGTGAGTTACGTCGTTTCGACGCAGGTCGCGCAGTAGGAGCAACTTCAGACGCCCATCGCGCGTGGGACCTCGTTTTCCTTGGCGCGAGGGGAGCTGTGGCGCATCGGATCAGCCGTCGAACCGGGACATCCTCGACGGATGAGGTCTCCAGCTAGCGCGTGACGCTGACGCTTTCGCTGGCGGAGACACGGTCGCTGGGCGCCACGGTGCGACGACGACTGATGCTCAAGAAAATCGGCATTACTACGGCAACGTAGGCAACCCACGTGCCAACCTGAAGCCACGTCATGTTGGGAGTGAATCCGATGGTTCCCCGCAGCAGCGTGCCGTACCAGCTGTCCGCGGGAATCACCGCGGAGACGTCGAAGGCGTGGTCTTCGGCACCCGGCAGCCAACCCACCTCTTGAAACTCGTGGATACCGTAGCTGAGCACACCGGCCACCATGACGACGAGCAGTGCGCCAGACCAGGCAAAGAAAACCTGGAGATTGAGGCGACTCATTCCCGCAAAGATGAGGTAGCCCAGCGTGACAGCAATGGCGATGCCGAGCACGGCCCCGACCAGGGGGAGTGCGCCTTGTCCGGCCGAACCGGCAGCGGCCCAGACAAAAAGAGCGGTTTCGAGGCCTTCGCGCCCTACCGAGAAGAAGGCGAGGAAGAACATTCCCCACGCGGCCTTGTTCGCGTAGACGCGATCAACATCGTCGCGCAGGTGGCCTGCGAGCGAACGTGCTGTGCGAGCGAGCCAAATAATCATCCACGTCACCAGGCCGGCAGCGACCAATGACAGAACTCCGGCTAAGACCTCTTCAGCTTCGCTCGACAGCGACGTTGCGGTGAGGGCGAGTGCGGTGCCGGCAACGATGGAGAGAACGACCGCCGCAATTACCCCACCCCACAAGTACGTGAGGCCAGATCGGCGATCCGTCTTGATGAGGTACGCCGCGAATATTCCGACAATCAGCGATGCTTCAAGGCCTTCGCGGAGTCCGATGAGAAGATTGGCAAGAATGGTGAGTCCCTCAAGAGTTCTGAAATGTCGTGATCAGTCAGTTTCGGACCGACACGTTAGTTTGGTTAGGCTTACCTAACTTTACACAGTCTAGGGCGACGTGCCGTCGGCCCCCAGAGAGGATTCCCACTTGTTGGAAAAACTGCCCCGTCCCGTGAAATGGCTCATTGCCGCCATTGGGGGTGCGCTCATTGCCGCAGTGACGACGCCGTTAGCTCAGGCCACCATCGATGTTCTTGACATCACAATTCCGTGGGGGCTTGTTGCCGCACTGCTCACCGTGACGGCATACGTCCTCGGGCTCCGACTGGTGAGCGACACCCGCATGATGGCGTTGTTCGGTGCCATCGGCGTGGTCATCGTGATCATGTTGCTCTCGCTCCCCGGGCCGGGCGGTGGCGTTATCGTGCCGGGCAATCTCTCCGGCACCCTCTGGGCCGTCGTACCGTCGATAATCTTTGTCGTTCTCATCGCCTTCCCGTCTCCGCGTCGCCGGTAGACTGGATACATCAAGAGCCACCCCTCAAGGAGACCTTCGTGACCTACGTCATCGCCCTGCCCTGTGTCGATGTCAAGGACCGCGCGTGCATCGACGAGTGCCCGGTCGACTGCATCTACGAGGGCGATCGCATGCTTTACATCCACCCCGATGAGTGCGTCGACTGCGGGGCCTGTGAGCCCGTATGTCCGGTCGAGGCGATCTACTACGAAGACGACCTCCCCGAGAAGTGGGCCGACTACTACAAAGCAAACGTCGAATTCTTCACTGAGATCGGGTCGCCCGGTGGTGCCGCCAAGGTGGGCGTGATCAAGGGCGATCATCCCGT
>CAIWRM010000027.1 GCA_903915075.1 uncultured Microbacteriaceae bacterium
AGGGGCAGCATCTCGGGGTGGGTAACGAGATACAGATCGCCTCGGCGCAAGCCCTCGACCACGATGGTGCCCACCTCGGCGGGTTCGAGCATGCGGCCCGGCGGAATCTGATCGAGCTGCGGTGGTGCGGCGGCAGCGCGCGTGGGGCGGTTGCGCTCACTGCGCGCAATCTCGGTGTTCACCAGGCCGGGCAGCAATACCGAGACGCCCGGTGCACCAGCAACATCGTGCAGTTCTTGGGCCACGGTCTCGGTGAGGGCAACCACCGCAAACTTCGACGCGGAGTAGGCGGCCATGCCGGGCGCATCAAACACTCCGGCCATCGAGGCCGTGTTGACCAACCAGCCAGAGGCCGACGTCTCGCGCACAATGGGCAAGAACACCGACATGCCGTGAATCACACCCCACAGGTTCACGTTCAGCACCCAGGCAAAGTCGTCGGTGCCGAGCTCGGCAAAGGGCGCGAGGTGGCCCACCCCGGCGTTATTGACCACAATGTCGATGCGGCCGTGCTCGGCCAGCACGCGATCGGCCAGGGCCTGCACGCTGGCGCGGTCGCTCACATCGGTGAGCACAGGCGTTGCACCAATCTGCCGGGCCGTCTCGGTGAGCACACCCTCTTCAATGTCGGCAATCACCACGTGCGCACCCTCGCGCACCAAGGCTTCGGCAATGCCCCGGCCGATGCCCGAAGCACCGCCCGTGACCACACAGACCAGACCATCGAACGACGAGATTCCCATTCCAGTTGCACCCATGTCAGCCACGACTTCTCCCTAGTCGCAATTTTCCGTTAACCCTTCGCCGACGAGAGAACGGAGGGAGTCACCATGGCCTGCCAACCGAGCAGGTCTTGGCGCCGCACCTCGCGGTCGTTGAGCACGTGGCGTAATCCGCCCAACATGCCTTGCTTTACTTCGGGCGCGTGGTCATCGAACAGCATGCCCTTGTTGCGCGATGCCGTGGGCGACACGTACTCGAGAAACACGCGCCGGCGTTCTTCGGCGTAACGATCGAGAACGCTGTCGGGTGCCTCGCCGTGCACCACGGCGGCCAGAGCTTCGGAGAGCACGAAGGAGTCGAGAAAACCGCCCGTGAGGCCCAGCCCGCCGATGGGGTTGGTGACGTGTGCGGCATCGCCGGCCAACAGCACGCGACCAAAACGGAACGACTCCGTGGCGCGCTGATGAATGCGGTACGGCGCAAACTGAACCAGCTCGTAGGGCAGGTTGCCGGGCATGGCTGTGGCAAAGTGCTCGTGGATGCGCTCTTCGAGCCCCTCATCGGGCAGCTCGGCATCCTCTTTGTAGGTGAAGCGCCACAGGTTGTCATCGGAGTACCGGGCAATCACCGCGCCGTAAACCGGGTCGATGCGCCAGTTGGCGATCTTCATGCCGGCGGAACCCAGATTGGCGCGCACGTTGGTGGAGACAAACTTGTCGGGCCAGGTCATGCCCTCAAAAGCGAGATCGAGAAGTCGGCGCACCGAACTCGATGCCCCGTCGGCTCCCACGAGCCAATCGGCCACAAACTGCTTCTCGCCCTGCGCCGTGGCCACCGTAACGGTCACCGACGCGTCTTCCGGGCTGATGCCCGTGATGTCGTGGTCGTAGAGCACCTCAACGTTGTCGAACTGAGCGAGGTGGCGCAGCAGAATCTGACCCACGCGGTCTTGGCCCACCTGGGGAACAAACGCGTAGGGCACGTCGTCGGCAATCACATCCAGCGTCATGTGGAATGCCTCGCCCGAATCGTGATCGATAAAGTTCATGCCGTCGCCAATGGCGGCCTCGGCCACAATGTCGTCGAGCACACCCAGCTCGGCAAAGCCGGGCAACACGGTGTGCAGGTAGGCCAGGGCACGCGGTGCATTGCTGGGCGCCGACGCCCGATCGAGCACCGTAACCTCTGCCCCGCGCTGGGCCAACCCCAGTGCTACGGCCAGCCCGGTGGGGCCACCACCAGCAACAACAATTGACCTGCGCTCCATGGTTCCTTCTTTCGTTCGTGCCCGGGGGCGGGCCACAAAACCTACTGGTCTACCAAGACCCGACGGCGCAGGCCAAAGCTCATGCCGATGACGACAATCATAGAAGCGATGAGCATGGCGTAGGTGAGGCCCCAGTCGAGGTTGTCGGCGGCGAAAACGCCCACCATCAGCGGTGCGAAACCACCGATGAGGTACCCGCCAAAGGTCACCATTCCCGCCAGCGTCACGCCGCCCATCTCGTTGGAGGTGCGGTAGTTGGTGGCGATCAGGGTGAAGGAGAAAATGGTGGGGGAAATGCCGGCGAGCATCATCCACAGCCAGGTTGCCGTGCCGGGCATAAACCACAGGCCCAGGTAGCCCACAATTACGACAACGGCCAACACGGCATAGACGAGCCCTAAGTTCTTGACCTTGGCCACGATGGGGGCAATAAAGAAGCCGAGGGGAATGCCGATGGCCGAATACAGCGCCAGCAGCGCACCGGCCGTGGCCGGGTCAATGCCCGCTGTTTCGAAGAGGATGGCCGGAATCCACGCCACCACGGTGTAGAAGTTGATGGTTGCCATGGCGTACATCACGAGCATCACCCAACTGGTGGGGTGCGACCACACGCGCTTGGTGATGGTGCGGTGGTCCACGTCTGTTGACACCGCGTTGGCTAACCGTGCCGCCGCCTTGGCCTTTCGGCCGTTAAAGATCACAATCAGCCACGGCAGCACTGCGATGAGCTCGATCAGGCCCCACACGCCGATTGATCCGCGCCAGCC
>CAIWRM010000028.1 GCA_903915075.1 uncultured Microbacteriaceae bacterium
ACATCTGGCAGACGTGGAACATCCATGCGAGTTGAAGTCACCAAGCCGCCGGCCGAGTCCGAGGATTACCAGGCGCTGGCCGCCGTGGCCGGCACAGACGCCGACATCGATGCGCGCATCGACACCATCACCGATCTGGCCGCCGCACGGGAAGAGCTGCGCCGGCTGGCACGGGCCGTCAGGACGCTCGCCCGGTGATCGTCCTAGACGTCCCGCCGCACAAGGTCGTCAGGATCGATGCCGAGCATGTCGACGAGGCGCTGGAACTGGTGCGCCCGATGCTCCAGTTGAGCGTCCAGCATCTGGCGGGGTTCCGCAGTCTGGACGAGATGGTGGAATCGCTCCGCGACGGCTGGCGGGATTGGCAGCTCTGGCTGATCGTGACGCCGGAGCAAACGGTCGGCGCGTTCATCCTGACGATGGAGCGCCTGGGCGGCGAGCTGGTGGCCACGTTCGAGCTGCTGGCTGGCGTCGATGCGCAGGCGTGGATCGGGCCGCTCATCGGGAAGTTCGAGGCCTATCTGGCGGGGATGTTTGGCGTGACCCAGGCGCGGGTCATCGGCCGGAAGGGCTGGGAGCGGTGGCTTTCGCGGCATGGATACGAGCCGTCCCACTTCGTCACGTCGAAGCGGCTGGTGCGGGAGTGCCTGCCACTACAAACTATTCACACAATCGAAAGTTAAATGCCTTTACATTGGAGTTGCGCGCTGCTATTGTTCTTTCACGTTGACGCATCCGCGCAACGACAAGGAGAACACCATGTACACACTGATTTGGAATTCCGCTGACGGCCAGGGCTCTCTGGAGATGGGCGTTTTCGCGACCGAAGCCGCAGCTATGGAGGCCATCCCGGCAGCGCTTGCAGAGCTTGTCGAGCAAACCGCTGGCGACGAGCAAGAAGCCGACATCCGTGCCGGCAACTGGTCCGTGGAGGTGGCGAGATGAACCGCGTCATCGCCGGCAAAAGATACGACACCACCACCGCACCCGCAGTTGCTGAAAACGGCAGCCGCGGCGTCTCCCGAGGCGATTTCCAGTGGTTCCGCGAGACGCTGCACAGGAAGCGCACGGGCGAGTTCTTCCTGCACGGGCAGGGCGGGGCGATGACCAGGTACGCCCAGCGTGTGGATCAGAACGCGTGGCAGGGTGGCGAGGACATCATCCCGCTGGACATCGAGCACGCTCGTGCATGGGCCGAGCCGCTGATGTCGGGCGATGAGTTTGAGCGCATTTTTGGCGCCGTGGCAGAGTGATGCATTCAGAATATACAGCGCATCCATGCTACTCAATGAATTCGGAAAACAGGCCGGAGAACCTAGACGGAACCGGGGTCCGCTTCAGAATTGTGATTCCCGGTGTCGCGGGTTCGATCCCCGTCAGTCACCCCAACTAATTCAACTGCTTAGGATGCGCGGCTGGATGCTCATCCAGTGGCTTCAGAATTGACTTCAGAATATACAGTGGTGTGACGGTACGCGATCCGTTGCTCACGTGAATGCCTCAGTCGGTGCAGCTCCTCCAAGATCACCGTGCCGACGTAAGTCTTCTTTCCGTCTACCATCTCCGGCTTAAGCCTTCGCCGTGCATACAACTGCCCAATGACTGTCGGGTGAAATTTGTATCCCGCAACGGCCTCATACCAGTCGGCGACGTCCTGCGCTGTGCCGATTCCCGTCATCAATGACTCCGCGACTTGATCGGTTTGACGTTGTAGCTTTCAGCCATTCGCTGGCTCGCATGGCCGGTGAAGTTCTGCCGCTCCGCGTCTTCCATGTCTGTTGCGCCAGCTCGTCGCAGATCGTGGAACGTAAAGCCGGCATTGACCCGCTGCCATGACGAGTTGAACCCCGTCCGCGTGTACCTGCTGCCGGTTCGTGTGTGGACGACATACCACGACTGGATGCTGGCCGGCTTGGGCAGCGTCTTAGCCAAGTCCAGCGCGGCCTGCACGCGCGGCGTGATCTCTTTCAGCACCTCTCGGCCGGTCTTTGACTGCTTAACCAGAATGCCGTCAGCGCGCACCTGCTGCCACGTCAACCCAAGCACGTCAGCCTGGCGCAGGCCGGTGGCATACGCCAACTCCATGGCCACCCGTATCGGCGGCTGTGCCCGCTCATACGCTGCTGCATAATCCTCCGGCGTGACGTAGTGGCGGCGGCGCTCCTCGGGAAACTTCTTGACGCCCGTTACCGGGTTCAGCGGCACCATGCCGCGCTCATAACCAAACCCAAACACCACCGCCATCCAGCTCAGCTCACGGTTTGCTCGGTACATGGACTCGACCCCGCGCTTATCCATGTACATGCGAACCATCGCCGGTTTGATGACTGCCGGGCGCAGGTGCCCAAAGATAGCCAGCGGACGCTCAGATGCCCGCAGATAGTCCTCCTGCGTGACTTTGGACAGCCGGCTGAAGTGGGCGCAGGCGTGGTAGAGCTTGGCCATCTCGGCAAACGTGTCGCCCGCCGGGTTCGCCTCAACCGCTTCGGCGTACCGCTCCAGCACGACCGCCGGCGGCTGATCCAGCCGACACAGGCGCACGGTCTTTCCGCCCGGCGTCTTCCACTCCCACGCCGAGCGCCCACGGTAAACCCGCTTCGGGCACCAAGCGTCACGCCCGGCGTCTTTTCGCTGCCTGCCCATCAAACACCTCCCATCTCGGTTGGTCGCGCTCGTCCTGGCGCTTCACGATCATCGCATCCCGTAGCACTTCCTCAAACACGCACAGGGAGCCGTCAGTCCGTACCAGCGGCATCACGCCCAGCTGGCGCAGTACCGCCGCCTGCTCGGATGCCGTGCGGGCTCCGGTGATCTGCGTCAGTCTCTGCTGGCTAATCGTTCGCATTGCCGCGCTCCAGAATCGCCTCAGCGCACCTACGCGCCGTCAGCCAGTCGTACTCACCACCCACCTCGGCGCACGCTTTGGCGCAGGCTTCCCGCTCGATCTGGAGCAGGCGCTGCGCGAAGTTCTGAAAGTGCGCCTCAATGCCCCACGACTGATACCGTGGGGCCGTCTCGTTCACCAGATGCATGATCTCGTCGCGCGTCATGCCTAACCCCGTGCGCGGATCAACTTCGCCACATCCTCCAGCACTTCTTCTGCATATCTGGTAAATGTCGGTCGATCCTCAGCAATCCGCGCACACGCCTCCCGCTCATGGGCTGCGACCAGCGTGGCGAAGCGTTCCAGCGCCAAATCTCTGGCAAAAAAATCGTCAAACCCAGCCTCCCGCGCCATGCGGATGATGTCGTCTCTGTCCATCACTCACCTCCCCGTGCGCGGATTTTTTCCGCGCTACTGTTTGCGCCTTCCTCGTAGCCCTTCATCCAATGCTCCGCTACGCACAAGGTCAACAACGGGCATTCGCC
>CAIWRM010000029.1 GCA_903915075.1 uncultured Microbacteriaceae bacterium
ATCATTGCAGGACTAAATCAGGATCAAATCTTGGATACAAAGCTTAAGAAACTTTCCCAGGAATACGAATCCATCCTGTATATCAATCAATTTCTAACCCCGATCGAGTTTGCAGAGATTTCAAGTTTAATTCAAATAGCATGCTACCCGTATCATTCCATTCTTAACTCTGGTTCTGTTTATTCCTCATTAACTTTCGGCCATCACATAGTGGTGCCAAATCAATCAGGATTATCCAGTTTCAAAAACAAATCATTTGTAACGTTTTATGAAGGAAATTCTCTTGTAAGCTTAAGAAATGCATTACAGAAAGTGATAACAAACAATCTGTATTTGAGTTCCACAACTCATGCATTGAGATTCGCCAAAGTAAATAACGCGTCAAGAATGTCTAGAAATTTTTTCAAAAAATTAAATGGGAAATTACAAGACTGAACCTAAATCAATTGCCAAGAACAAGTCATAGAACTCACCGATTATGAAATTCTCAAAGGCCGGCAGTTACACAATCTCCACATTTGTGGGCTTGGCTAAGAAAGTAATAACGTTGAAAGTAAGCAAATAAAGCTCTCCCACAACAGCAGATTTAGCCATCTTCCGCACCTGCCGCATTGCTTTAGATGGCTTTAAGGTCATAAACCTCGTTCATAACCAGGCAGATAATCCGCAACCATTTCGCTCCTGCTTGGCATCAGCCTAAATCTGGTGCTTGCTCGAAAGGTTCAAGCAAGTGGGGCCTATAGCTCAGTCGGTAGAGCAACGGACTTTTAATCCGTGGGTCGTCGGTTCGAGCCCGACGGGGCCTACGGAAAACGGTCACCCCTTGTGGGTGGCCGTTTTGCGTGCTCGTCGTGGTGAGAACCGACCGGGCCCCCGGTGACGCGCGCAGTCGGGATGCGCAGCATTCCGCGCGTGGCACTAGGGGTGTCGAGCCCGACGGGGCCTACATAAGCTAATGGCTCCCTCTTTTGGGGGCCATTAACTTATTTGGTCTCGGCGAGCCGAACTGACCGGTTCGATGGGCCCCCACGCGCCGGTTACCGGCGATTCGAACGAATCGACGGTCCGTGCCGTAGGGACCGACGGGGCCCAGAAACGCTTCCGACTATTCGATCGACGAGACGAGATGCGGGTAGTGCGCCTGCACAACGTTCGGATGAGCTCGCACGCGTGACTTGAGCCAGTTGCGCCCATAGACGGGGTGAATGGGGTTGCTGGGGTCACTCGTGACTCCCGCGGCCTCCGAGGCGAGTGCCGGCGGCAGATCCAACTTCGGGATTGTGGCATCAAGCGCTGGAGCGTAGAAGAACGGGATCGAGATGCGGTCAGAGCCGGCCGCAGGTGACTCGACTCGATGGAGCGTGGCCTTGAGATATCCGTCGGTTGCAGACTCGAGAAGCTCGCCAATATTGACGACGAAGGCCCTCGGTATTGGCGGGGCATCGATCCACTGGCCATTGTTGTCAACTTGCAGCCCATGCTTGCCTTCTTCGACGTAGAGCAGGGTGAGCACACCGAGGTCTTTGTGAGCCCCCACGCCTTGACGTTGATTCTCGGCGCCGGGATAGCGAACGATTTTGAGCAGGCTCGAAGGGTTCGTGGCAAAGGCGGATTCGAAGATGTCAGCCGGCGAACCGAGTGACTGTGCCCAAGCGGCCAAGAGTCGGAGGCTAATCGCGCTGAGGCGATCCATCCATGCTTGTGTCGCCGGCCGAAGCTCCGGCAGAGCAGCCGGCCACAAGTTCGGTCCTTCGAGCCGCCAGAAGTCTTCCTCATAACCCGGCGCTTCTGCTCCTCGGGCTGGTCGTTCCGCCCCAATGTCGATTTGTTCACGCCAGTCGGTCTGGCCGCGGGTCAGTTCACCACCGATGCGGGTGTACCCGCGAAAGTGAGGGCTATGGGTGTTCTCAATCGCAAGCTTGTCGGTCTCGGGCAGTGCAAAGAATCGCTTTGCGAGCTCAATCATCGAGTCGAAATCCTCATCGGGGATTCCGTGACCGACCAGGTAAAAAAACCCGACTTCGTGCGCGGCCTTTAAGAGCTCATCGCGGAATCGATGCTGGTCTTCAGCCCCGCCGTTGAGCAAGCTGAAATCGAGGATGGGAAGGGGAGCGGTGGGAGTCATGTGTGTACTTTCTGCAGATGCGGGAGAAATCACGCGTGAGAAGCTTGGCGCCTTCAGCGAGATGTCTCGGTTGGTTGTTGTCTGTGGCTTTTATGGCCGGCGGCGCACTCAGATGACGCCAAGAGGGGCTAGTTCAGAGGTGAACTAGCGACAACAACAACAGAAACGGTACGACATGATGTCATGACGATAACAAGGGCCCGGACCATTGTGCAAGTGATCCGAGCCTGTGTTTCGAAATGTCTTCATGTCGAGGGCGCTCGTGGTTTTTCGTCGCTCGGGCTACTCCAGAATGAGGGTGAAGACATCGCGAAAAATCAGATTGTCAGCGTCGACGAGTTCCCACGTCATTGTTCCTCGGGCGCCAAAGTATTTGCCCGTTCCACCAACCACAACATAGGTGTGGCCTGGGCCAACTACGGGTACTTTGCC
>CAIWRM010000030.1 GCA_903915075.1 uncultured Microbacteriaceae bacterium
GTGTGGCCGGTGCGAATGTTGGCGAACGTGGCTTCGTCGTCGTGGGGTATAGCGTCGAGCTCGATAAGCCCGTTGGGCTTGATGTAGGGGGCGTCGCTGGGCAGTTTGCCCACCTCGGCGGCGTGCGGGCCGTGCACGCGCTGAATCTCGCGCAGGGTGTACGAGAGCGTCGACTGCATGCGCACACCCAGCACATCGAGTTTGAGTAGGCCCACGTCATCGATGTCGTCTTTGTCGAACTGGCTCATCGGCAGCCCCATGCCCGAGGGCTGCATGGGGCTCAGGTTGTAAAGCTCGTTGTTGCCCAAGATCACACCACACGGATGCATGGACACGTGGCGGGGGAGCCGGTCGAGGCGTTCGGCCACGTCGACGAGCAACTCGAGGCGGGCATCCTCATCGAGCATGGTGGCGAACTCCCGCATCTCGGGCTTGGTGTCGAGTGCGCGTCGAAAATCTCGGGCGTTGAAGCGCCAGATGTTCTTGGCCACAAAGCCAATCTGTTCGGGGGAGAGGCCTAACGCCATGCCGGCATCCCGCGCGGCACCACGTGCGCGATAGGTGTTCTGCATCGACATGAGGCTCACGCGGGTGCTGCCATAGCGCTCAAAGATGGCACGGTAGACCTCGTGGCGCCGGGCCGACTCCACGTCGATGTCGATGTCGGGCAGTGTCTCGCGCTTGTTGCCCAGGAAGCGCTCAAACAGCAGGTCGTGTTCGAGGGGATCGACGTTGCTGATGCGCAGCAGGTAGGTGACGATACTGCCCGCACCACTGCCGCGCGCCTGGTTGCGAATACCCATGCGGCGCATGAGCGCCGACACGTCGGCCACGGTGAGAAAGTACGAGGCAAAACCAAAGTCGAAGATGGTGGTGAGCTCGGTATCGAGGCGTTCGTTGATGCGTCGCATCTCGGTGGCGCCCGCGTAGGGGTAACGCTCACCGATGGCGGCTTCGGTGCTCTGGCGCAGAACCGAGGCGGGGTCGCCACTCAGGCCAATGACATCGTTCTCGGGAATCTTGGCCTGGCGCCAGCCGAGGTCGGTCTCGGGGTCGAGCACGCAGCGCAGGGCGAGGCGTTCGCCGGCCGCCAGCATGCGGTGCGCGGCTCCCTGATCGAGTCGAGAGGCACGCGCCACGCGCAGGGCAATCGCGTGCATTTCGGTCGGCGTCTTGAGCCAGGCTTGGCCGTTGGGTTGTGGCGTGAACTGGCCCAGCGCGCGCAGCACGGCGGCGGCATCGAGCACATCGCCGGTGAGGGCTTCGTCGGCCTCGAGGTAGCGCGCGGCATTGCTGAGCACCGCGGGTGTCTCGGTGTCGTGGGCGAGCTCAAGCATGGCCACCGCGTGGCGCAGGCTGGCGGTGGTGCCCGGTGCGGTGTCGTGGCACACCACCTCGAGGGCAATGGCGCCGGGAAGTGTGTGGGTCCACCAGGCGAGCAGTTCGCGCGCACGCTCGGTCTCGCCGCGAGCGAGCGCCTGCCCCACGTCGGAAGCGGGGCCGAGAAGGATCGTGACGGTGATGCCGTCGGGTCCGCGCAGGAGGGGCCGCAGGCGCGTGCGGGCGAGGGCAGGGGGTGAGCTGCGCGTGCTGCGCGCGTGGGCTGCCGTGATGGCGCGTGCCATGCTGGCCCAGCCGCGCCCTTCGCAGTGCCCGTGCGCCAGCAGGGTGAGACGCCCCGCTGCCCGCCCGTCGCTCTCGCGCAGCGCCAGGTCTACCCCCACAATCGGCTGGAGCCCGCTGGCCACGCACGCGCGGATGTGCCGCACCGCGCCGTAGAGTCCGTCGCGGTCGGTGATGGCCGCCGCCCACGCTCCCGCGGCCTTCTGCGCCGCCACGAGCGCCTCGGGCCGGGCGGTGCCGTAGTGCGCCGAAAACGCCGAGGCGACGTGGAGGTGGGTGAAGTCGGGCACGATAATCGGCTACGCGAAAAGTCGCTGGTCAAGTTCGGTGGTGGATGCCCCCACGAGACGCCAGCCGTCACCGTGCTGGGCGAGGTCGTAGACACCGTCATCGAGCGGTACTCCTGATGTGAGTGCAATCGCGTCGACGCGCCACGTGGGCACGTCGAGCGGTGCTGTCTGACCGCGGGTGACGCGATCGTTACTGCGCCACCACACGCGGCGACTCAGCCACGGTTCGGGCGCGCTCACTATGGCGTAGCTGATGCCGCGCCAGCGAAATGAGAGGGGAACTCCTCCGGCCGAGAGATCCACTCCGACGGGTTCGTCGATGTACATGGAGGCTCCTCGTGAAATTCGAATATATCTTCGAACACCACGTTAGGAAAAACCACGGACAGCAAAGTGTGGAGGACAGGTTGAGGGTTGCACATTCCCGTCTTGTTCCTCAGGTTTATCTAGTCTTGAGACGTGACAGATCTGACTTTGCTTCCCTCAGACTTGCCTGTTCCCGAAGACGATGGGGCGACCGATCATCTTCTCGGCATGCACCTCCCCAACATCGAGCTCGTGGGCACCGGAGGTCTGCCGGTTGCCCTGGGGGCTCTCGGTGAGGGCCGGACGGTCATTTACGTTTACCCCTTGACCGGGAGGCCGGGCGAAGACCTTCCGACGGGCTGGGATGACATTCCCGGTGCGCGCGGTTGCACACCCGAAGCCTGCAGCTTTCGGGATCACTTCATCGAGATTCAGAATGCGGGGGCACAGAGAGTCTTTGGTCTTTCGAGACAGAAAACCGAGTATCAATCTGAGGTCGCCCAGCGCCTGCACCTCCCGTTTGAACTGCTTTCCGACCCGGATGGTCTCATGGGGGAAGCGCTGGAATTGCCAGCCTTTAGCGTGGACGGGCTGACGCTCTATCGACGGATCACTCTCATCGTTCGAGATTCGCAGATCGAGAAGGTCTTTTATCCGGTGTTTCCGCCCGATCGTCATGCTCAGGAAGTCCTGGCCTGGCTCCAAGAAAATTAGCGAGCAGGCAACTACTCGCAAAACCTAGCCGTCGAGTTCGGCCAAGCGGGTGGCTACCATGTCGCGCAGCAGGTCGGCATCCACGTTCCAGTCGACCGGCACCTGGAACGTCGCCTTGTTCACCACGTAGTCCGCGAGACGTGCGCGGAAGGGCTCCAGCGTGCCAGTTCCCCACGGTGCGAGCGTGAGGTGGTTCTTTGCCGCGCTCATGCCAAACACGTAGTCCTTACCCCGATGGATCTGGGGAACGTTCCACGCAATCTTCACCGTCAGGTCAGGGAAAAACTCGGTGATGGCGTCGACCACGGCGCGCAGCGTGGCAGCTTTCACCGAATCGAGGCTCGCCAAGTAGTCATCAAGCGAGGTGAAACGAGGAGCAGACACGCTCTCAATCGTAAAGCCCGAGCCGCGGAGCGGACTAGCTGTAGCGTCGAATCGGTGTGTCGCCTGCCTCGAGCACCCCAAGGTTCGTGAGCTGCTCGATCATGCCCGCGCCGTCGTGCGCGTAGACCCACGGAGCGGTGCCGTGCAGCTGCTTGGCGAGACCTTTGCGTCGACCGCCGGCCAGCACCGCTTCGGAGGTGGAGAGCTGGCGAATCGCAACAAACGAAACGTTTTCCGGGTGGTTGGCCTCGAACTCCCCGTAGATGGCTTCGTCGTGCTGGCCATCATCGCCGACCATGATCCACTTGATGTGGGGAAAATCTTTGGCAAGCTTTTCGAGCTGGCGCTTCTTGTGCTC
Organism: uncultured Microbacteriaceae bacterium; assembly: GCA_903915075.1. Taxonomy (GTDB): domain Bacteria; phylum Actinomycetota; class Actinomycetes; order Actinomycetales; family Microbacteriaceae; genus UBA963. Next base: position 3,676 of record CAIWRM010000030.1, read on the forward strand.
TTGTCCGGAACGAAAAAGTCGATCGTGCGTGGGACCCCAATCGGTGAGCAGCATGGTGCCCACGGGGTAAAGGTTTCGAGACAGGAATCGGCGCAGCGTAGGGGCGACATTCCACGCCCCGGTAGAGAGATAAAACACCGGCATGCCCGATTCGAGCTGGGACATCCGCGAAAGAAAAACGGCCATTCCGGGTGTGGGCACGCGCGCGTGTTCGTTGAGCACAAACGAGTTCCACGCGGCCAAGAACGGCCGCGGCA
>CAIWRM010000031.1 GCA_903915075.1 uncultured Microbacteriaceae bacterium
GATCCGGGAGAGTTGCTGCCCGAAACCTGCGTTCGAGAGATTGCCGAAGAAACCGGGCTCTCCATCTCTCTGGGCGTTCCGGTGGGTGTGACCGAATACCCGTTGTCCCACGGTAAACACAAGGTCGTGCACTACTGGACCGCCAAAGTGTCGAACAAAACGGCCAAACGTTCCACGTTCGTGGCCAATGACGAGGTTGACGCCATGGAGTGGCTCACGATTGAAAAAGCCCGCAAGCGCCTTTCCTACGATCCCGACCGCGTGATTCTTGATAACTTCCAAACCCTGGCTCAACAGGGCGGTCTCTCCACGTTTGCACTGATCGTTTTGCGCCACGCGAAGGCCCTCGACCCGTCAACATTTGACGGCAGGGATCAGAGCCGGCCACTCGCAGAACGCGGGCGTCGGCAAGCACAAAACATTGTGCCCGCCATCACCGCGTGGGAACCCAAGAAGCTCATTTCGAGTTCGAGCCTGCGCTGCCGCCAAACCATCGAACCCTTGGCACACACAATGAGCAAGAAGGTTGATTTCCGCGACGACATTTCTCAGCACGCGTTCGTTGATGACGGTGACGACGTTGCGCAGATTGTTGCCAAGCGCATGGCGAAGAAGCGCACGGCAGTGATCTGCAGCCACGGGCCGGTGATCCCCGAGATCATCCGCGAGATTGCACACGCCACGGGTTCGCCCTACAACTCGGTGATGACAACCGCCGGGGCGCTCGATACAGGTTCGTTCTCGGTTTTCCACGTTGACAAAAAACACCCCGATACCGGAATCGTCGCGGTGGAGTCGCACGATAGCTCGGTTTAGTCGCTCCCTTAGTCTGAGAAAACAACAAGCCATCTCCGAAAGGGATACTTAGTGAAAATCACTCGCACAGGCCTCGCAATCGCTGCCGTGGCCGCGGCATCAGCACTGGTTCTTTCGGGCTGCGCCGCCAACGAAAATGGCGGAGACAGCCCCTCAAACCTCTCCGGCTCAATCGCCGGTGTGGGCTCGAGCGCACAGGGCGCCGCCCAAGAAGCGTGGATTGCCGCGTTCCGAACCAACAACCCCAATGCCACAATCACCTACGACCCTCGGGGTTCGGGCGCTGGCGTCACCGCATTCATGGAGGGCGAAGCGCTCTTCGCCGGCAGCGACTCGCCCCTCAAGGATGACGAGCTCGCGGGCACTTTTGCTGCCTGCGCCCCCGACACGGCACCTTTCGAGATCGCCAACTACATCTCCGCGATTGCCGTTGTCTACAACGTCGAGGGCGTAGACGATCTGAATCTCGACGCCGCCACAATCGCCAAAATCTTCACCGGCACCATCACCGCCTGGAACGATCCGGCCATTGCTGCGCTCAATGTGGGCGTTGTGCTCCCCGGGACAGCCATCACCGCAGTTCATCGGGCGGATGAGTCGGGTACCACAAAGAACTTCACCGAGTACCTCGCCAAGGCTGCTCCCGACGCGTGGACATTCATAGCGGACAAGGTCTGGCCTGCGGAGATCACCGCGGGTGAGGCCGCCAAGCAGACGTCGGGCGTGGCTGAGGCTGTCACGGCTCGCCTGGGCAGCATCGGTTACCTCGACCTCTCGAAGGCTGGAGACCTCGGTGTTGCCAACGTCAAGGTGGGCGACGCGTTCGTTGCACCTTCGGCTGAGGGCGCGGCCGCGGCATACCGGGGTTCCGCGCCGCGCGAGGGACGCGATCCCGCAATCAGCATGGCCGTTGACGTTAATCGGGAGTCGACCGACCCGACCACCTACCCCCTGATTCTCGCGAGCTACATCATTGGTTGCCAGAAGTATTCTGACTCGGCAAACGTTGCCCTCATCAAGGGCTACCTGGGCTACATCGTCAGCGCTGCCGGCCAAGAGGTCGCTGCGGGCGTCGGCGCCGCGCCGCTCACCGCCGCGAACATCACCGCCGCCGAAGCCATCGTCTCGGGAATCAGGTAACGCCGAAGACTGCGTCGTGGTCTCCTCTGCCGACGGGGAATTAAGCCGAACCGCAGTGAACACCTCTCGGCGCGAGGCCGCTCGAAGCGGCGAATATTGGAGCCCGGGGTTACTGCGGTTCGGCACCAACAAGTTTACGCAGGGCTAAGAGTGGACGAGTCTCCCCTGAGTCTTCAGCCACACGTCTCTTAGCGTTAACCTTCCGTTCAGGCGCGGGCGATTGTGTGAACATGTTGGTCCTCACCGACCGGCAATCACACATTCCAACGCAGGTCTCACCTGCACATGAAAGGATCACGTTCATATGAACTCCATCAAATTCTTGGGTGCGGCTTCCCTCGTGGCAGTCTCCGCCCTCGTGCTCGTGGGCTGCGCCCCAGCCGGTGACACCCCCGAAGGTTCCGGCCTGACGGGAACGGTCACCATCGACGGCTCGTCGACGGTTGCTCCCCTTATTGAAGCAGCGGCGGACCTGTTCGGTGCCGCTGAGCCCGGTGTCGACGTGACCGTGGGTACCTCGGGAACCGGTGGCGGTTTCGAGAAGTTCTGCGCCGGCGAGACCGACGTGTCAAACGCCTCGCGCGGCATCAAGGACGAGGAAGCAGCAGCCTGTGCTGAGGCCGGTATCGAATTCGTCGAAATCATCGTGGCGAACGACGGTCTGTCCGTCGTCGTCAACCCCGACAACGACTGGGCTAAGTGCCTTACGGTTGAGCAGCTCAACACGATGTGGGCTCCTGCATCTGAGGGCGTTGTCATGTCGTGGAAGGACGTCGACGCAAGCTTCCCCGACGAGAAGCTCTCGCTGTTCGGCCCCGGAACTGACTCGGGTACCTTCGACTACTTCACCAAGGAAATCAATGGCGAAGAAGGCGCGAGCCGCACCGACTACAGCCCCTCCGAAGACGACAACGTGCTCGTATCGGGCGTTTCGGCAGAACTCGGTGCTTCGGGTTACTTCGGTCTCTCCTACGCCGAAGCCAACGCTGACGCTGTAAAGCTTGTAGCCGTTGACGCTGGCGAAGGCTGCATCACGCCGTCGACCGAGACGGTTCTGGACGGCACCTACACGCCGCTGAGCCGCCCGCTCTTCGTCTACGTAAACAAGGCGAACTTCGCCGAGAACGCAGCTCTGGCCGCGTTCACTGAGTTCCTCGTTGCCAATTCAACCGAAGCTTCGGCTGCATCGGGCTTCATCGGACTCTCCGAGGAGCAGACCGCAGTGGCAAACGAAGAACTTGCTTCTCTCAAGAAGTAAGAAACTAGTAGCCTCACATTATGAACAAAGAGTCAGCAACACTCCCAGTCCTTGTGATTGATGAGGTTGCCGGCTCGAAGGGCCCGGCACAACTGCCGGGCCCTTCACCCATGAGTCACTTCACCGGTCGACCACGTCCCGGTGAAAAAATCATTAAGGGCCTCCTGGCCTTCGCGGCGGGACTCACGGTACTCATCACCGTGGGCATCCTGATCGCGCTGATCGTCCCCGGGATTGAGTTCTTTGTCAACGTGCCCATCTGGGATTTCCTCTTTGGCACGCGCTGGACGCCCATGTTCGCAGACGCCGATTACGGCGTGCTTCCCCTCGTGAGCGCCACCCTCTGGACAACGGTTCTTGCCCTCGTCATCGCGATTCCTTTTGGCTTGGGCGCGGCTGTCTTGATGTCAGAGTACGCTCACCCCAAACTTCGCGCGGTCCTCAAGCCCATCCTCGAAGTGCTAGCGGGCATACCTACCGTGGTTTACGGTCTCTTCGCCCTGCAGTTCATTCAACTCGTCGTGTTCAAGGAGTGGCTCCAACTCGACACGGGAGCTTTTTCGGTTCTCGCAGCGGGTCTCGTTATGGGAATCATGATTATTCCCACCATTGCGTCAATCTCTGAAGACGCCATGTCTGCGGTGCCCATGTCTTTGCGTCAGGGATCAGCGGCTCTCGGGGCAAACCGCATGCAGACCAGCGTGCGTGTGGTCTTTCCGGCCGCCCTGTCGGGCATCATCGCTGCCATCATTTTGGGTGTGTCTCGCGCCGTCGGGGAAACAATGATCGTGGCAATTGCTGCCGGAAGCCAGGCCCGCATTGTTACCGGCCCTCTCGAAGCGGGACAGACCATGACGGGCTTCATCGCCAATGCCGCGTTGGGAGACTCCCGTGTGGGCTCACTCGAATACAACACACTTTTTGCCGTGGGGCTCCTCCTCTTCATCATCACGCTGATCATCAATATGATCAGCATTCGGCTGGTCAACAAGTTTAGGCAGGTCTACTAAATGGCGTCTCTTGGCAAGCTTGCCGCTCAGGGCGCAACCGCAACCACGCTCAAGTCGCAAAACGGCGGCGAGTACAGTGTGCGCGCCATTGGTTTTCTCTTCGCCCTGTGGTTTTCGCTCTTCGTGGCGGTGCTCTTTCTTGCCACTCTCATCATCGTCACCCTGGTTGAGGGTTCACCGAAGTTCAGCCTCAACCTGTTCACCGAGTACTCTTCGTCAAATCCAGACAACGCGGGAGCCCGCGCAGCGATTTTGGGCTCTGCCTTTGTGATCGCCGTTACTGCCGTCCTTGCCATTCCGCTCGGCGTTGCGGCAGCCACCTATCTGGAAGAGTTCGCCGACAAGCGGCGCTGGTGGAACCGACTGATTGAACTGAATGTGCAGAACCTGGCCGCAGTCCCCTCCATCGTTTACGGACTCCTCACGCTGGGGCTCTTGGCCACCGTGGGCTTCAAAAGTAAGAACTTTGTCCTCGCCGGTGGCATCGCTTTAGCCCTGCTCATTCTGCCGGTCATTGTCATTGCCACCCGAGAAGCCATTCGTTCTGTGCCTTCGGAAATCCGCGA
>CAIWRM010000032.1 GCA_903915075.1 uncultured Microbacteriaceae bacterium
GTGCGCGGTCATCTCATGGCCGACATCGACCCGCTTGAATACGTGCAGCGCTCACACCCCGACCTCGAAATCGAATCGCACGGCCTCACCCTCTGGGACCTCGACCGCGACTTCATCACCGGGGGCATCGGTGGCTCGCGCACGTTGCCCCTGCGGAACGTGTTGGGAATCCTGCGCGACACGTACTGCCGCACGGTGGGTCTCGAGTACATGCACATTCAAGACCCCGAACAGCGCCGCTGGATTCAGGAGCAGGTTGAACTGCCCTACGAGAAGCCCGGTCACGACGAGCAGATGCGCATTCTCGAAAAGCTCAACGAGGCCGAGGCTTTTGAAACGTTCCTGCAGACCAAGTACGTGGGACAAAAGCGCTTTAGCCTCGAGGGCAGCGAATCGCTCATTGCCCTGCTCGACGCAATCCTGCAAAAGGCTGCCGACCACGAGCTCGACGGCGTGGGTATCGGCATGGCGCACCGCGGGCGCCTCAACGTGCTCACCAACATTGCGGGAAAGACCTACGGACAGGTGTTCCGCGAGTTTGAGGGCAACGTCGACACCGGCACCGTTCAGGGTTCGGGGGACGTAAAGTACCACCTCGGCACCGAGGGAACCTACACGTGCCGGAGTGGTCGGCAGATTCCCGTGTTCTTGGCCGCCAACCCCTCGCACCTCGAAGCCGTCAATGGCGTGCTGCAGGGCATCGTCCGCGCGAAGCAGGACCTCAAGCCCATCGGAACCTTCACCACTCTTCCCGTTCTCATTCACGGCGATGCCGCCATGGGTGGCCAGGGCGTGGTTTACGAAGGATTACAGATGTCGCAGCTGCGCGGTTACCGCATCGGTGGCACCGTGCACATTTCGGTGAATAACCAGATTGGCTTCACCACACCCCCGTGGGAGTCGCGCACGTCCGTGTACGCCACCGACGTAGCCAAGGCTATTCAGGCACCCATCTGGCACGTCAACGGCGACGACCCCGAGGCCGTGGTGCGTGTTGCCCGCCTCGCCGTGGAGTTTCGCCAGCGTTTCAAGAAAGACGTGGTTATCGATCTCGTCTCCTATCGTCGACGCGGACACAACGAGGGTGATGACCCGTCGATGACCCAACCCATGATGTACAACCTCATCGAGGCCAAGCGCTCCGTGCGGCGCCTCTACACCGAGGCACTCGTGGGACGTGGCGACATCTCTCAGGAAGAGTTTGATGCGGCTCAGGCCGACTTCCAGCGTCAGCTCGAGACGGCGTTTGACGACACGCACGGCGATAAGGCCGAGGCCAGCGCCAGCGCTCCCCCGCCCGCTGCCGAGGTTCCCGACCGCAGCCAGCCGGTGTCAACGGCCGTTGATATCTCGGTCATTCACCGCATCGGCGACGCTTTCAACAACATCCCCGAGGGTTTCACCGTTCACCCCAAGCTGCAGCAGTTGCTCGCCAAGCGCGGAGAGATGAGCCGCGAGGGTGGCATCGACTGGGGCTTCGGCGAAATCTTGGCGTTTGGCTCCGTCCTCCTCGAGGGCATGCCGGTTCGTCTCACCGGACAAGACGTGCGCCGCGGAACATTTGTGCAACGTCACGCCGTCTTCCACGACCGCGCAAACGGCAAAGAGTGGCTGCCCCTCACGAACCTCGCCGACAACCAGGGGCGATTCTGGATCTACGACTCTCTGCTCAGCGAGTACGCGGTCATGGCCTTCGAGTACGGCTACTCGGTGGAGCGTGCCGATGCGCTCGTGCTGTGGGAAGGTCAGTTCGGCGACTTCGCCAACGGCGCGCAAACCGTGGTGGACGAGTTCATCTCGGCCGCGGAGCAAAAGTGGAGCCAGCGCTCCTCCGTAGTTCTGCTCCTCCCCCACGGCTACGAGGGTCAGGGGCCCGACCACTCGTCTGCCCGCATGGAGCGCTACCTGCAGATGTGCGCCGAAGAGAACATGATTGTGGCGCGTCCCTCCACGCCCGCGTCCTACTTCCACCTGCTCCGTCGTCAGGCGCACCAGCATCCACGCAAACCCCTGATCGTGTTTACGCCTAAGGCCATGTTGCGTCTTCGTGATGCGGCCAGCCCGGTCGACGACTTCACCACCGGCTCGTTCCGCGAGGTGATCGATGAACCGCGCCAGCTCGACAAGGCGGCCGTGCAGCGCGTCATCGTCACGTCGGGCAAGCCGTTCCACGATCTCGAGTCAGAGATTGCCAAAACCGGTGACACGCGGGTTGCCGTGGTGCGTCTCGAGCAGTTCTACCCCGAGCCCCTCGAAGCCCTCAACGCCATTCTGGCCACCTACCCCAACGCCGAAATCTTCTGGTACCAGGACGAACCACAGAACCAGGGTGCGTGGCCGTTCATTCTGCTCAACATTGCGCCGCACCTTGGCGGGCGCACCATTCGGTGCGTGTCGCGGCCAGCCTCGGCTTCTCCTGCCGCGGGTTCGGCCAAGCGTCACCAGGTCGAAGCCGACATCCTGCTGGGCGAGGCGCTCTCCTTCTAGCCATCAGTTTCTTCTCTTCACTCACCCCGCACTCACGACTAGCGTGGGGACATGACTTCTCCGGTGGGTTTCGTTCGCGGGGTGGCTCACCCCGAGGCGTATCACGGCCTCGGCAAAAAGAGCGACTACTTTGAGGGCTGGTACATCAAGCTCGTCTCGGCCGACATGGCATCCCGCTGGGCGGTGATTCCCGGAATCTTTCGCGGCCCCCGGAGCGAGCGGGGTGCGGGTGATCATGCCTTTGTTCAGGTGCTCGACGGCATCACGGGGCGGGCGTGGTTTCACACCTTCCCCGTCGAGGAGTTTGTGGCTTCCGACCGCGGGTTCGATGTCTGGGTGGGTCCGAATCACTTCACCCCCGAATCGGTGACGCTCGACCTACCCCAGCTGGTGGGTCGCGTCGACATCACGAGCGCGCTCGACCCGTGGCCCGTCACGCTGCGCTCCCCCGGCATCATGGGCTGGTACGGCATGGTGCCGTTGATGGAGTGCTTCCACGGCATCGTGTCGTTTGGCCACTCGCTCGGTGGCACACTGAGCGTCGAGGGAAAGCCGGTGGACTTCGCCGGCGGACGCGGTTACATCGAGAAGGACTGGGGCACCGCGTTTCCCGCCGGCTACGTGTGGCTCAACTCAAATCACATCGATGCGGATCCCAGCGCGTGCCTCATCGCCTCTGTGGCCATCATTCCCTGGCTGAAGTCATCATTCCGGGGCTTCATTGTGGGTCTGCGCCGCGAAGGCGAGCTACTCACCTGGACGACCTACAACGGATCACGCGAGCGCGAACTGCACATCGACGACTCGCACATTCGCTGGAGCCTCGAGGGCCCGCACGGCGTGCTGGAGCTTTCGGCCGAACGCAAGCGCGGCGGACTCCTGAAAGCACCCCTGCGCACCGGCATGATCGAACGCGTGGACGAAACCCTTGATGCCGAGGTGAAAATCCGCCACATCGACAATGCCGGAGTCGAAACCCTCATAGGAGTGGGCCGGTGCGCCGGCATGGAGGTCTTTGGCAATATTGAAGGTCTCTTGGAGACAAAGGGTCGCCGCTAGTTCGGATTCCGGCGTGGGAGTTGCGGGCCCAGCAATCGCGAGGTTGGCCTTAGCGAACCGGGCAGTCGCGAGCCGGGCAGTCTCGAGCCCTCTAGTGCGACTGGAGGCCGCGCAGCTTGAGCATCACTTCTTCGCGAAGTTGTTCGGGGGCGGTTTCTTTGCACGCGCGCGCCACGGCCTCGGTGAGCACGACGCCCACCTTGTGCTCATCGGAGCACCCCGTGCAGTTCTCCATGTGCTCCCGAATGTCGGCAGCATCCTCCGAGCACAGTTCGTTGTGCAGGTAGTCCTCGAGGGCCTGCTTTGCCTTTTCGCAACCACAGTCGCTCATGATGCGCTCGCTTTCGATCCCGCGGTTGACGTGGGGTTGAGACCCAGTTCGTGGGCGTAATCAGCCAGAGACTCACGAAGCAGCCGGCGACCGCGGTGTAGTCGACTCATCACGGTTCCCGAGGGTGTGCTCATAATGTCGGCGATCTCTTGGTAGGAGAAGCCCTCCACATCAGCCAAAAACACGGCGATGCGGAACTCCTCGGGCAGGGCCTGCAGGGCATCTTTGACCACGCCGGCCGGCATGTGGTCGATGGCTTCGGCCTCTGCCGATCGGCTCGATGTGGCCGTGCGTGACTCGGCCGACCCCAGCTGCCAGTCTTCAAAATCTTCGAGCGGTGCCTGAAACGGTTCCCGCGCCTTCTTGCGGTAGTTGGTGATGAACGTGTTCTCAAGAATGCGGTGCAGCCAGGCCTTGAGGTTGGTGCCCTGCTCATAGGAGTCAAACGCGGCAAACGCCTTCATGTAGGTCTCTTGCACCAGATCGTTGGCGTCGGCCGGATTGCTGGTCTTGCGCATGGCGTGGCCGTAGAGCTGGTCGAGGTAGGGCATGGCCTGCTCGACAAACAGCGCGTTCTTAGCCTCCGCCGATTCTTTCATCTCACCCCAGCCTAGGTGAGCCGCGGTTTCGGGCCCAGACACGGGACGTGCGGGACATTCAGCGAGCATGACACTCCCCTTTCGATACCTCGGTAACCTGTAACTAATGCTGAGGTCACCGTATTCCCGCCCGGAGTTCAATCCGTATGGCGATGACTCCTCCGAGCCGGAGGTCGCCGGGCCGTGGAGCGCACCCACCGCGGCAGA
>CAIWRM010000033.1 GCA_903915075.1 uncultured Microbacteriaceae bacterium
CATGGTGCGATTTATGGGTGATCCGGTGGTGGCGGGGCAGGTGATGCACCGCCGTCCCGAGACCGTAACGGTTGACGGCCGGGTGCAGGCGTGGCTGATCGGTTCGGGCACCGAGTGGATTTCGGCGGGCGCGCAAACGTCCCTCGTGCAGCGGGCACTCGACTCCGGGCAGCCCGTGGTAATCGACGCGGGAGCGTTACCGCTGGCAGGACTCGCCGCGGGTATCACGGTTGTCACGCCGCACCACGCTGAGTGTGCGCGCCTTCTGGAACGGACGCGCGAGGAGGTCGACGCGGATCCGCTGGGCGCGGCGAGCACACTCGCCGACCAGCGCGGCGTCACCGTGGTGTTGAAGGGTCATACCACACTCGTTGTCTTGCCCCAGCGGGACGGGGAACGCTTCGCCCGTCGGCTCACGGCTCCCACGACGTGGTTGGCCACCGCCGGAACGGGGGATGTTCTTGCCGGAATCATGGGGGCACTTATCGCGACGCACGCTGACGACCTCAGCGAAAACCCGACCCGTGCGGCCGAGCTCGCGGCCACGGCAGTTCTTCTCCACGGACTGGCCGCCGTGAGAGCCGGCTCCGGCGGACCGTTCGGGGCGTCGGACATCGCCGCGCATCTGGGCCCGGTCATCGCCGATATTCTTGAGGATCGTGGTGACTCGCAAACTCTCTGACACGCCCGGACGGCGCTGGTTTGCTCACCCGGCAACCCTGTGGCTGGCGTTCGCCGCCGTGCACGTCTGGGCCGGGTGGCTCAACTTTTCGGCTGCCAACCAGCCCCTCGGAGATGTCACCGGTATTTACTGGCGATGGGTGTCCGAGGTACTCGCCGGACAAGACATTCCGGGAGTGACGGTGCCTTGGGTCTATCCCGTTGCCGCGCTGGCACCTCTGCTGCTCGCGTCACTGCCCGGCATGGCCACGTATCCGCAAAACTGGCTGGTCATGGTGTCATTGCTCGATGCGCTGGCGTTTTATTTTCTCGTGGGCGGCTGGCGACGCCCGGCCCGACGCGTGCGGGCCGCGTGGTGGTGGATCGCGTTCATCGTGTGTCTCGGGCCCATCACCCTGGGTCGCTTGGATTCGGTCGTCGCTCCGCTGGCTGTGATGGGACTCATGTTCCTGCTGACACGACCGCGACTCGCCGCAGTGCTGCTCACCCTGGCGACGTGGATCAAGGTGTGGCCCGCAGCACTTCTTCTCGCGGCGGTTGCCGTGATGCGCCGGCGCTGGACCATCGTCATCTCTGCGGCGTTGGCCTCCGCGGCCATCGTGGTGGTGACCCTGCTGTTTGGTGGAGGAGCACACCTCCTCTCGTTTCTCACGCAGCAAACGACTCGTGGAATTCAGATTGAGTCTCCTCTGGCCACCCCCTTCGTCTGGCTCAGCGTGTTTCAGGTTCCCGGCTACGGCATCTATTACGCCCAGGATCTGCTGACCTTTCAGGTGTCGGGCGACGGCGTCGACAGTGCCGGAGCGGCCAGCAACATCGCGCTCGCGGTTGCGGTGCTGGCTGTGTTGGTTTTGGGCTGGATCCGATTGCGCCGTGGCTCGTCGGCCGTTCGGCTGCTCGCTCCGCTGTCTCTGGCTCTGGTGATGTGCCTCATCGTGTTCAACAAGGTGGGCTCACCCCAGTTCATGACGTGGGTCATTGCGCCGGTGATCCTCGGGCTCATCGTGGATCGTGTGCGGTTTGCTCCCGTCGCCGTTGTGACGCTCGCGATGGCCGCTCTCACCCAGGTCTTCTACCCGTTCTTCTACGACCTGATTCTGGTGGCCAACCCTCTCATGGTCGTCGTGATGACGGTGCGCAACGCTCTCGAGATTGTGGTGCTCGCCATGGCGATACACGTGCTGGCCACGGGTCACCGACGGCAAACGGTCCGGCGGGTGGCGCACCGTCGTTGACGGTTGGCCGCCGCAGTTTTTTTACGAACTACGCGTCGGTGTTGAGCAGGCGCAGCAACTGCGCACCGACCTCGTCGGATTCAATCAGGAATGCGTCGTGGCCATACTCCGAATCCAGCGCATAGGGAACATCACCGTCGATGTTGCCCGGCACCGCCCGCGCAATGCGCTGTTGACCAAGGAAAGGGAAGAAGCGATCCCGCACGATGCCGAGCACGAGAGTGGGCACGGTGATTGACGCGAGCACATCATCGATGTCACCGCGTCCCCGGCCAACGTCGTGCGAGTTCATGGCATCCACCAAAATCAGGTAACTGTTGGCGTCGAATCGACGCGCAAACTTGTTGCCGTGAAAATCGAGGTAGCTGGCCACGGCGAATCGCCCGCCTTGACCGAGCGGGCTGATGTCACTCTGTGCTTGCCGATCGAAGCGTTCGTTGAGCTC
>CAIWRM010000034.1 GCA_903915075.1 uncultured Microbacteriaceae bacterium
CGTGACCCGCGCGATGTCAGCACCACCTGGGGTATCGACGCGTATCAGTTCGAGATTCCCGTCCTGGCTGCCCCCATGGACTCGGTTGTCTCTCCGGCCACGGCCATTGAGATGGGTCGCCTCGGCGGGCTCGGTGTACTCAACCTTGAGGGGCTTTGGACGCGCTATGCCGAGCCAGAAGCCGTGCTTGCCGAGATCTGCGAGCTTCCCCACGAGCGCGCCGTGCGCCGCATGCAGGAGATTTATGCCGAGCCCATCAAGGCCGAGCTCATCACCGAGCGCATTGCCGAAATTCGTGCTGCCGGTGTCACCGTTGCCGCGGCACTGTCGCCGCAGCGCACGCAGGAGTTTTATTCGACCGTGGTCAAGGCCGGTGTCGACCTCTTCGTGATTCGCGGCACCACCGTTTCCGCCGAGCACGTCTCGACTCAGGACGAGGCGTTGAATCTCAAGGAGTTCATTTACGAGCTCGATGTACCCGTGATTGTTGGCGGTGCTGCCACCTATCGAGCAGCCACACACCTCATGCGCACCGGCGCCGCTGGTGTGCTCGTGGGCTTTGGCGGCGGAGCGGCCTCAACCACTCGGGCCACGCTGGGAATTCACGCCCCCATGGCTACCGCCGTTGCCGATGTCGCCGCGGCACGACGTGATTACCTCGATGAGTCGGGCGGCCGCTATGTTCACGTGATTGCCGACGGCGGATTGGGTACCTCCGGCGACATCGTCAAGGCAATCGCGTGTGGAGCAGACGCGGTGATGCTGGGCGCGGCACTCGCACGTGCCACCGACGCCCCCGGTGGCGGTTGGCACTGGGGTGGCGAGGCTCACCATGCCGAGTTGCCCCGCGGTGAACGTGTCCGCGTGGGACAGGTGGGCACCCTCGAAGCAATTCTTAACGGACCGGCCCAAGCGGCTGACGGCACGGTGAATCTCATGGGAGCCCTGCGCCGCTCGATGGCCACCACCGGATACTCCGACATCAAAGAGTTTCAAAAGGTCGAGGTTGTCATTGCTCCCTACGGTGCAGACAGCACCTCGGTTATTCGATCGGCTGAGTAATGACCGCCGCATCCCCGTTCGGTATCAACGAGGAGACGCGTGCTCGCGCCCTTGAGGTGATGACGAGCCGGGAACTCGACATTCTTGTTGTCGGTGCGGGAATTGTGGGAACGGGCACTGCCCTCGATGCGGCAACCCGCGGACTCACCGTGGGCCTTCTCGAAGCGCGCGACTTCGCCAGCGGAACATCCGGGCTCTCGAGCAAACTCGTGCACGGCGGAATTCGCTATCTCGAGCAGCTCAATTTTGGTCTCGTGCGCGAGGCGCTGGCCGAACGCGGTCTCCTGCTGCAGCACATTGCTCCGCACCTCGTGACGCCCATCCGCTTTCTCTATCCGGTCCACCACCACGTGTGGGAACGCGCCTACATCGGTGCGGGCATGATGCTCTACGACGGCATGTCGTACCTGGGCGGCCGACTCCCCGGTGTGCCGCACCACCGCCACCTGAGCAAGCGGCAGGTGATGCTGGCCGCGCCGGGCCTGGCTGAACACGCCACCGTGGGCGGCATGACCTACTACGACGGGCACGTGGATGATGCGCGTTATGCGGCGACACTGGCGCGCACGGCCGCACACTACGGCGCCCACATTGCCACGCGCACCTTTGTGAGCGAACTTCTGCGTGACGGTGACCGCGTGATCGGAGTTCGTGCGCGCGACAACATGTCAGGCGACATGTTCGAGGTGCGGGCCAAGCAGGTGATTGTCGCCGCCGGCGTGTGGACCAGCACCCTGCAGGACATGATTGGAGACCCTGAAACCTTCGAGGTGCGCATGTCGAAGGGCGTGCACATTCTTGTAGAGAAGGACAAGTTCCGCTCCCTCATGGGCTTGCTCCTGCGCACAGAAAAGAGCGTGCTGTTTGTCATTCCCTGGGGTCGCTTCTGGATCATTGGCACCACCGACACCGCATGGACGCTCGATGCGGCGCACCCCGTGGCCACACGCGCCGATATCGACTACATCCTGGGTCACGTGAACAAGGTGCTGTCGACTCCACTCACCCACGATGATGTGGTCGGCGTGTATGCCGGGCTCCGACCCCTACTTGCCGGGGATTCCGACGAGACGTCGAAATTGTCGCGCGAGCACATCGTGTCAAACCCCGCACCGGGCGTCACCATTGTTGCCGGCGGCAAGTGGACCACGTATCGCGTGATGGCAAAGGATGCCGTGGATGCCGCCCTGGACAATCTACCGCTGTCGCTCGCGGCGCGCGTGCCCGCATCGGTCACCGCGAACGTGGCCCTGCTCGGTGCCGACGGATACCCGGCCGCGGTCAACCGTCGGGCGGAGTGGGCTCGGCGCACGGGCCTCGGTCGCTATCAGATCACGCGTCTGCTCGGGCGCTACGGGTCTGAGATTGAGGCGATTGTTGAGATCATTGAGGCGCAACCCGAGCTTGCCACAAC
>CAIWRM010000035.1 GCA_903915075.1 uncultured Microbacteriaceae bacterium
CGGACGACATGAGCAAGACGCTCATGGAGCGCCGCATTCTCGAAGCGGTTGAGGATCACAACATCGAACTCGTTGTGCTCGCGCGTTACATGCAGATACTGTCGCCGGATCTGTGTCGCACTCTCGAGGGGCGTGCCATCAACATTCATCACTCCTTCCTCCCCGGTTTCAAGGGCGCGAGCCCCTACAAGCAAGCCCACGAGCGCGGCGTCAAACTGATCGGCGCCACGGCGCACTTCGTGACGACTGACCTTGACGAAGGCCCCATCATCGAACAAAACGTCGTTCGGGTCGATCACTCGCGAACGCCGGAAGAGCTGATGTCGATTGGCCAAGACGAGGAAAGCCGCACGCTGACGCAGGCGGTGAAGTGGTTTGCCGAAAAGCGCATCCTCGTCGACGGTGCGCGGACAATTATCTTCACCTAGGTATTCATAGGCGGTTCATAGGAATCGCCAATAGCGCCCACAGGGCGCCGCACCAGTGTGGACACGTGACTATGACAGCCGACCAAGAAATCGCAACGGCCCCAGCGCCTCAGGATTCGCGCATTCGACGCCGCTACAAGTGGCGCGTTCGTCGCGCCGACACGCTCGGCGTCATTGTCTATCTTTCCGTGGCGATTTCCCTCGCGCTCTTCGTCGCCGATGGCGGCATCCAGAAATACTTCACCTCCTGGGAGCAAGTACCCCTCGGTGCGGGAATTGTTGCCGGCCTCGTGGGAACCGACCTCGTGCTGGTCATGCTCTTACTTTCTGCTCGGCTGCCCGTGATTGACCGCACGTTTGGCCACGATGTGGCCCTCGCCACGCACCGCAAGCTCGGCAAGCCGGTGCTCTACCTGATCCTCGCCCACATGGTGCTGCTGCTGATCGGCTACAGCATCCTCGACGGCGTCAGCATCGTTGCCCAGGCCGTGAGCCTCTGGAACACGGTGCCCGATATGTGGATGGCGTTCGTGGCAACCGCGGCTCTCATCGCTGTGGTCGTCACCTCGCTCGTGATTGTTCGCCGCAAACTCGCCTACCAATTCTGGCTGGCGGTGCACTTCTTGGCCTACGCCGCCGTGCTGGCATCACTCCCCCATCAGTTCTCGACCGGCATGATGTTTGCCGAGGGCACCTGGGCTCGCTGGTATTGGGCAGCCCTGATTGTGAGCACTCTGGCCGCAATTACGATTTTCCGGTTTATCATCCCCATCGCTAAATCCCTCCGCCACCGGTTGCGCGTGATCGACGTTGTGGTCGAAGCGCCCGGAGTAATGAGCGTGGTGATGGGCGGTCGCGACCTGCATCGCCTGCGCGCGCGCGGCGGACAGTTCTTCAACTGGCGCTTCTGGACGCCGGGGCTCGTGTTCGATCCGCACCCGTTCTCGCTTTCGGCAGCCCCGGACGGTCGAACCCTGCGCATCACCGTTCGCGACTTGGGCGCGGGCAGCGCCCGTTTGCTCAACCTCAGGCCTGGCACCAGCGTGAGCTTCGAGGGGCCCTACGGGCTCTTTACCGAGACAGCGCGGACAACAGACAAAGTAGTGCTGATCGGCGCCGGCATTGGGATCACGCCCATCCGCGCGCTGCTCGAAGACCCACACCTGCGCAACACCGACATCTCGGTGGTCTTGCGCGGCGGTTCACACGACGATGTCTACCTCTGGCAAGAAACGTACGACCTGTGCGTCGCCAAGGATGCCTGGTTGCGCGTTCTCGTGGGTCACCGCCCGACGGGCGTGAGCACCTGGCTGTCTGCCGATGCCTTCAACCGGGGCGAGCGACTCGCAACGCTGGTGCCCTTCATCGCGGATGCCGATGTCTTTATCTGTGGCCCCGATGCCTGGACTGACCTCGTCGTTCGCGACGCCACACACGCGGGAGTTCCCGCACATCGTATTCACGTAGAAAGGTTCGATTTCTGATGCGCGCACGTGCAGCATTTCTCGCCGGGGCAGGTTCGGCGGCTCTTCTCGCAATCGGCTGGAACGCCTCGCTGAGCCTGGCCACGAACGATGCAGCATCGAGCGTCCCGGCTGCCGCGAGCACGTCGGGCGCAAATGCCGGAAAGTCGTCAACAGGTGCCAGCACGCCGGTGCCGACAGCATCGGCGTCTCCCTCCACGTCGGTAGAACCAGCGCCGGCATCGGTGCCCGTCGGGCCAGCTGATGGCACCTATCAGGGTCAAGCCATCGACTACGAGTTCGGAACCGTTCAGGTGGCCGTGGTGATCTCCAGCGGCCAGATTGCCGACGTGCAGAACATCGTGGCCGAAGCAACCAAGGGGCGGGGTGAGGCCTACCCCATTCTGCTCACGGAGGTCTTGCAGGCGCAATCCGCCAACATCGCCAACATCAGCGGGGCGACCTACACAACGCTGGCCTACGCGCAGGCCGTGCAGTCGGCACTCGATGCCGCCGGATTTACTGGCTAACAGCGATGTCCGTGCATACGTTCGCATCGATGGGCACCGTGGTCAGTGTTCGAATGCCTGATCAGCTTGACGGCGATGTCGTTCGCGCAGCCGTGGCCGCCGTGGAGCATGAATTCGCAGTGCGCGACGAGCGCTTCAGCCTCTACCGTGAAGATTCGGAAGCCTCCCGCATCGCTCGCGGCGAGATGCCGCTGACAGGGTCGAGTCAGACGATGCGCGATGCCTACTCCGAGGCACTGGTCTGGCGCGATGCCACCGGTGGAGCATTCACCCCTCACCGTCCCGACGGTGTGCTCGACCTCTCGGGCACCATCAAGGCGGACGCCCTGCGAGCGGCCGGCGCCGCCCTGCGAGCGGCCGGGGGTGAGGTCTTCAGCGTGAATGCCGGCGGCGACCTCCTCACCGCCGGGGTGCCCGAGGCCGGCGCGTGGATTACCGGCATCGCCCATCCCCTCGAGGCGGGCGGAGTGCTCAGCGTCGTGAGTTTGACCCCTGGCTTGTCGTGTCTCGCCACGTCAGGAATTGCCGAACGCGGTGAACACATTTGGCGGCGGCCCGAGACAAACGGATCCTTCATTCAAGCCACGGTGTGCGCGGAAGACATCATGACAGCCGACGTCCTGGCCACGGCCATCATCGCGGGCGGAACCGAAACGCTGTCGCTCGTCACATCGCGTGACGACGTGGCCGTACTCGTGGTGCGTGCCGACGGGTCACTTCTGG
This sequence comes from uncultured Microbacteriaceae bacterium, assembly GCA_903915075.1. Classification (GTDB taxonomy): domain Bacteria; phylum Actinomycetota; class Actinomycetes; order Actinomycetales; family Microbacteriaceae; genus UBA963. The sequence continues at coordinate 3,145 of CAIWRM010000035.1, forward strand.
GTAACGCGGAGTTTCAGAACCTCGTTACGGCCGCGTAGACGCGGGTGCCGGGGCGGCACGGAAGTCGCCGCTATATTTCCCTCAACACTGTTCCATTGAATGCCATGTGGTCCACCGAAACCAATGAGCGGACTTCTCACGCACCGTCGCCGTCGCGCGTTGCTTGCCCCTTCCTCTACTCTCTCGTAACCTCGCTCACGCAATTCAGACGTATCCTGACACCATGGGGAACTTAACGCTCGAGGAGCTCTCGGGCCGCACCATCGTGGCGGCCAACAACCTCACCCTGAAGCCGGGGCAGGAAGCGTTCCTCGCGCCTCCCTCGTATGCCGTCGCTGAGGCGTATTTTGCTCCCGACACCCATTGGCCGCGGGTCGTTGTGGACGGTGATGACGTGGTGGGATTCATCCGCGGTCACTTCGACCAACAGACATCGCAGGCTGAGCTTCGCAGCTGCATCTGGCGCATTCACATTGCTGCCGAAGCCCAGGGCCGAGGTGTCGGACGCTTTGCCGTCGAGGCGTTGGCCGCCGAGGCGCGTTCGCGCGGGTTCGAGCGCCTCACGGTTCTCTGGGAGCCCGGAGACAACGGCCCCGGCGACTTCTTTCACGCGCTCGGTTTTGTCGACATCGGTGAGACGCGTTACGGCGAAACGATTGCTGCGCTGTCACTGACCTAGCAGGACGTTCTTCTCCTCCTCACGTGTTTGGCACCGCCGGGTAGTGGTCTCGTCGTCAACACCGAACACGCGAACAATGCGGTTCCGGCGCGGGGTATGTGAGAGTGTGTTGATGTGAAATGGCTGGTTTACGGGGCGCGACCGCTCTACACGGCAGAAATCGCCGAAATCGTTGCACGTTGCGGGGATACATTCGTGGGCGCCGTCGACAATATGGAGACCGAAGACCAAGGCGCTTCTGCGGAATCGTCATGGTTATCCATCTCTGACCTCGCCAACGAGCGCATCAATTTTGATTCGGTGGTACTGAGCGCGGGCCCGCCCGGGATTCGCAAGATTTTGCGCGACGAACTTCGTGAACTCAACATTGACCGCTATGAAAACCTCATTGACCCCACCGCGACGGTCGCGTCCTCGGCCCGGATTAGCTCGGGCGTCAGCATGAACGCCCACGTCGTTGTGGGAGCCGAGGCCGCTCTCGAAGAGTTTGTTCAGATCAACCGGAGCTCCAGCGTGGGCCACCACTCTCGGCTTTCTACATTTGTCACCTTAGGGCCGGGAGTGACCGTGGCCTCCTCGGTCTCGCTGGGCGCCGGGGTATTTGTCGGCGCCGGGGCAACGATATTGCCACACGTAACCATTGGGGCGAATGCCACCGTGGGGGCGGGCGCCGTCGTCATCGAAGACGTGCCTGCGTTTGCGGTCGTCGTGGGACACCCGGCTCGGATTGCGCGCACCGATACCCACGGTTATCTGGGCTACACCGTCTGAGGCCGAGATATGGATCAGGGTTTCTTTGCACGCGGGCGACGTCGTGCCACGCTCATCTCCCCAGACGTTTTCATCGACGTCTGGGTGGCGCCAAATCCGCCCGAACTCACCGTCCTCCTGCCGATTATCAATCAAGAGCGGTTTGTTGCCCAAGCCGTGACATCAATCCTTGAGCAGCGAGACATTGCGTGTGAGGTACTTATCTGCGACGACGCCTCTGGCGATCGAACCTTTGCGATTGCGTGCGAAACAATTCGGGATTTCCTCGCGAAAAAAGCGGACACCTCGCTTGCCCTCCGACACACCATTCGAGTGCGGAGGAACAGTCACACCCTCGGCCGGATGAACATTCACGAGATGGCCGCTGGGGCAGCCTGCGACATCCGGGTTCAGGCGCACGGTGACGACGTGTCGCACTCACAGCGCATGAGGCGCGTTGCCAACGCGTTTGCCAATCCCGCCGTGCGACTTGTGACCTCTTCCCTACGCATCATGAACGACAGGGGAGAGATATCGCCAGAGGACACCATAACGGCGCCCGAAGGATTTTTCAGCGTCTCGACTGCTCTCAGCCGCCAACCGTGGTTGATCGGCGCGGTGGAGGCCTGGCGTGCGTCCCTGCTGACGGAGGGTAAACCGTTGACCATGGACTACGCGCCAGTGGGCCATGACCGCATCATGGGTATTCGGGCGGCTCTCTATGGGGCCGGGTACGCCATCAGCGAGCCGCTCGTGGATCGTCGTGTACACGACAATCAATGGAACACCTCACTCGTTGACACGGCAAGCTCCGCCACGCATGCGCACGGTTGGGCCATCATTCGCACCATGATTCTGTCAACCGCTCTCGACGAAATCGACGCCGCTGAGTCTCAGCATTTCATTTCCGCGAACGATGCCGACGAGTACCGGCGCTACTGTGTTGCGCAACTCGCGGATATTCATCGGGACATGAGGACCCACGCGGGACAACTGATTGCCGATGGTCAACGGCTCGTGTGGAAATAGCCGATTACTGACTTAGCGAATCAGCACCGACAGACAGGTCACGGAGCCTTCAAGCTTTTCGAACTCTCCGATCTCGACAGTAATCACGCGATAACCCAGGTCGCGCACGAGGGCCGCGGTTTTGGGGGCAGAGGCCGACATGAGCACAGTATTGGCGCTCAGAACAACCACACTCGCTCCGAGTGGTTCGGACACGGGCAGGAACCGGGCAAAGAGCGACACGTTCTCGAACGCCTGTGCGTAACCGATGACGGTGCCATCGGGAAGTGCCGATGCCGCTGACTTAAGGTGCAGCGCGCGGGCGACCGGAACTGCCACAACGGTGAATCCCTGCCGGCGCGCGAAAACACGCAACTGGCGAATGCCATCGGCATTGGTGCGGGTGCTGCGCCCCACGTAAACGGTGTCGTTCACCACCAGAACGTCGCCGCCGTCGAGCGTCCCCGGCTGCTCAATTCGTTCGATGCGCATGCCGAGACCTCGGAGCACATCTTCGGTGCCCTCGGTCTCTTCAACTCGCGCGGGTGCGCCGGGGCTCGTGATGATTGCCGTGTTACCGAGGATTACCACCGTGTCTTCAACAAAGACAGAGTCAGCAAGGTCGTCGCGGGCATCCACTTCAACTATTCGCCAACCGCACTCCTGTAGCGTCTCAACGTAGGCATCCCACTGCACGTCGGCGAGGTCGAGATTCACTCTCTTGCGCGCGACGTGCGTGACAAGGCCGTTGGCCAGAGTAGACGCCGGCGCACGCACGAGCGCGAGGGGCTTTCCGCGGCGCTCGGCCAAAACCTCGCGCATTGTGCGGTTGACCCACACACCGAGCGTCGGCATGGCAATCACGGTCGCGAGCAAAAAGACCAACGCGAGCGTGGTGAGACCGAACAGAGCTTGGTCAACAAAGGCCAGAAAATCGGGGTTCGAAGAGGCGACCTGAACTCCCACGCCCACAAACGAGGCGACCACACCGGCGACCACACCGGCGGCGAGAGCCCACCATCGCGACGAGAGCAGCGGCAGGAAGGCGGTCAGCCAGGTCAACAGGAGAAGAATGGCGCCCGACGGAAGGTAGTACTCGAAGACTTGGCCAAAAGTGTCGAGCGCCATTCCCTGCGAGACGTAGTACGCCAGCGCATTGGCAGTGAGCACGACAAACGTGACGACGATTGCCGTCACCACTGCCGCGATGGCGCGTTGTCCGATGGGACGAATCATGGTGGCCTCCGAGGGCTCTAGTGAAAGAAGTGTCGCTCGCCCGTGAAGTACATGGGAACGCCGGCCTTGTTGGCGGCGGCGATCACTTCTTCGTCGCGCACCGATCCACCCGGCTGAACGACGGCCTTGATGCCGGCGGAAAGCAACACCTCGAGGCCGTCGGCAAACGGGAAGAACGCATCTGAAGCCGCTACCGAGCCCGCGGCACGGTCTCCGGCACGAGACACGGCAAGGTGGCACGAGTCGACACGATTCACCTGTCCCATTCCGACCCCCACCGAGGCGCCGCCCTTTGCCAGCAGGATGGCGTTTGACTTGACCGAACGACATGCCTTCCACGCAAACTCGAGGTCGACGAGCGTTTCGGCATCGGGGGTGTCACCAGCCACGAGGGTCCACTTCTTGACCAGTGCCCCGAGTACCGCATCGGCGTCGAAGAGGTCGGCATCTTGAACAAGGAATCCGCCCGAGACCTGTCGCATCTCCATGCGTTCGCGAGTGAAATCCGCAGGCAGTTGGAGCAAGCGCAGGTTCTTCTTCTCGCGCAGCAGAGTCAAAGCATCCGGCTCAAAGTCCGGCGCCACAAGAACCTCGGTGAAGACCTCTGAAACCTGCTCAGCCATCTTGAGGGTGACCGTTCGATTGGCCGCAATCACGCCGCCGAAAGCCGATACCGGGTCACACGCGTGAGCGCGCTGATGCGCCGAAGCGATCTGGTCAACTGCCTTGTCGCGACCCACAGCGATGCCGCAGGGATTGGCGTGCTTGATGATGGCCACGGCGGGATTGATGAAGTCGAACGCAGCCCGGACGGCGGCATCGGCATCTACGTAGTTGTTGTACGACATTTCCTTACCGCCCAGCAAGACCGCTTGTGCGATGCCGCTCCCCAGCGGTTCACGATAGAGGGCCGCCTCCTGGTGAGCGTTCTCGCCGTAGCGCAGCACCTGCTCGCGACGCACCGAGACCGAGTAGGTGTGGGGAAACTTTACGTCGCGCACAAACCAGCCGGCCACGCTGGCGTCGTACGCGGCCGTGTGGCTGAAAGCTTCGGCGGCAAGCTCGCGACGAAGTGTGAGCGTGGTCCCGCCGTTCGTCACCTGAGCGACAACACGTGCGTAATCTGCCGGCGAGACCACCACGGCAACGTTGGCGTGGTTCTTTGCCGAAGCACGAACGAGCGCGGGGCCGCCGATGTCAATCTGCTCGATGATGTCGTTGTCAGGAGCACCGGAGGCAACGGTTTCGCGGAACGGATAGAGATTTACCACCACGAGCTCAAAAGGCGAAATGCCCAGATCGACGAGCTGCTGTTCGTGCGAGGCCAACCGAAGGTCGGCGAGAATGCCGGCATGCACACCGGGGTGCAGGGTCTTCACGCGCCCGTCGAGCGACTCGGGAAAACCCGTTACCTCGCTCACATCCGTGACGTCAAAACCCGCCTCTCGAATGGCCGCTGCCGTGGAACCGGTCGATACCATTTCAACCCCCGCCGCGTGAAGCGAGGTGGCGAGGTCCGTGAGGCCCGTCTTATCGCTCACCGAGATAAGGGCGCGGCGAACAACTACCTCATCGCGTTCGCGATACAGGCCGGGATCGTGCTGCGGGCCACTCATCGGCGGGATATCTCCTCAAGGTCAATGTGTTCACGTGCAATGTCTGCGACGGTCTCGACGATGAGTTGCCGTTCCTCTACCTTAATGCGCTCGTGCAGGCTCGTTTCGCTATCGTCCGGGTGCACGGCCACCTCTCGGGCACGAATCACCGGCCCGGTGTCAACGCCCTCGTCGACCACGTGAATGGTGGCGCCGGTCACGACGGCGCCGTCGGCCAGCGCGTCTCGCACCGCATGGGCACCGGGGTAGAGCGGCAGCAGGGCGGGGTGCATGTTGATCAGGCGCGGATGCAGGGCCGCCACGACGGGAGCGGGCAAGATACGCATGAAACCAGCGCACACCACCAAATCGGGCTGCCATGGCTCGATGGCACCCACAAGCGCACTCCCCCACTCGTCGCGCGAGGAGAAGGCTGCCGGGTCAACCACAAAGGTGGGAATGCCGAACTCGTCCGCGTGGGTCAACCCCGCGCACTCACGATCTGCACCCACGGCAACGACGCGAGCGGGGTAGTCGGCAGAGGTAGCCGCTTCGAGCAGTGCGCGAAGGTTGGAACCCGATCCAGAGATGAGCACGACAACCGAGTACACGGTTTTAGTCTAACGTTGGGCCACTGACCGACCCGGGGGGAGAAGTCCGATGAGCCCCACGACCAGGGTGACGCCGAGTACCCACAGCGCGGTGAGCCAGGGTGTGGGGCCGAACTCAGCCATGCGCCCCGGACCCACCGATCCCGAGGTGGCGAGAGCCAGAACGAGTGTGACAAGTCCCGCAACGACGGCCATTCCACCCGCAGTGGCCAGCATCCATCGTCCGCGTTCGTGGGGGTACAGGTGGGCCACAAGACGCGATCGGACCAGACGCGCGGTCACGAAAGTTGCCACGACGGGAATCACGAGCCAGAGGAAGCCACCCGGGACCTGTCCCTCGGGCACCAGCCCGAAAATGGGCAGTGAGGGGAGTGGGCCAATGTCGGCGCCCGCCGGAGAAATCCACGAGCCACGCCCGAGGGCAAAACCGGCGCCACTCAGCCACGAAAAAACCCAGAAGACGATGTTGGGCAGGTAGGCGAGCTCGGCAAGGGTGACCACGGCGCCACCTTCGGCGCCCGCTTGGAGGCCCTCGTAGAGTGCAACAATTTGCGGAAAGCGCGCGATGAACAATGCCGCCGTCACAAACGCCGCCACCATGGTGAGAATGCCCACCGCGCCCAAACCACCCGTGAGCGAAGCCCGAAACCACGCGCGCATCTGCGGAGACAGCGTGCGGGTCCAGAGCGTAACCCGCTTCTTCACGTTCTCTGCGCGGCCGCCGGAACGGCCAATCTCTCCTCGGGCACCGACGAGCAGACCGACGATGAAAATGAGCGTGGGAAGTGTGAAGACCCGCCACAGCGTCGGCATGGCCGACTCGTTGATTGTGCTGAACGCAATGGCAACGGAGACCAGCGCAAAAGCAACAATTGCCGTTGTGGGGCCGATCACTCGGACCTCAGCCTCAACCGTGCGTCGGCCGAGTCGCATGGCCATGAGAAAGGTGATCAGAGCGAATCCCGTGGGAGCGAGAGACAGCAAGAACGGGGCGTCGATGCCAGGCAGATTGAATGACCCAGCGAGTGCCGGATCGAGTGTGACGGTGAAGTGCACCCCGTGACCGAGCAGCCAAATGTCGGCTGAGGCGCGGTAGAAGACATCCCACTGAATGCCGGAATCAATGTTGGTCGCCCACAGGATGGTGAGTGGAATAAGCGGAATGGCAAGGCCCGCGATGACAACAACAACGGCCTCGAAGGCCGCAACGGCGGCAGCCGAGAACCGTGTCGGGCCCATTACCTCACTGTGTTTCGCTACTTACGTGCCGAGGTGGCGCGCTTTGTGGGGGTCGCGCGTGTCGTGGGCGTCGCGCGCTTGGTGGTGGTCGCCTTCTTCGCTGCCGGTTTGGCCACGACGACAGGCGGGCGCTGCAAGAGTTCAAGCGCGAGCAACAAAAACCCCACGATTACTGTTGCCCAAATCACCGAACCTACGTTCATGGGTTGCACTGCGGCAACGAGCAACCCGGCGATCACAATAATGATCACGCGAATGGCAACGCGGAACCGGTAAAGAACGTGCCCGGCACTGCCCATCGTGATCCCGAGGCCGTCGAGTCGGGCGCGCAACGACGCGAACGTGCGGCCAAACCACTGCCGAACGGGTGATCGCTCATTGCCAGAGAAGACCCACGATGCCAGCAGAGCAATGACGCTGAGAGCGATGAGTCCGGCCACCACCGTCACCGCGTAGGCGGATACCGCATCCCACACCACGCCCACCGCGGGCGCGAACTCATCACTCACGCTGTTGATGGCGAGCAACCGGCCGAACGAGAAGACAACCAGCATGAGAACCGATGAGATCAGCAAAAAGACGCTGGTGATGAGCACGGCGCGAACGCGGCGAATGGCCAACGCGAAGCCCAAGAGGTAGAGGCCGACCACCACCCAGGGCAGCCAGGTTCCCACGCCGATACCGATCTGGTAGACGACCCGGGCCACAGCCAGTTCGGGAATCTTGCCCACGTCGATTGCGAGATCCATCTCAGGGATAGCCGCGGCAAAACCCGCGCCGCTGTTGATCAGACTTTGTTTGACCTCGGCGATAACCGGCTTCAGGTTCAGGGTGATAGTTCCGTCGGCCGCCATCTTGAGCACACCCGATTCCTCACCCTTGAGGAGCTTTGTCACTTGCTCTTGGGTGATCGTGAGTGTTTGGGTCCACGCGGCCTGAAAACCATCGGACGTCACCACTTTGCCCACGGCCTCGCGAACGAGCCCCTTCACCCCGGCGGCGAGCGGATCAGAAAAGAGTCCGAGGGCGTCTTTGGCGGAGGGGGGAAGGCTCAGCGCAGAACCCAACCCATCGATGAGCGATGACGTGGTTCCCGCAAAGTCGACCGTCTCGTCGAGTTTGTTGGTGACCTCGTTAATCACCAACTCTTGGATTTTTGGATTCGACGCGAGCGGGCCCAGAGTGTCGACGAAACGCTGGGTGTTGTCCACCTGGACGGCGGCCCAGTTGGTGACGAGCGCCAGGGGTGTGAGCACAACGGCGAGTGCCAGCAGGATTCCGCTGGCGATGGACCGAGGCGGCTTTTGCGCTGCGGGGGCCGAAGACTCCATGACAACCAACTTTCCGTGAGTGACGTCTGTGCCCATTGTGTCAGGAATGCTCTGCCCAGCAGGATAGGGGGGAAAACACTAGTGACTTCAGCAATAATGACCGTGTGAACGATTCCCCCATTCGTGTTGCCATAGTTGAAGACCACCAGCTCTATCGCGACCTCCTCAAGACCGCTCTCGACGGCGTTCCCGATATCAATGTCGTGGTCTCGGCAGCTGGTTCCACACACGCCCGGCTGCTGATTCTTCCCGGAGAGGTCGACGTCGCCCTGCTCGACATCGAACTCGCGGACGGAAACGGCATCGGTCTGGGCGTGGCACTTCGCCGAGCAGATCCAGACCTCAAGATTGTTTTGATCTCGGCTCAGGATGTTCTCGAGATTCTCACCACGCTCCCGGCCGAGGATCGCAAGCACTGGTCATACCTCTCCAAGACGTCGTCCACATCGCTGAGCGTGCTCGTTGATGCCATTCAGAAGGCGTCGCGCGGTGAGTCGGTTATTGATGGCGAGCTCCTGTTGCGTTCTAAGCCTCGTCTCGGTTCTCCCGTGGGCGCCTTGACAACCCGCCAGTTTGAGATTCTGCGACTCGTGGCAACTGGCCTTTCCAACCAGGGCATAGCCGAACTCTTAGGGATAGCAAGCAACTCTGTCGTGAATCACCTGAGTGCGATCTACGCCACTCTCGGGATTCCGGAGGGCAACAACGCTCGCGTGAGCGCCGTGTTGTCGTTCCTCAACGACACGTCACGCCCCTCGGTCTCGTAGCTGGGCAAAAACTAGGCGGAGAGGCCTAGAGCGCGGCCACAATCTCGCGCATCAGGCGCGCTGCTTCGCTGGGCGTCTTGCCCACCTTCACGCCCACGGCCTCGAGGGCTTCCTTCTTGGCCTGGGCAGTTCCCGCCGAACCCGAGACAATCGCGCCGGCGTGGCCCATGGTCTTGCCCTCTGGGGCGGTGAAACCAGCAACGTAGCCCACGACGGGCTTGGTCACATTGGCCTTGATGAAGTCGGCCGCGCGCTCCTCAGCGTCACCGCCAATCTCACCGATCATCACGATGGCTTTGGTGTCGGGGTCCGCCTCAAACGCCGCCAAGGCATCGATGTGCGTGGTGCCCACGATGGGGTCGCCGCCAATGCCAATCGCGGTGGAGAAGCCAATGTCGCGCAGCTCAAACATCATCTGGTACGTCAGCGTGCCCGACTTGGAGACCAGCCCGATGGGGCCGCTGCCGGCGATGTTCGCGGGCGTGATGCCCACGAGCGACTCGCCGGGAGTAATGATGCCCGGGCAGTTGGGCCCGATGATGCGCGTCTTGTTGCCCTTGCTCGAGGCGTAGGCCCAAAACTCGGCTGTGTCCTGAACGGGAATACCCTCGGTGATCACGACAAGCAGGCCGATGCCCGCGTCGATGGCCTCGATGGCGGCATCCTTTGAGAATGCCGGGGGTACGAACGCAATCGAGACGTCGGCGCCGGTAGCAGCCATGGCTTCGGCAACGGTGGCGAACACGGGAAGCTCAACGTCGCCGTGCGTGACGGTGGTGCCCGCCTTGCGCGCGTTGACGCCACCCACAACCTGCGTGCCGGCAGCCAGCATGCGCGCGGTGTGCTTGCTTCCTTCGCCTCCGGTGATGCCCTGGACGATGACTTTGGAGTCTTTATTCAGAAAGATCGACATGGTTTTCTTTTTCTCTTCGTTCGTGGATGCTTACTTGGCGGCGAGTTCGGCGGCCTTGTCGGCGCCCTCGTCCATGCCGGCGGCCAGAGTGACCAGCGGGTGGTTCGCTTCGGCGAGGATGCGACGGCCCTCGTCAACGTTGTTACCGTCGAGGCGCACAACGAGCGGCTTGCTCGCGCTTGATCCCAAGATCTCGAGAGCGGCCACGATTCCGTTGGCCACCGCGTCACACGCCGTGATGCCACCGAATACGTTAACGAAAACGCTCTTCACCTGTGCGTCGCCGAGAATGACCTCGAGTCCGTTCGCCATGACCTCGGCCGAGGCGCCACCACCGATGTCCAGGAAGTTGGCGGGCTTAACGCCACCGTGCTTCTCACCGGCATAGGCCACGACGTCGAGGGTGCTCATCACCAGACCGGCACCGTTGCCGATGATGCCCACCTGGCCGTCGAGCTTCACGTAGTTGAGATCCATGGCCTTGGCCTTGGCCTCGAGCGGGTCTGCTGCGGCCTTGTCTTCAAGGGCTTCGTGGTTGGGGTGACGGAACGCCGCGTTCTCGTCGAGCGAGACCTTGCCGTCGAGGGCCACGATGTCGCCCTCTTCGGTGAGCACGAGGGGGTTGACCTCTACGAGCGTGGCGTCTTCGCCGGTGTAGACCTCGTAGAGCTTCACCAAAACGGGCGCCACTTTATCGATCAGGTGTGGCGGGAACTTAGCAGCCACGGCGATCTCCTTGGCCTTGGCCAGGTCGATTCCGGTCATGGCGTTAACGTCGATGCGCGCGAGGGCGTCGGGGCGCTCTTCGGCCAGCTGCTCGATGTCCATGCCGCCCTCGAAGCTGGCGAGAGACAGGTACGAACGGTTGGCCCGGTCGAGGAGCACCGAGAAGTAGTACTCCTCCGTGATGCGCGCGCCGGCAGCAATCATGACGCGCTTGACCACGTGACCCTTGATGTCCAG
>CAIWRM010000036.1 GCA_903915075.1 uncultured Microbacteriaceae bacterium
GATGGTGATCTCATACGGGTCGATATCGCGACTCGGACTCTCGACTTACTGGTTGACGAAGAAGAGCTCGCAAGCCGCCGACAAAGCTGGCAACCGCTCCCACCGCGCTACACACGTGGCGTATTGGCGAAGTACTCCAAATTGGTGCACTCCGCTTCGGTCGGTGCGATTACCGGGTAACGACGCCCGTACTTCTCTTTCACCTTTCGACGCAAAGGACGCTTACTCATGTCTGCCGACACACTTCCCGCTACAAAGACAACCAAGGCCCAATCAATGATTGGCGCCGAGGGCGTGGTGCGCAGCCTGGAGATGCTGGGAATTACCGACGTGTTCGGTTTGCCCGGCGGTGCCATCCTGCCGGTTTACGACCCGCTGATGGACTCCTCCAAGATTCGCCACATTCTGGTTCGCCACGAACAGGGTGCCGGTCACGCTGCCGAGGGCTACGCCTCCTCGTCGGGCAAGCTCGGCGTGTGCATCGCCACGTCGGGCCCCGGCGCCACCAACCTGGTGACCGCAATCGCGGATGCGCACATGGACTCGGTTCCGCTGTTGGCCATCACCGGTCAGGTCTTTAGTCACCTCATGGGAACCGATGCGTTCCAGGAGGCCGACATCGTGGGCATCACCATGCCCATCACGAAGCACTCATTTTTAGTGACCAAGGCCGAGGACATTCCGGGAACACTGGCAGCGGCCTATGAGATCGCAACAACCGGTCGCCCCGGCCCCGTTCTCGTGGACATCACCAAGGACGCACAGCAGGAGGAGTTTGACTTCAGCTGGCCCCCCACCTACGAACTTCCCGGCTACCACCCGGTGACCAAGGCACACGGTAAGCAGATCCAGGCAGCCGCCGAGCTCATGGCGCAGTCCAAAAAGCCCGTGTTCTATGTGGGTGGCGGAATCGTTCGCTCGGGTGCCGCCGCCGAGTTGCTCAAACTTGTAGAACTCGTGGGGGCTCCCGTGGTCACCACGCTCATGGCGCGCGGGGCATTTCCCGACTCGCACGAGCAGAACCTGGGCATGCCCGGCATGCACGGAACGGTTCCTGCGGTGCTCGCGCTTCAGGAGGCTGACCTGCTGATCACTCTGGGTGCGCGCTTCGACGATCGCGTGACCGGCAAGGCGGCACTGTTTGCCATGAACGCTCAGGTGATTCACGTCGACATCGACCCGGCCGAGATCGGCAAGATTCGTCAAGCCGAGGTTCCCATTGTGGGCGACCTCAAAGACGTGTTGGTGGACCTGATCGACGCTTACGCCAAAGAGATGGGCAAGAAGAAGCTCGACATCGCCGAATGGTGGGAGCGGCTCAACTCGTTGCGCACGGAGTTCCCCCTGGGTTACAGCGAGCCCGAGGATGGCCAGCTGTCTCCCCAGTACGTGATTCAGCGCGTGGGTGAACTCAGCGGACCCGAGGCTGTTTTTGCGGCCGGTGTGGGTCAGCACCAGATGTGGGCTGCCCAGTTCATCAAGTACGAGCGCCCCAACGCGTGGCTCAACTCGGGTGGCGCCGGCACCATGGGGTACGCGGTTCCCGCTGCCATGGGTGCCAAGGTTGCCCAGCCCGACCGCGTGGTGTGGGCGATTGACGGCGACGGCTGCTTCCAGATGACCAACCAGGAGTTGGCCACCTGCACGCTCAACAACATCCCCATCAAGGTGGCCGTGATCAACAACTCGTCGCTCGGCATGGTGCGGCAGTGGCAGACGCTGTTTTACGCCGGCCGCTACTCGCACACCGACCTCAACACGGGGCACGACACCGTTCGTATTCCCGACTTCGTGAAGCTGGGCGATGCTTACGGAGCGCTGAGCATCCGCGTCACCAAGAAGGAGGAGGTGGACGACGCCATCAAGCTGGCGCTGGCTACCAATGACCGCCCCGTGGTGATTGACTTTGTGGTGAGTGCCGACGCCATGGTGTGGCCCATGGTGCCTCAGGGCGTGAGCAACAGCGGAGTCCAGTATGCGCGCGATCACGCGCCGTCGTGGGACAACGAGGAATAGGGAGGAATGGCAATGACATCACACGTTCTGAGCCTTCTCGTTGAGGACAAGCCGGGTCTGCTAACGCGCGTCGCGGGTCTGTTCGCGCGCCGCGGCTTCAACATCGAATCACTCGCCGTGGGCCACTCCGAAATCGAGGGACTTTCGCGCATCACCGTTGTGGTTGACGTGGATCAGCTTCCGCTCGAGCAGGTGACCAAGCAACTCAACAAACTGGTCAACGTGATCAAGGTTGTTGAGCTCGACATCGACCAGTCGGTTCAGCGGGAGCACCTGCTGATCAAGGTGCGCGTGGACAACACCACACGTTCCGCGGTGCTCGAAGCGGTTACGCTGTTTCGCGCGCGCGTTGTTGACGTCTCGCCGGATGCGCTTGTTATTGAGGTCACCGGTGACTCGGGCAAAACGTCGGCTCTCCTGCGGGTGCTGGAGCCCTACGGAATCAAAGAAATCGCCCAGTCTGGCCGGTTGGCCATTGGCCGCGGCGCCAAGTCCATCACCGAACGCGTTTACAAGTAACACCGCACGACCTGTTTTTTCATAACTCACGAACCACATAAACCCAAGGAGAAGTACAGTGCTGGAAATTCACTACGACAAGGATGCCGACCTCGAGCTCATCAAGGGCAAGAAGGTTGCCATCATCGGCTACGGCTCGCAGGGCCACGCCCACGCGCTCAACCTTCACGACTCGGGCGTTGAGGTCGTTGTTGGCCTGAAGGCAGGCAGTAAGTCAATCGCCAAGGCCGAAGAAGCCGGCCTCAAGGTCATGACCACGGCCGAGGCGGCAGCATGGGGTGACGTGGTGGTGATTCTCGCTCCCGACCAGGTGCAGCGCTTCCTCTTTGCCGAAGACGTCAAGCCCAACCTCACGCCGGGCAAGACCCTGGTCTTTGGTCACGGCTTCAACATCCGTTACGGCTACATTGAGGCGCCCGACGGCGTTGACGTGATTCTCGTTGCCCCCAAGGGCCCGGGCCACACCGTGCGTCGCGAGTACCAGGCCGGTCGCGGTGTTCCCGTGATCGTGGCCGTGGAGAAAGACGCCTCGGGCAAGGCCTGGGACATGGCGTGGTCTTACTCCAAGGCCCTCGGCGCGCTTCGTGCGGGTGGCATCAAGACCACGTTCACCGAAGAGACCGAGACCGACCTCTTTGGCGAGCAGACCGTTTTGTGCGGTGGAGCATCGCAGCTCGTCATGTACGGCTACGAGACTCTCGTTGAGGCCGGTTACCAGCCCGAGATCGCTTACTTTGAGGTTCTCCACGAACTCAAGCTCATCGTTGACCTCATGTGGGAGGGTGGCATCGCCAAGCAGCGCTGGTCGGTGTCTGACACCGCTGAGTACGGTGACTACGTCTCTGGTCCGCGTGTAATCGACCCGAGTGTGAAGGAGAACATGAAAGCCGTTCTCGCCGACATTCAGGACGGCACGTTCGCCAAGCGCTTTATCGCCGACCAAGACGCCGGTGCGCCCGAGTTCACGGCGCTTCGCGAGAAGGGTGCCCAGCACCCCATCGAGGCCGTCGGTCGCAACCTGCGCGAAATGTTTGCCTGGCGTCCGCAGGACAAGGATTACACCGAGGGTTCGGCCGCTCGCTAGTCGGCTGCGCCCATGAGCACTCCCGATGATGATGCCCTCACGTGGGCAGGTGACCCCGATCGGGACACCACCAACATCACGTGGAATGCTCCGAAGGCACGCAAGTCGTCGACCGGTCGTTCGTCGAGTGGCGGCGTAGCCGAAGTATCGAGACGCAAGAAAGATGGTTTCGATACGCCGACTGCGTCGGCTACTCAACCAGCGACGCGGCGTGCGGCTGCATCTGATCGCGGGTTGAGTAGGCCACAAAGTGGCCGTATCGAAACCGCGACGACGAACGCGAACGTTGAGCTGATTGTCACGGCCGTTTTTGCCGCGTGCTACCTGCTCATCACGGTTGCGTGGCTGATTGTTGCGCTCCGGAACCCGCTCGCGATTGCCGACCCCTTGGGTAACGCCATGTTCACCCTGGGACTGTGGGCCGCGGTTGCGGCCGGGCCTCTCGTGTGCGGCGGCATCGTTGTGCTGGCCAAGCACCTGTCGCTGCTCAAGCAATCGATGCTCTTTGCGCTCGGCATTCTGGTTCTCATTCCGTGGCCGTATCTGGCGTGGGCATCGTGAGCGCCGCATCAACTTCGCGAGTCAGTGAAGAGAAACGCCCGGTTCCCGGCGGAGCGCCCCTGGCGGTGTGGCTCATCGCTCGCATCGTCACCATCGTCGCGTCGTGCCTGCTCTTCGGATATGCCGCGTGGTCGGGCGTTGGCAACTTTCTGGGTGTTCAGAATCAGAGCTTGCGGCTCGGCCTCGACCTCACGCCCGTGGGTTGGGGGGCAACACTCACGCTCGTTGTGCTGCCAGTAATTCTCTTCGCGGCGTGCATCGTGATCACGCGGCGCATGCGTGTGAGCCACACGGTGTTTACGTTTGCCGTAGGTTTCGCGATTGTCTCGGTGGTCACCCTGAACATCGTGCTGGCACTGCCCCAGACAGCGATTTATGCCACCTAAGCCGCCGGTTAGACTGGCGAGACACGC
>CAIWRM010000037.1 GCA_903915075.1 uncultured Microbacteriaceae bacterium
CTGCGCCGCGTTCAAGAGCTTGTGGCGGTGGCCGCTGAGGTGGGCGCCACCCCGGCGCAGGTGTCGCTCGCCTGGCTACTCGCCAAGGGTGCTGACTGGGTGCCCATCCCCGGCACCATCCGCATCCCGCACCTCGAAGAAGATCTCGGTGCCGTGGATGTGGCTCTCACTCCCGACCAGATGACGCGCCTCGACAACATCACTCAGCCGCTGGGCGATCACCACGGTCCGACCCAGATGGCGATGTTCGATCGCTAGACGGCGAACTGATGCGGGGAGAGCACTCTTCCCGCATCTAGGGCATTTGCCCCGAATTGGGGCTAGGCTTGTGGCGTCGGAACCAGTGTGGGGCCACGAAAAAGCTGGAGTTTATTGTGCAAAAATCCAAGCTCGCTGTTTTTGGGCTCGTTGTCTCCGTTCTCGTCGCGACGCTACTGCCCGTCTCGGCAGCTATGGCGGCCGCTGGCGCCTGGACCGCACCGGTGAACGTGTCTGCCCAGGCCCCGGGAGATGATGCGGAGTACCCGAGCATTGCCCACGATGCGGCGGGTAATGCCATCGCTATCTGGGTCGCCAATAGCGTCGTTCTTCAATCCAGCACGTCGCGCGATGGGGGCGCCACCTGGTCTGCCCCGGTCGACCTCGCCGCTGGCGACGACCTGTATCAATCTGCGATCAGTTTTGACGCCTCGGGCAATGTCATTGCCATCTGGCAAAGCTCCATTGCCGGCGAGTACGTGGTTCAATCCAGTTGGTCTAACGATACGGGTGCAACGTGGTCCGATCCGGAGCGCGTTTCGGACCTGGGGCTTGGCACCTATTACTTGGGCCTCACGTTTGATTCCTCGGGTAACGCCGTTGCCATCTGGCGCAGTGACGACGGATCTGTGAAAACGTTGCTCGCCAGCACATCCACCGACAAAGGGGCAACGTGGTCAGGCCCCGTTCCAATATCAACAGGCGATTCTTCGACAATCGCCGCTGATGCCAACGGAAACGTTATCGTCACGTTGCAGGACGATAACGTTGTTCGAGCAAGCACATCCACCAACAGCGGACTCACGTGGTCAGACCCGGAGCCCATCTCCGACGTCGGAGATGAAACCCGGGGCGACGGGTCGGTGACCATTGACGCCACCGGACGGGCCGTCGCCATCTTTGGTAGGTCGGACGGAAGTCAGTACATTCTTCACGCAAGCACATCCACCAACAGCGGACTCACGTGGTCAGACCCGGTCCCCGTCTCCGAAGCCGGAGAGGACACATCAGCCTCTTCACTCAGTTTTGATGCGACAGGTCGAGCCATCGTGATCTGGCGTGGGAACACAGGCCGTGACGAAATCGTTCGATCCAGCACCTCCACCGACGGCGGAACAACCTGGTCAGTTCCGATAGCACTATCGCCCATCGGCCTCATCAACGAAACCCGCCTTACTCATGACGCGAACAATCGGGCACTCGCCATCTGGGTCGATTACGGCACGGTCTCCGACCTCACTCCTGTTCTCGTTTCGAGAACATCGACCGACGGCGGAACAACGTGGTCAACGCCCGTTGAGTTCTCGGACCCAACCGGGGACATCGAAACCGTCTTGTTGACGGGTTTTGACGATGCCGGTCGTGCGATTGCCCTGTGGGTTGACTACGTCAACGAGTCCGTCGTGAAGTCCAGCGTGTTCAGTGATCCCTCTCTGCCCGACACCGGCGCCGATTCTTCTCTCGTGGGCTCGGTGACGGCCCTCGGTGGTGGCCTCCTGGTCGCCGGCGTGTTTGCTCTGATTCTGGCGCGTCGCCGGCGCAGCGCCTAAATCCGGAAGGCTCATCCACTCAGCCCGAGGGAGTCGGACCGCGGCCGCGAGTGAGCTGCCGACTTTACGCGCACGCCGTTAGCGATATATCGTTAAAACCTCAGCACTAATCACGGAGGTCACGATGAAAGAGTCCTGGTTTAAGAATTCCGACGGCGCGCGAATGGGCGCTTCCGCGTGGGAGACACTCGACGATTTGCGGAAGCAGTTCACGCGCAATGTGGACATGCGCATGAAGCGCGGCGATGTTCGTGCCGCCATCCTCCGGCTCCTCACCGAGTCGTCGATGCACGGTTACCAGATCATCCACGAGATTTCGACGCGCAGTGGCGGAGTCTGGAAGCCCAGCCCCGGCTCGGTTTATCCCGCGCTTCAGCTTCTTGCTGACGAAGGCCTGGTCGCCTCAAAGGAGTCCGCGGGAAAACGCACGTATTCGCTCACCGATGCCGGTCGTGCCGTTGCCGAGGCTGACGCGGCAAAGCCTGCCCCGTGGGCAACAGGCAGCGACCGTGAACCCGGTCCCCGCGGCGCACTGGCCATGGCGGGCCTCACCGTGGCCCGCGCTGCCGCCGACGTTGCCCGCAAGGCCAAGGAAGACAAAATTCTCGAGGCCACGAGCGTGCTCGACGAGGCCGCGAAAAAACTAAGGGCGTTGTTAGCGCAAGATTAGAGAGTGGCACAATCCAACTCCGGCATCGCTAGCGAACCCATGACCGCGCGTCGAGCGCGCTCGCGTTACCGACGCATCATTCGCTTTGCCGCTCGACAACTGGTGTCGACGTGGTGGTTTGAGCTCGTGCTGCCCCGCATGGGTCTCCGCGCGATTTCGGCACGAACCCGCACCCGTCGGCTCACGCTCATTGCCCGGCAGTTTCACGGGCTCGCCCTCGACCTCAGTGGCCTCATGATTAAGCTCGGCCAGTTCATGTCCACGCGGCTCGACGTGCTCCCTCCCGTCATCACCAATGAGCTGATCGGCCTTCAGGACGAGGTGCCGGCCGTGCCGTTCGACGCCATCCGGGCACTGGCTGAACGCGAGCTGGGCGTTCCGCTCGAGACGGCATTCAGCTGGGTCGACCCCGAGCCGCTGGCTGCCGCTTCGCTCGGCCAGGTTCACCGCGCCGTTCTGTCGGTGAGCGATCAGGAATTCACCGGCCTGAAAGACGTGGTCATCAAGATTCAACGCCCGGGCATCGACACCGTGGTCGACATCGACCTTCGTGCACTTCGCCGAGTAGCCGGATGGCTCAGTCGCATTCGCCTCATCAACCGGCGCGCCGATATGCCGCGACTCATGGAGGAGTTCGCCGCTACGTGCCGAGAGGAAATTGACTACCTCAACGAGGGCGCCAATGCCGAGCGGTTCGGCGCCAACTTTGCCGACAACCCGCGCGTGCGCGTTCCCGAGATGGTGTGGGAGCGGTCAACGCGGCGCGTGCTCACGCAAGAAGACGTCACCGACATCAAAATCACCGATCTCGACGGTTTGCGGGCCGCCGGCATCAACCCGCACGACGTTGCCGACGAGTTTGCGCGAATCATGCTCGACCAGGTGCTCATCGACGGCTTCTTTCACGCCGACCCGCACCCGGGCAACGTGTTCGTGCAACCGCTTCCGCCGGCGGCGGGTCAGACCGCCCCGAACTGGCGGCTGACCTTCATTGACTTCGGAATGATGGGGCAAGTGCCGGCGGGGCTCGCTAAGGCGCTGCGCTCCACCCTGATTGCCGCGGCCTCGCGCGACGGCGCCGGCATGATCGAGGGCATGCGCGACGTGGGCGTGCTCATGCCGAGCGCCGACACGGTTGAGCTGGAGCGCGCGTTCGTCAAACTCTTCGATCGCTTTGGTGGGCTGGGCTTTGCTGAACTCCAGAAAGTCGACCCGCAGGAGTACCGCGCCTTTGCCCGCGAGTTCGCCGACGTGGTGCGGGCGCTGCCGTTCCAGTTCCCCGAGAACTTCTTGCTCGTGGTGCGGGCCCTCTCGCTCATCTCGGGCATGTGCAGCTCGCTCAACCCCGAGTTCAACCTCTGGAACGCCGTTGAACCCTACTCGGCCAAACTGGTGCGCGCCGAGGGCGGCAACGTGGTGCGCGCCTTCCTCAGCGACGGCCTCTCGTCACTTCAACTCGCCGCCAAACTGCCCAAACGCATAGATGCCCTCATCTCGCGCGCCGAGTCGGGTCAGCTCTCCGTGCGCTCCCCCGAACTTGAGCGGCGCACACGCATCCTTAACCGCACCCTGCGTCGCGTGATTTCGGCTGTGCTCTTTGCGGCCCTCTTTGTGGGCGGGCTCATCGTGTTGGATCGCAACGAGACTCTCGGCATCGTTATGCTTGCCGTCTCGGGCTTACCCCTGCTGCACGCCCTGTTTGCCGGCGTCTTCTCGCGGCGGAGTCCGTTGCCCTAGCGCGACCGTATTCGCGGGCCGGGTATTCTCCGGCACTGTCGACTCGTTACGCCGACAACCGCGTCATCACGGACTTGAGCAAAGTCACGGCGTCGGCCGGCAGGGGCACATGTGCGAGTTGTGGACCGTTGCGGATGGTCTCCGCCAACGTGTAGCGAAAAGCGAGAGCAATGAGTTCCGACGCCAGCGTGGCGACATCACGTGTTTGTTCTTCGGTTTCTGCTGACGGCGCATCTCGTCGCAGCCTGAGGTAAAGAATCTCTTCCACCTTCTTGGGCACCGTTGCGAAACGTTCCCGCTGCTTGGCCATGAGCGCGGGATTGGCGCTCAACAGTTTCAATCGGTTGAACTCGAGCTCTTTGTGTTCGACCAAGTGGTCGGGAACTTTGATGACTCCGATGACCTCGCCCAGGATGTCCGGGTTGTGCGAGGCAATGAATTCGCGCGTCTTGATTTCGTCAATTTCGGGAAAAAAATGACCGAGGATCGCATTGTCTTTGGTTCCGAAGTAGTTGAAGAAGGTGCGGGCTGAGACACCGCTCGCCGTGCAGATCATTTCAACCGTGACGTGTTCGAGTCCGTGCTCAAGTGCCAGTGCAACAGCTTGTGTTTCAATGTTCAGCGCTGTTGCGGCGACGCGACGCTGCCGGAGAGTCTGTTCCCCCTCACCAGTCATGCGGTGTCCCTTCGTCTATTCGTAGCGTAGCGATTCGATGGGGTTCTGTTTAGCTGCACGGCGAGCCGGAAGGGTTCCCGAAACAAACGCGATGGCCATGATCAGAATGATGATTCCGATAATCGACGCCGGGTCGAACAACAGAATAGACAGACCGGGAAGCGCTGCCAACGGACCCACGGCGAGCACGGCGCTGAGTGCTGATCCCAGGAGGACCGCCGCGATTGCGCCCAAGGCGCTGCCGAGGAATCCGATGAAGGTTGCTTCAAGACTGAACAGCGCGAAAACACGGCTGCTGCGCATTCCCATTGCTTTCATCAGCCCGATTTCGCGCGTGCGTTCCTGAACACTCATCAACAGCGTGTTCACAATTCCGAACGACGCAGCGAGCAGCGCAATGATGGCAAAGGCGTTGAGCACACCCACAATTCCTGCGATCACTGTGGTGATGACTCCCAGCTGATCTTGAATGGTCTGAACGCTGAATCCTTCGTCAACAACCGTCTTCTTGAGCGCGTCGATATCGACTGCCGGCAGGGACGCATCGAAGCGCGCTGTGGCAATGGCATAGCGAGGGTTCAGTGTCTGGATACCCGCCATCTGCAGATCGGCTGCGGAGTTTGTCAGAGCCTGGTTGATGCCCGCTCCCCTTGCGAGGAGGCTTGTTTGGGCCACGCCAACAATGGTCGCGTCAACAGTGTGCTTCTGCCCCAAAATGTCGGTCAGCCCCAGGGAGACCTGCTGGCCCACGGCGTCCTCGCCGGTGGCGTAACCCAAAGGCTCGAGGTAGTCCGAGGGCAGCACAACCTGATTCTCGGTTGATCCGCTGGAAAGCTGTTCGCCAGCCACCAGGTCGGCCTTGGTGATTGATGACGCGGGGTTGGCGGTGAACTCGTACTTGGTTCCGTCTCCGTTCTGGATGTAGTCAAAAGCCACACTTCGCACCGGAGAAACCTGAGTGAGCCCCTCAGTTGCCGAGAGAACTTTCAGATCGGCTTCGGTGAGAGCACCACCCGCGGCGAGCGGGCCTGCACTGGTACCGTCTGACGAGGTCGAGGTCTCAGGGTCGTACTCTGCGGGACCGTCAGTGGGGTTAGCCTGAGTTCCGCCAGAAATGATGAAGACGTCATTAGCGCCCAGAGAGGCCACCTGCTTGGTGACATAGTCGGTGACTCCGGCGCCAACGGCGGTCGTGAGAGTGAGGGTGAAGGCGCCAATGAACAGCGCCAGAACTGTGAGAGTGGTCCTAAGTTTGCTGCGGAATGTGTTTGCCACCGCCGAAGCGAGAAGGTCTGAAGTCTTCATGAGTTATGCCTTTACCTTTTTGTTCGAGAGCGAGGGAACGATTTCACCGTCTTTGAGGTAGACGCGACGATCACACCGTGCGGCC
>CAIWRM010000038.1 GCA_903915075.1 uncultured Microbacteriaceae bacterium
CGCGCAGCTCGCCTATCTCTCCTACGTCAATGCCGCCACCGACGCGGTCTTCATCCACAGCGTGTCTCACGCCGAGACCGAAGACATGATTCGCGCCTCGGGCGTTCCCTTTACCTTCCTGCGCACGAGCTTGTATCAAGCCAGCTCACCCCACATGTTTGATCAGGGCTTGTGTGCGGCACCCGCCGGTTCGGGGACTACCAGCTGGGTCTCTCGTCGCGACATCGGTGCGGCGATAGCCGGTGCCCTGCGCACTTCCGGTCACGAAGGTAAGACCTATAACCTCACCGGTCCCGAGGCGCTCACGTTCGGCCAGACCGCTGATCGCATCAACAGTCTCCTGGGAACGAAACTGGCCTACGAAGACGTGGATGACTTCGACCGGCTCCTGACCAAGGGATTGCCCGACCCCGTTGCGATGAAGGAACCCCGGCGAAGCTGCTTCTACTCGATTCGAGCCGATGAGATGTCGCTGGTCTCCGACGACATTCGCACCCTCTCGGGAGTTGCCGCAGCTCCCCTCGACCGGCACATCCTCAACTACCGCGAACAGTTCTTGGCCTGCGACCGGTGACAACAGGAGTGAACACCGACGTGGGCCCCGTGAGACGGATTGAGCGGGCCGCCGTCGTTGGCTCGGGACACATGGGACGCGGCATCGCGCTTTGCCTCTTGCGCGCTGGGTGTGACGTTGTCCTCTTTGACAGCGCAGTCGGACGCGCTGCAGATGCGGTGACGTGGATTGTGCGGGAACTCGAGCGCCAAGCCGAGGGCACGCTCTCCGCGGATGACGCGGCCGAGATGAGTGAACGATTGAGCGCGGCGCACGAGATTGGCGACATCACTGACGTCGACCTGGTCGTGGAAGCCATCGTTGAGAATCTCGAGGCCAAGCGTGCACTTTTTACGCAGCTGGATGGGATTGTTCGCCCCAACGCTCTTCTCGCCACAAACACGTCGACCCTCGATGTGAATGTTATCGCCGACGCCACGAACCGCCGCGCGCAGGTCTGCGGTCTTCACTTCTTCTCCCCCGCACACGTACAAAAGCTCGTTGAGGTGATCGACGCACGGCACACGTCGACCCACACGCTCGACACGGTGCTCAGCCTGGTGGCGCGCATGGACAAGACGACGGTCGTGGCACAGGTGGGTTATGGCTTCATCGGCAATCGCGTTTTTGACGCCTATGTGCTCGAAGTGTTGAACTGCACACTCGAGGGTGCATCGCCGGCTCAGATTGATGCCGTTCTCGAAGGTTTTGGGTTCAAGATGGGTCCCTTTCGGGTGATGGATCTCGTCGGCCTCGACATCCTCTGGCACATCGGGCGCGAAGCCGGCGATGCGCAGGAACCCGGCTGGGCCCTCCTCGGAGACGTGGTGACCCGCGGCGATCTCGGCAACAAAACCGGTGCGGGCTGGTTTGCCCACGGGGAGGACCGTTCCGTCAGCGAACGCGCCGAGATTGCTGAGTTGATTTCGGCGGCCCAGATGGCGGGCAGAGTCGCACACGTTCCCGCGGAGTCGCGGCTTCTCGATGATAACGAGATTTTGACACGGTGCGTCGGGGCCTTGGCCACCGAGGGGCAACGGGTTGTTGACGACGGCATTGCTGCGAGTGCCGAGGATGTCGACACGGTCTTTGTGCTCGGCTACGGGTTCCCGGCCGACAGGGGCGGTCCAATGACATACGGCCGCGAGGCCGGCATCATTTAGCGAGTCCGATTGACGTCGCTAGTCGGCGTCGGTGGCTTCGGCTTCCCGAATGTCAATCTGCAATTCGCGCAGGGAGGAGCGCAGCGCACGTTCTGAGTCGAGGCCCTGAGCTCTGGCAGAGGCCACGATAGCCACGAGCAGTGGCCCCAGCTCATCTTCGCTCTCGAAGGCAAAAGGTGCCGGACCGCCGATGTCGACCAAATCAAGTTTGGCCGCCTTGCCCAGTAGCTTGTCGGCGAGCGCGAGCGCGGGCATGGACTGGGGAATGCCGTCGAGCGTGGATTCGCGACCGGGTTTGTCGGCCTTCTTGAGGTCTTCCCACACGGCAATCACGTCATCGGCAGTTTCGTACTGCACATCACCAAACACGTGCGGGTGACGCCCGATCATCTTGTCGGCGGCCCTCTGGGCTATCTCGTCGAGCGTGTAGTTTTCGTTCGTGTTGCCGGCCGCCAGGCTCGCGTGAAACATCACCTGGTAGAGCACGTCGCCGAGTTCTTCAATCACGTCGTCCCGGCCACCGGCTTCAATGGCCTCAATCAGCTCGTATGTTTCCTCAACGAGATACTGCACGAGCGACTCGTGCGTCTGCTCCGCGCACCAGGGGCATCCGCCCTCCGCGCGGAGGCGCTCAATCACCTCGGCGAGCTCGCTCAGACCCGAGGGCTCGTTCGCACTCGCCATGACAACTCCGCTTCATCTGGGGCTACCGGCACAAAAAGCTCGGCGTGGCAGTCATTGTGTCATGAGAAAGTGGGGGCATCCGATGAGACGAGCCGGATGCCCCCACTTTTTGATAAGCGATGCAACCGGTGAGACGATCCGATGCGCATCGCAGCTTGGGTGACTTACGTCAGGCGCTTGCGCAGTGCCTGAAGTTGTGCGGTCAAAACTTTGGGCAGGCGTGACCCAAACTTGTCGAAGAAACCTTCGGTGAGGTCGCACTCGGCAGACCACATTGCGGGGTCAACAGCGAACAGCTGCTCCATGCTGGACGGCGCAATCTCGAGTCCCTCGAGGTTGAGCGAGCCCTCTGCGGGAACCCGACCAACGGGCAGGTCGGTCACTGCTGCATCGCCGTCGACACGGCGACAGATCCACTCGAGGACGCGGGAGTTCTCGCCAAAGCCGGGCCAGAGGAAGCTCCCCTTGTCGTCTTTGCGGAACCAGTTGACCTGATAAATTTTGGGCGCGTTCGCACCCATCTTCGTCCCCATGTCGAGCCAGTGCTGCCAGTAGTCGGCCATGTTGTAACCGCAGAACGGCAACATGGCGAAGGGGTCGCGGCGCAGTTCGCCAACGGTTCCCTCGGCGGCGGCCGTCTGCTCACTCGAGACCGTGGCACCCATGAAAACACCGTGCTCCCAGTCGAGGGCTTCGGCAACAAGAGGAATATTGGTAGCCCGGCGACCACCAAAGATGATGGCGTCGAGAGGCACGCCGTCACTCTCGAACCATTCGTCCGAGAGGGTGGGGCACTGCTGAATGGGCACGGTGAAGCGCGAGTTGGGGTGCGCGGCGAGACGGCCCGAGTCGGGAGTCCAGTCCTCTCCCCGCCAGTCGACGAGGTGCGCCGGGACCTGTTCGGTCATGCCCTCCCACCACACGTCTCCCTCGTCGGTGAGCGCAACGTTGGTGAAAATGGTGTTGCCCCAGATGGTGTGCATGGCCACGGGATTGGTCTTTTCGCCGGTTCCCGGTGCCACCCCAAAGAAGCCGGCCTCGGGGTTGATGGCGTAGAGGCGTCCGTCTTTACCGGGGCGCAGCCACGCGATGTCATCGCCAATCGTCTCGGCTTTCCAGCCGGGAATGGTGGGGGTGATCATGGCGAGGTTGGTCTTGCCACAGGCAGAGGGGAATGCTGCGGCCACGTGGTAAGCCTTGTTCTCGGGAGAGGTGAGCTTAAGGATGAGCATGTGCTCGGCCAGCCAGCCCTCTTGGCTCCCCATGAAGGAGCCGATGCGCAGGCTGAAGCACTTCTTCGACAGGAGCGCATTCCCGCCGTAACCCGAACCGTACGACCAGATCTCGCGCGACTCGGGGAAGTGGCAGATGTACTTTGTGCTGTTACTGGGCCACACCACATCGTCGGTGCGATTTCCGCTTTCGTCGACCAGAGGGGAGCCCACGGAGTGCACGGCGGGCACCCACGGCGTTGTGTCGTCGATGAGCGCCAGGGCGTCAAAGCCCATGCGCGTCATGATGCGCATGTTCAGAACGGCGTAGGGCGAGTCGGTGAGTTGGATGCCCAGCTGAGAGATGGGACCCCCGAGAGGACCCATCGAGAAAGGCACCACGTACATCGTGCGACCGCGCATGCTGCCCGAAAACAGTCCGCGCAGTTCGTCATTCATCTCGTCGGGGTTGCGCCAGTTGTTGGTGGGGCCGGCGTCTTCCTTCTTGCGCGAGCAAATGAAGGTGCGGTCTTCCACGCGTGCCACGTCGTCAGGGTCTGAACGAACGAGAAAACTGTCGGGACGAAGTTCAGGGTTCAGCGGAATCAGCACGCCCTGCGAAATAAGCTCACGCGTGAGTTCGTACCACTCTTCCTGCGAACCGTCGCACCAGTGGATGCGTTCGGGCTGGGTGAGGGTGGCGATGTCCGAGATCCACTTGAGGAGAGCGCGGTTGGTGACGAACGGGGGCTCTCCAAGCGACGTGGCTATGGGAACTTTGCTCACTGGTGCGGCGGGTGCGATGGTCATACGACTCCCTTGTCTCGTGCGTCTCGTGCCCCCAACACCCAATGACTTTCGTGAATGTCGGAGACAATTCAATTCTCAAGCAAGCTTTCTGCGATTTAACCCAAAAAGTTGCGTGAAGATTTGCCTTTTTTCACGTAAAGTGAAGAAATGAGCAATGATGTCATGATTCTCGGCAAACGCCTCCGCTTCTTTCGCGCCAAAGCCGGTCTCACCCTCGAGCAGCTGGGTGACGCTGTGGGCCTGCTGCCCAGCCAGCTCTCGCAGATCGAGAACGGCCGACGCGAACCCAAACTGTCTGCACTCACCGCCCTGGCCGCCGCTCTGGGCGTCGCGCTCACCGACCTGCTCACCGGCGAAGCCCCCGACCGGCGCTCAGAGCTCGAAATTGAACTCGGGCGGCTTCAGAGCGCCGAGCTCTTTGCCAGCCTCAACCTGCCCATCGTGCGCAACAGTAAGTCGCTCCCCGACGAAGCCCTCGAAGTAATTGTGGGCTTGAGCCGCGAAATCGATCGGCGGTCACGGGAGGCGATCGCCACGCCGGAAGAGGCCCGGCGCGCGAATACAGCGCTGCAGCAGGTGCAACGTGAGAATGCCAACTACATGCCTGAGCTGGATGCCCTGGCCGAAGACCTCGTGAAACGCGCCGGACACACCACGGGCGCGCTCATGCACCGCACGGTGGCCGAGATGGCGGAGCTCACCGGATTCACGCTCATCTACGTGGACGACCTGCCCAGTGCGGCTCGCAGCCTCACCGACCTCGAGAACGGCCGCATCTATATTCCGCCCGCCTCGATCCCGGGCGGTCACGGTCTGCGCGCCATGGCCCTCCAAGCCATTGCCCATCGACTGCTCGGTCACGAGCGCCCCGAAAACTACGCGGAGTTTCTCAAGCAGCGTCTCGAGATCAACTACTTCGCGTGTGCCTGCCTCTTGCCGCGGGAGCGTTCGGTGGCCTTCCTGCGGGAGGCCAAGGCGGAGCGCAACATTGCCATCGAAGACTTTCGCGACGCCTTTGGAGTGACGCACGAAGCCGCCGCCCTGCGCTTCACAAACCTGGCAACGAGTCACCTCGACCTCAGCGTTCATTTCTTGCGCGTCAACGACGAC
>CAIWRM010000039.1 GCA_903915075.1 uncultured Microbacteriaceae bacterium
CGGTCCCAACGGGGCGGACTCGATTGAGATTCTTCTCCGCCCGCACCCGGGTAGCGAACCGATGCCACTGAGCAAGGGCGCCTCGGGCGGCGAGCTCTCGCGCGTCATGTTGGCTCTCGAAGTTGTCATTGCGTCGGTGGACACGGTACCCACGTTTGTTTTCGACGAAGTCGATGCGGGCGTGGGTGGCGCTGCCGCCATTGAGATTGGTCGCCGACTGGCGCGTTTGGCCGAGCGCTCCCAGGTGATTGTGGTCACCCACCTCGCGCAGGTGGCCGCCTTTGCCAACAATCACCTCACGGTTCAGAAGGACACCTCGGGAGAGTTCACGGCGTCGAGTGTGCACCGTCTTCGGGGCGAGGAACGTGCCGCCGAAATGGCGCGTCTCCTTTCGGGGCTTTCCGACAGCGACACCGGCCTGGCGCACGCGCGCGAGCTGCTCGCCATGGCCGGGCAGCACTAAGACGCCTTACTCACAGGAAGAGGCAGGGGCCTCAGAGATTTTTATTATCAGGTCATTCTCAACGACGAAACTGATGTCGAAGTAGGACTGGCAGCCATCCTGGTCTTCATACGCATAACCATAGATGGCATCCTCCGGCATGAATGATTCCGTGCCGAATTTTCGCGCAAGCCAATCGCTGTATTCTTGGCGAGTAAAGTCGTCGACGTACCAGTTATAGGCGTGGGGCTGCACACGCTCGTTCGTGAGAATGGAAACGGCACCTTCGGGGTCCTGCGTTGTGATGCCTTCCTGAAAACCGTTGGCCACAAGAACGTCAACGGATGATGCCATATAGGGGAGGAGCATGTTCCAGTTGGCAGTCTCTGCTGCCTCATGGATGATGTTCTCGAGGACAACAGCACCCGATCCCAGCATCACTTCGAGCGTGCGTGAGGATCCGATCCAGAAAAGGTTTTCGCTTCCCTCGGCAAAAGTAGTTGCGCCAACATTGACGGCCAAAAGACCGGCTGGTGAACTGTACTTTTTACTCGTCAATTCGCTAATGCGCGCTCCGTCTCGAGTTCCCACGCCGACACCAGCAATGGTTACGCTTGCATCCGCTGCTAGCGAGTCTGCTGTGACGAAAGTTACAACAGTCGCCGGTGAGCTTATTCTCCACTCGCGCGTCATCAGTAGACCGTCCCACACGATGTCTCCCTCGACAGCGAGCACGATTGGTTCTTTCCTGTTCTCCGAGGTGATGAAGACCTGAGCGGTTGACGACCAAGGGTCGCCCTCCACTCTCAGGATCGGGTTATTGAGGGATGTGTCTATGCCGGCCAAAATGTCATCGGGCAACCAATCTGTGTCTGGTGCCTTCGTGAGAGCTCCTGAGTTCTGCAATTCTGCAAAGTCTCTGGCGTTCAGACTCTCTATGTACTTTTGGGCCAGAACAATTGGATTGGAGGAGAAGAGCGATGTGAGCTCGAGACCGGCTCCAATGATGACGACACCTAAACCCGCAAGAATCAACCGCGATCGCCGAGGGTGAAGACGATAGCCTCTCGCCATTGCTCGGAATGGCCTCGCGAACGCTCCGCGTAATTTTTGTGCGCGCTGAGTTCGTTCCTCGTGCCTTTCTCGGCGGTTGGCAAGTGTTGAGCCGGCACGAAGCGATGATGAACGTTGAGGAATACGTCTTCTTGCCGGCGCTGCCATGGGAGCGGGAATTGCTGAACTTCCCTTTCCCGGGGCTTCGCCGACATGACCTCGTACCGAGCGAGGCATCACGGGGTCTTGGTCACGAGTTGCGCCTCCGTCGGCTCGTTCGCGCGCGACGTAATCCGGGGCCTTGGCTCCACAAGCCGTGCAAAACTTCTTGCTCGCGACGGCGGTGCCGCACGTCTGACAGGTCCATGTGTGAGTCATTGATTACCGTGCGTGAGTTTGTCGGCTAACTCTTCAATCATCCGGGTGCGCACAGGAATCATCACAAGCATGGCAATCCCAGAACCGAGGATTCCCCAGGAACCAATGCTGGCTTGCAAGTTTTTGGCAAGGTCGCCATCCCCCTGGAACATGCTGACCAAAACGAGGATGAGGCCTATTGCGCCCACGATGAGGCCGGCAATCCGCAATCGCGAGTTAATAATCAGAGCTCGGCCGACTACGTCCTCTCCAATGGAGGCGTTCGGGGTGAGGTTCTGTCCGCAGTTTGGACAGACGTGGGCAACACTCCGAATTCCTTCACCGCAGGATGGGCAGACGACCAGTTCGTCCGCGTGCGTGGCCGGCGTCATGGTTGCCACAATGATGCCACTGAGGACAATTGATGCCAGCCCAATGAAATAAAACGACCCCCAGGTCCGGCCCTTCCTGCGTGCGTAATTTGCGACGAGGGCGCTCAACGTTGAGCACACCACGACAAACGCCAGCAAGGCGAAACCACCCTGAAAAAAAAGACCACGAATATCGATGCTGACGACACCGGGCAAATCCGGTAATTCTGGCATATGTCCCCCCACGTGCAGACGCCAACACTTTGTCTTGAGCAAAAGGTTGGCTTTACACCACAATAGGGCAACGGCCGCGGCGAGTCACAGTAACGAGGTCGATGGCGCTGGTAGTGTGAAATCCCGTGGTGGAGTCTTCCGGAAATAAAGTGACCAAGCACATTTTCGTCACGGGAGGCGTGGTCTCCTCGCTCGGCAAAGGCCTCACGGCGGCCAGCCTGGGCAATCTTCTTACCGCCCGCGGTCTTCGCGTGGTGATGCAGAAACTCGACCCCTACCTCAACGTCGATCCGGGCACCATGAACCCGTTCCAACACGGCGAGGTCTTCGTTACCGACGACGGCGCCGAGACCGACCTCGACATCGGGCACTACGAGCGCTTCCTCGGCATCAACCTGTCTCAGGCGGCGAACGTCACCACCGGTCAGATTTATTCGCAGGTCATCGCCAAGGAGCGTCGCGGCGAGTACCTCGGCGACACGGTTCAAGTGATTCCCCACATCACGGATGAAATCAAGCGCCGCATGCGCTTGCAGGCACAGGACGATCCCCAGCCCGACGTGATCATCACCGAGATTGGCGGCACGGTCGGCGACATCGAGAGCCAGCCCTTTATCGAGTCGGCTCGTCAGGTGCGTCACGAGCTCGGACGCAAGAACGTGTTCTTCGTGCACGTCTCGCTGGTTCCGTTCATGGGCGCCTCGGGCGAGCAGAAGACCAAGCCCACGCAGCACTCGGTGGCCATGCTCCGCTCGATTGGTATTCAACCCGATGCCCTGGTGCTGCGCTCCGACCGACCGGTGACCGAAGCCAACAAACGCAAGATTGCCCTGATGTGCGACGTCGACGAAGACGCCGTGGTCAATGCGCTCGATGTGCCCAGCATTTACGACATCCCCACCATGCTTCACGAGCAGGGGCTCGACGCCTACATTGTTGACGCGCTCAAACTGGAGTGCGGCGAGGTGGACTGGACCGACTGGTCCGAACTGCTTGTGGCCGTGCACGACCCCGCGCACGAAGTGACCATCGGCCTCGTGGGCAAGTACATCGACCTACCCGACGCCTATCTGTCGGTCACCGAGGCCCTGCGTGCCGGTGGTTTTGCACACCGCACGAAGGTGAACATCAAGTGGATTCCCTCGGACGAGTGTGAAGACGACGAGGGC
>CAIWRM010000040.1 GCA_903915075.1 uncultured Microbacteriaceae bacterium
AATCGGCACCTGAATCCCCGCCTGTCGAAGCGTCAGCGCTTCCTGCACATCGACAACGCCCAGCCAGTCGGCGCCCGCGTCAACCGCGGTGCGCGCACACGGAACCATGCCGTGTCCGTAGGCGTCGGCCTTGACCACAATCATCAGGTGTTCCACCCCGATGACGGTCTTGAGGTGACTCACATTGCGACGCAGGGCACCGAGGTCAATCTGAATTTCGCGAAACTCTGGTCCGATCACGGGGCACTCCCCTCGGCCACGACGAACGCGATGGCCTGGCCCCCGTCATGGGCCAGCGAGAGCTGAAGATTCGTCACACCGTTGCCGGCAGCCAGTGAGGCGGCGGCTCCGGTGAGGTTGAGGCGCGGGGCACCCGACGCAGCCGACACCACCTCCATCTCTTGCCACGACGACTGGCCTGAGCCGCCCATGGCCTTGATGAACGCTTCCTTGGCCGCGAAGCGTGCCGCGAGTGAACGCATCGAGTTGTGGCGCTCGGACGGAGTGAAGAGACGCTCCACAAGGCGTGGTGTTCGGCCGACGGCGCGCTCGAACCGCTCCACATCCACGATGTCGACGCCGATGCCCACAATCATGAACTACTCGACCGTCACCGATTTGGCCAAATTGCGCGGTTGGTCGACGTCGAGCCCCTTGGCATGCGCGAGTTCCATGGCAAACATTTGCAGCGGCAGTACGGCAAGGAATGGCTCGAAGAGCGGGTCGGCCAAAGGAATCTGAATGATCTCGTCGGCGTAGGGCAGCACGGCCGCGTCACCCTGTTCGGCGATGGCAATGATGCGTGCGCCGCGCGCGCGGATCTCTTGGATATTAGAAATAACCTTGGCGTGAATCACGCCAGACTTTCTCGGGCTCGGCACGATGACAAAGACCGGCTGGCCGTGATCGATGAGTGCGATGGGTCCGTG
Source organism: uncultured Microbacteriaceae bacterium (assembly GCA_903915075.1). Lineage (GTDB taxonomy): Bacteria > Actinomycetota > Actinomycetes > Actinomycetales > Microbacteriaceae > UBA963. Next base: position 930 of record CAIWRM010000040.1, read on the forward strand.
CTTCAGTTCTCCCGCGGCGAAACCCTCCGCGTGAATGTAGGCAAGCTCCTTGAGCTTGAGCGCACCCTCGAGCGCGATGGGAAAGCCCACGTGACGACCCAGGAAGAGCACTGCCGGTGTGTCACTCATCCACTTGGCCAACTGCGCCACGGTGCTGCCGGTCAGGAGCACCTGCTCCAGCTTGGCGGGAATCGCCTCGAGCTCAGCGGCATTGCGCGCTAGTTCGGCCGCTTCGAGGGTTCCCCGAACGCGGGCCGCGTGAAGGCCCAAGAGATAGAGCGCGGTGATCTGAGCCACAAATGCCTTGGTGGACGCCACCGCAACCTCGGGGCCGGCGTGCGTATAGATCACGGCATCCGACTCACGGGGAATCGTGGCGCCCTGAGTGTTGCAGATCGAGATGGTGCGCGCACCGTGCTCGCTCGCATACTTCACCGCCATGAGGGTGTCCATGGTTTCACCCGACTGGCTAATCGACACCACGAGCGTGTCAGCCGTAATCACGGGTTCGCGATAGCGGAACTCGTGACTCAGTTGCACATCAACGGGAATGCGGGCCCACTGCTCAATGGCATAGGCGCCCACCAGGCCGGCATACGACGCCGTGCCACACGCCACCACGATGATGCGCGATACGCCTCGCAGGTAGTCATCGCCCAGCTCGGCCAGTTCGGGAATCACGACTGAACCGTCGGCCACCCGACCGCGGACGGTGTTGGCCACCGCATCCGGGTTCTCGGAGATTTCTTTGGCCATGAAGCTCGGCCAGCCGCCCTTGTCGCTCGCCGAGGCGTCCCAGGCCACCTCGAATTCTTCGAGTTCGGCAGGGTTGCCGGCGAAGTCAGTGACCGTCACGGAATCTGCCGTGAGAGCCACAATCTGGTCTTGCCCCACGGCGGCCGCGCGGTGGGTGTGCGCCACAAACGCGGCGACGTCGGACCCCAAGAAATTTTCGCCGTCGCCAAAACCCACGATGAGCGGCGAGTTGTGGCGGGCGGCCACGATGAGGCCGGGCTCGTTCTCGTGCAGGGCGAGCAGCGTGAAGGCGCCCTGGAGCCGGTTGACGGCCTGCGCGAAGGCCGTGCGCAGATCGCCCGTGACGTTGAACAGGTGACCCACCAGGATTGCGGCGACCTCGGTGTCGGTGTCACTGGCAAACTCGTGGCCGGCGGCAAGCATCTCGTCGCGAATCTCGGCATAGTTCTCAATAATGCCGTTGTGAATCAGGGCCAGTTTGCCGTCGTCAGCCAGATGCGGATGCGCGTTGGTGTCAATCGGGGCGCCGTGCGTGGCCCAGCGCGTGTGTCCGATGCCCGTTGATCCGGCAGCAACCGGACGAACCGCTAGTTCATCCATCAGAGCCTGGAGTTTGCCGGCCTTCTTGGCGCTCGAAATGTGGCCCTCGGGGGTAATCACGGCGATGCCTGCGGAGTCGTAACCGCGGTATTCCTGGCGCTTGAGGCCGGAAATGAGCACGTCAACCGTGCCTTTGTTTCCCACGTAGCCAACGATTCCACACATGCTGATAAGTCTAGGCGTTGGGCGGGTTTCTGCCCCGCCGTGGAGGCTGTCGCTCTCGGCACGGGCCCCGCCACTCTCAGACCCCTATTTGTCGGGCAGAATGGGGGCGTGAGTTCTTCGCGCGGCGGCGCCACGCCCCTGCACCAAACGCCGTTTGTGGAGATTCCGCGCGCCGAATGGGCGGGGCTCACCCCGGGAAACGGCCCCGACCTCAGCCTGGCCGAGATCGACGCCCTGCGCGGGCAGGGCGACCCGCTCGATGAGCGCGAAGTACGCGAGGTCTACCTCCCGCTGAGCCGCCTCCTGTCGCTCTATGCGGCCGCGACGCGCAGCCTCTCGACAGCCACCGACACGTTCCTCGGCAAGCCCGCCTCTGTCACACCCTTTGTGATTGGCGTGGCCGGCTCGGTGGCCGTGGGTAAGTCGACGGTGTCGCGGCTCCTGCAGCTCCTGCTGTCGCGCTGGCCAGATACTCCTCGCGTTGAGCTGGTGACCACCGACGGCTTCCTGCTGCCAAATGCCGAGTTGTCGCACCGGGGCATTCTCGACCGCAAGGGCTTCCCCGAGTCCTACGACCGGCGAGCGCTCACCCGTTTCGTCAGCGAGGTCAAGAGTGGCGCCGATGCTGTGCACGCGCCTGTCTATTCGCACCTCACCTACGACATCGTTCCGGACGCGCACGTTGAAGTGGCGCGTCCCGACGTGCTGATCGTCGAGGGGCTCAACGTTTTGCAGCCCTCCCTCGGCGGCACTCTCGCGCTCTCCGACCTCTTCGACTTCTCGATCTACGTGGATGCCCGCATGAGCGACATTGAGCGCTGGTATCAGGAGCGCTTCCTCGAACTTCAGCGCAGCGCGTTCAGCAACCCCGAGTCGTATTTTCACCGCTACGCCGCGCTAGACGAGACCGAGGCCAAGGCTGAAGCTCAGGCCATCTGGAAGCGCACCAACGAGCCCAACCTCGTGGAGAACATCCGCCCGACCCGCTCACGTGCGCGACTCATCCTGCGCAAGGCGAGCGACCACACCGTCGACACGGTCTACCTGCGCAAGCTATAGCGAACAGCGCGTGAGCTTCGCGTCAGTCTTTGCTCGAAAAAGCCGAATCAAATGATGCCGTGGGCGCGTCCCACTGGAACCCACGAATGAACGTCACAGCTTCCGGTGCCCCGTGTAGGCGATCCATACCGGGGTCTTCCCACTCAATCGATATCGGCCCCGAGTAACCGATGCTGTTCAGGGCGCGAAAACTCGACTCCCAATCGACGCTGCCGTGTCCCGCCGAGACGAAGTCCCACGTGCGGCGGGGATCACCCCAGGGCAAGTGGGACGAGAGTTGGCCACGTCGACCATCGGCCGGGCGAATCATGACGTCTTTGCAATCGACGTGGTAAATGCGGTCCGCAAAATGGTGGATGAACGCCGCGGGATCGATGCCCTGCCACACCATGTGCGAGGGGTCCCAGTTCAGCCCAAAAGCGGGACGGTGTCCGATTGCCTCAAGCGCGCGCTCAGTCGTGTACCAGTCGTAGGCAATTTCTCCCGGGTGAACCTCAAAGGCAAACCGAACGCCGTTGTCGTCGAAAACATCGAGGATGGGGTTCCAGCGATCAGCAAAATCCCGATAGCCGGCGTCGATGACCTCTTCGGGCACCGGCGGGAACATCGCCACGTAGGGCCAAATTTTTGAGCCCGTGAACCCCACGACCGTGTCGACACCCAATTTGCGCGCCACGATTCCCGTGAGCTTCATCTCCTCGGCGGCGCGCTGTCGAACGCCCTCCGCGTCTCCGTCGCCCCACACTTTGTGACCCACAATCGCCTCGTGTCGAAAGTCGATGGGGTCATCACAAACGGCTTGACCCTTCAGGTGATTCGAAATGGCATAGAGCTTCAAGTTATGGCGTTTGAGAAGCTCAAGGCGGTCCTGCACATAGGCATCGTCTTCCGCGGCTCGCCAGACATCAAGGTGGTCACCCCAACACGCGAGCTCGAGGCCGTCATAACCCCACTTACTCGCATATTCCGCAACCTGCTCCAAAGGCAAGTCGGCCCACTGGCCTGTGAAGAGCGTGACCGGTCGCGACATTCTTATTCCTTTGGGCTTAGTCGAAATCTAGTGCTTTGCGGGAGCCGTTTCTACGGCCGGCACGTCTGTGCCGTCGCCACGAGCATCCTGCGCGAGATCGACCCACTCACCAACCCTCGATGATTTCACGACCGCCTCCGTCAAGAGGGCTGCGCGCAACCCATCCACAAAAGTCGGAAGCCCATCAACCGCGTGACCCTCAAATGCGGAATAGGCGTCGGCGATGAAAGCGTTGAAGGCGTCCTGGTAGCCCTGCGGGTGCCCCGCCGGAAGGTACGCCAACCGTTGCGCGGCCGCGGACGCCATTTCGGCAGATCCCGCCCTAACAATTGTTTCCCCGCCGACGTTCGCGGAACTAAACATTCCCGGTCGTTCCTGATTCCACTGGTAAGACTCAAGGTCACCGTCGAAAGAGAAGTACAGGTGGTTCTTTCGCCCAAAGGAGATTTGGCTAGCGACGAGTGTTCCGGTGGCTCCCTGATTCGTCTCAAATATCAGGGAGGCCGCGTCCTCGTTGCTACTTCTTTCCGGATGCGCTCGAGTCAGGAACGAAACGAGACGTGTGATGCGATGACCGGTAACGAACTCCATGAGGTCGCACCAGTGAACACCGATGTCGGCAAAGGTGCGGGATTCGCCACCAATGGCCTCATCGACCCGCCAGTTGTGGGCCGCCGAAGGCGTGAGCCAGTCCTGAAGATAGTTGCCGTGCAGCACCCGCAACTGGCCGGTATCCCCGCGAGCAATGCGCGCGAGAATCTCCCGCACCGCTGGGTAATAGCGATAGACAAACGGCACCGCAGTCAGCGTTCCCTTCGCGGCGGCGAGGGTCACGAGTTCGCGAGCATCAGCGGCCGAGGTCGCCAGTGGTTTCTCACACACCACCGGCTTGCCCTGAGCAATAGCCATGCGCGCTTGCTCCGCGTGGAAGGCATTGGGGGTGCACACGTGCACCACGTCAACCAGATCAGAGGCAATCAGTGCATGTGCGTTGTCAGCAACGTTGGGCACACCAAGTCGAGATGCCGCATCCGCCGCCTTTTCTGGTGATGAACTCGCGATCATCGCCACCTCGTATCCGGCATCTCTGACGGCGCGCGCATGAACTTCCGCCATGAAGCCGCCGCCGATGATGCCGGCGCGCAACGAGCGTGTCACGAGCGCGGCACTGTCTGTAGGAATCGCGCATGAAGAGCGCGGTAAAAGGTAGTCATGCGTTTAGGAAACCTTTCCGGTCTCTCTGTTGAGCTGAGGAACCTTGACCCACTGGCCGGTGGCCGCCGATGCGAGGATGGCGTCATCGATGAGGGCTACCTGGTATCCGTCGCCAAAGTCGGGACGCACGGGTTCACCGCCGGCGATTGCCGTGAACAGGTCGTGCGCCTCAATGATTTTCGTTTCGCCGTAGCCAATACCCAGTGCGGGGATGGGCCAGAGGTTGGCGCCATTGGGGTGATTGGGGCCGGTGTACACGGTTCGGAAACCACGTCGGTCATCGCCGTCACTCTTGAAGCAGACTTGGAGTTCGTCGCGGTTCTCGTAGTTGAAGGCAATCGAGCCCTCGGTTCCGTGGATCTCAAGCGTGATGAAGTTGTTGCGGCCCCAGGCGTTGCGGGTTGCTTCAACGGAGCCAATGGCGCCACTGGCAAACTTGACGAGCGAGATGACCTCGTCTTCAACGTCGACGGCGCCCATGGGGCCGCCCTTGTTCTTGGAGTTCCCGAGTGAATCAGCACCACCCTGCTGCAGCGGACGCTCTGTAATGATGTGTGCGGTGAGGCTGCTCACCTCGGTGATTTCACCAGCCAGGTAGCGAGACATGTCAAGAACGTGGGTCAGGATGTCGCCCACCGCACCGGATCCCGCAATGGACTTTTGGAAACGCCACGATAGGGGGGAGCTGGGGTCGGCGGACCAGTCCTGCAAGTACGTGGCGCGCACGTTGAGGATGCGCCCGATGGCGCCTTCATCGATATAGCGCTTCGCGAGCGCTACGGCCGGGGTCCGGCGGTAGTTGAAGGCCACCATGTTAACGCGGTCGCTGGCTCGCGAGGCCTCATACATCTTGGCGGCTTCTTCGACGGTGCGCGCCAAGGGCTTTTCGCAGATGACGTGCTTGCCCGCTGCGAGAGCCGCGATGGCAATCTCGGCGTGGAGGTTATTTGGCGTGGCAATATCGACAAGATCAATCTCGGGGTCATCAACGATCGTGCGCCAATCGCTCGTTGATCTCTCGAAGCCGAAGCGTGTGGCCGCATCTGCCGCCAGCTCATCGGTGGCTTCGGCGATGCTGTGCTTTACGGGCATCACATCAGTCGGCCAGAAGAACATGGGAACAGCCGAATAGGCGAGGGAGTGTGCTTTGCCCATAAAGCCACCGCCGATGATGCCTACGTTGATCTTCTTCATTGCGAGGTCCTTGTCATAAAAATTCTTGCGGTCACGGCTAAGATTTCGCGTGACCCACTTTGATGGATGGGTTACCCCGTGGAGCTGGCGGCGCAATCTTTTGTGAGTGCTGCCAGCTCCACGTGGCCTTTAGTGCGTCAGTACCCGGGATGACTTCGAAGATTCCGTCGCCCGCCCTTCTTGCTTACTTCTGGAAGAACTTCAGGTATATCTCGGCGAGTTCCTCGGGCGACTCTTCAGCAAGCTGGTGGCCCCAGGGCAGGATGGCTGCCTCGACGTTCTCAGCGACCTCACGCATTTGACGCTCGTTGTCTGCGCCAATGAAGTATTCACTTCCGACCGCCAGAACGGGCATCTTGAGCTTGGTCTTTGCCGACTCGTGGTTCTGATCGGCGTCGTCAAGGGTCGCACGGTAGATGGCGAACATCGATCGAAGACCGCCGGGCGACGAGTAACAGCGCACGTACTCATCGAGAGCATCGGGCGTGATGGCCTGAGGGTTGTGCGTCTCATGCTTGATGAAGTAGTTGAAGTACTCTCTCTCACGGCCCGTGATAAGCAACTCGGGAAAGTCGGGCACGCTGTAGAAGTTGATGTGCCAGAGCCACACGTAGGTGCTTACGTTTTCACGAGTGAGGAACGAGTAGTCCTCAAGCCCGAAGCCCGGGAGGATCATTTCCTGGTACACCAGCTTCTTGACGCGCTCCGGCCACTGAGCAGCTACTTGATATGCCGTCGATGCGCCCCAGTCTTCACCCGCGAGGTTGAAGGTGTCGTAGCCAAGGTGAGTTGCCAAGTCGGCGATGTCCTTCGCCATGTTCTTCATGTCGAAGCCGTCCTGCGGGTGTTCGCTGTCACCGAGTCCCCGGAGGTCTGGGGCGATTACCGTGAAGTGCGGGGTGAGCAGTGGGATGACGTGACGCCAGTGGTACGAGGTCTTGGGTACACCGTGAAGCAGGAAGAGAGGCTCTCCCTGGCCAGCGGTCATGTAGTGCAGGCGCACCCCGTTGACCAATGCGCGACCGTGCTTGACCGGTGCTCCCGTGTGATCTTTGATGATTTGCATTTTTTCTCCTTAATGGTTTCTGGTTAGTGCTGTCGATAAAAAATGGTGCTGAGCGGACTGGGTTGGGTTGGGGTGGGTGTTACTATCGCCGACCAAAGGCGACTGCAATGATGACCAGAGCGCCCTTGATGGTGAGTTGGATTGACGGATCGATA
>CAIWRM010000041.1 GCA_903915075.1 uncultured Microbacteriaceae bacterium
CCGAGCTCACGTTCGCGAATCACTGTGTAGATGCGCGCGATGTCGCGCTTGACGGCACGGAGGCGTCCGTGGCTCTCCAGCTGGCCGGTGGCCGACTGGAAACGCAGGTTGAACAACTCTTCCTTTGCCTTGCGCAGCTCATCAACAAGACGCTCGTTGTCGAACGTGTCGAGATTTGAGGTGCCCAGCTCCTTGGATCCGATGGCCATTATGCGTCACCTTCCTCACGCTTGATGATGCGTGCCTTGAGAGGCAGCTTGTGGATAGCGCGGGTGAGTGCTTCACGAGCAATGGTCTCGTTCACACCGGCGAGCTCGAAAAGCACGCGACCCGGCTTGACGTTTGCGATCCACCACTCGGGCGAACCCTTACCCGAACCCATGCGGGTTTCAGCAGGCTTCTTCGTCAGCGGACGGTCGGGGTAGATGTTGATCCACACCTTTCCACCACGCTTGATGTGACGAGTCATGGCAATACGCGCAGATTCAATCTGGCGGTTGGTGACGTAAGCGGAGGTGAGGGCCTGAATGCCGAACTCACCAAACGTGACCTTGGTGCCACCGGTAGCGTGACCACTCCGACCGGGGTGGTGCTGCTTGCGGTGCTTTACGCGACGGGGAATCAACATGATTTAGGCCTCTGCTCCTGCTGCTGCGGCCGGGGCGCCTTCGGCACGAGGGCCACGGCGTCCGGCGGGACCGCGCTCGGGACGGACCGACTTCTGGTTGGCCTGCTCGCGCGCGAGTTCTTTGTTGGTGATTTCACCCTTGTAGATCCAGACCTTCACGCCGATGCGGCCGAAGGTGGTCTTGGCCTCGTAGAAGCCGTAGTCGATGTTCGCGCGCAGCGTGTGCAGTGGCACACGACCCTCGCGGTAGAACTCCGAACGGCTCATCTCGGCACCACCCAGACGACCCGACACCTGGATGCGAACACCCTTGGCGCCGGCGCGCTGAGCACCCTGAAGGCCCTTGCGCATCGCGCGGCGGAAGGCGACACGAGCAGAGAGCTGCTCGGCGATGCCCTGGGCAACGAGTTGCGCATCCATCTCGGGGTTCTTGACCTCGAGGATGTTGAGCTGGATCTGCTTGCCCGAGAGCTTCTCGAGGTCGGCGCGAATACGCTCGGCCTCGGCTCCACGGCGACCAATCACGATGCCCGGGCGGGCCGTGTGAATGTCAACGCGAACGCGGTCACGGGTGCGCTCAATCTCGATGCGCGACACGCCTGCGCGGTCGAGCGTCTCGGAGAGCATCTTGCGGATCATGACGTCTTCTGCAACGAAGTCGGCGTAACGCTGTACCTTCTGCGTGCTGTCGGAGAACCAACGCGACACGTGGTCGGTGGTAATTCCGAGGCGGAAGCCATACGGGTTTACTTTCTGGCCCATTACTTGGCCTCCTTCTTTGGCGCGCTGACGGCGGGAGCCGCCTTATCCTCGGGCGTGGCGAGCACGACCGTGATGTGGCTGGTGCGCTTGAGGATCTTGAACGCGCGACCCTGAGCTCGCGGCTGGAACCGCTTGAGGGTGGTGCCTTCGTCAACGAACGCGCGGGCAACGAACAGGTCTTGTTCGTCGAGGTACTGGTTTGTCGCGTCGGCCTTCACGCGGGCGTTGGCCATGGCGGATGCCACGAGCTTGTACACCGGCTCGCTCGCACCCTGAGGGGCGAACTTGAGGATGGCGAGCGCTTCGGTGGCCTGCTTGCCGCGGATGAGATCCACGACACGACGTGCCTTCTGCGCGGTCACGCGAATGTGACGCACGCGGGCGACAGATTCAACCATGATGTTTTCTCCTTCACGTCACCGCGGGTTAGCGGCGACGACCCTTCTTGTCGTCTTTTACGTGACCACGGAAGGTACGCGTGGGCGCGAACTCGCCCAGCTTGTGACCCACCATGGTTTCGGTAACGAAAACGGGGATGTGCTTGCGCCCGTCGTGCACGGCAATGGTGTGACCGAGCATGGCGGGAACAATCATCGAGCGGCGCGACCAGGTCTTGATCACGTTCTTGGTCTTGGCCTCGTTCTGTGCAACAACCTTTTTGAGCAGGTGGTCGTCGACGAAGGGGCCCTTCTTGAGACTGCGTGGCATCTTCTAAACTCCTACTTGCGCTTCTTGCCGACGGTACGGCGGCGAACGATGAGCTTGTCGCTTTCTTTCTTCTTGCGACGCGTGCGACCCTCGGACTGTCCCCAGGGGCTTACGGGGTGGCGACCACCAGAGGTCTTACCCTCACCACCACCGTGCGGGTGGTCAACCGGGTTCATGGCCACACCACGCACTGTCGGGCGAACGCCCTTCCAGCGCATGCGGCCAGCCTTACCCCAGTTGATGTTGGACTGCTCGGCGTTGCCGACCTCGCCGATGGTTGCGCGGCAGCGCGCATCCACGTTGCGGATCTCGCCCGAGGGCAGACGCAGCTGAGCGTAGGGGCCATCCTTGGCCACAAGGCGAACCGAGGCACCGGCCGAGCGGGCGAGCTTGGCGCCTCCACCCGGCTTGAGCTCAATGGCGTGCACAACGGTACCCGTGGGGATGTTGCGCAGCGGCAGGTTGTTGCCGGGCTTGATGTCGGCACCGGCGCCGGACTCGATGACATCGCCCTGGTTGAGCTTGTTGGGAGCCAAGATGTAGCGCTTGGTGCCATCAACGAAGTGCAACAGTGCAATGCGAGCCGTGCGGTTGGGGTCGTACTCGATGTGAGCAACCTTGGCCAGCACGCCGTCTTTGTCGTTACGACGGAAGTCGATCAGACGGTACTGGCGCTTGTGGCCGCCACCGATGTGACGCGTGGTGATGCGACCCTGGTTGTTGCGGCCACCGGTCTTCGACAGGGGGCGCAGCAGAGACTTCTCGGGGGTCGAGCGCGTGATCTCGGCGAAGTCTGCAACCGAAGAACCGCGACGACCCGGAGTCGTGGGCTTGTATTTACGAATAGCCATGATGTGTCCTTACCGGTCCCTTAGCCGACTGCCGTGAAGAAGTCGATCGAGCCCGACTTGAGCGTGACGATGGCGCGCTTGGTGTTCTTGCGCTTGCCCTCACCGAACTTGGTGCGGCGCGTCTTGCCCTGGCGGTTGAGGGTGTTGATGGAAGCAACCTTCACGTTGAAGATCTTCTCGATAGCGAGCTTGATCTCGGTCTTGTTCGAACGGGGGTCCACGACGAACGTGTACTTTCCCGAGTCGATCAAGGAGTAGCTCTTCTCCGAGACGACCGGCGCGATGATGATGTCGCGAGGGTTCTTGTCTGCCGCGGTCATGCCGAGACCTCCTGCTTCTTCTTGCTGTCCACGAACGCAGTCAATGCACTCGTGGTGAAGATGATGTCGTCGCTGACAAGAACGTCGTAGGCGTTCAGCTGGTCGGCGAACAGCGCGTGCACGTGAGGAATGTTGCGAACACTCTTGATCGCGGTCTCTTCGCCACGCGCGCACACGGCCAGAACGTTGCGGCCCGGAACAACCGAGCGAATCAACGTCACGGCTGCAGACGTAGAGGGTGCCTCGGCTGCGAACGCCGTTACCGCGTGAATGCGGCTACCGCGGGCGCGGTCCGAGAGAGCTCCGAGCAGAGCAGCGGCGATCATCTTCTTGGGCGTGCGCTGCGCGTAGCTGCGTGGCGTGGGCCCGTGAACGATTCCACCACCGGTCATCTGAGGAGCACGAATCGAGCCCTGACGAGCG
>CAIWRM010000042.1 GCA_903915075.1 uncultured Microbacteriaceae bacterium
CCTGCTTGCAAAGCAGGCGCTCTACCAATTGAGCTAAGGCCCCTTGCGGGAGAACACTTTCGTGTTCGTGGGGCTACCAGGACTTGAACCTGGGACCTCTTCATTATCAGTGAAGCGCTCTAACCACCTGAGCTATAGCCCCGAAGCAACAGATACGAGACTACCTGAGATGCCGGGTAATTCTTAAATCCGTCTAGTCGCTTTGGAAGCCGACCTTTACTCCGCCGACAATGCGGGCAATGGTGTTGTAGATAACGGCCACAACGGCGCCCATGATGGTGATGACGACCATGTTCAAAACGGCCGCGACGGCCGCGAAGGCTACGGCTTGTCCCATCGACAAGATGCTGCGCACGTCGAAACCGTTTCCGCCGACAACCTGACCGACGACACTGTTAGCGCGATCGAAAATGCCGGTCTGCACGAAGACGAGATAGAGCAAGAACGTGGCGATGATAACCACGATCGCCTGTGCGAGACCGATGAGGAAGGAGACTTTGAGGGCCGACCAAAAATCGATAAAGACGAGGGTGAGTCGAACCTGTTTTACGTTGGGGTTGCTGTTGTCCGCGCCAAAAGCCAACCGACCCTTGCCGCGAGGTTTCTTGGGCGATCGTTTGCCGGCCGGACCACGATTTTGACCCGAATAGTCGGGACCGGTGTTGCCGGTTCGACCTGCGTTTGTAGGGGCGTAATTGCCGGGCAGGTTAGTCATTTACATCCTCGGTGGGGTCGGCTTCGGTTGTCTCGTCAACGCTAGTACCTTCGGGGTCGGCAGGGATGCCCGCGTCCTGGTTGGCCTCCGCCTCATCGTCACCGTCTTCGGACACCAGGTTGCGTTCCGAGTTTTTGGCAATCGCAAGAATACGGTCGGTGTCGTCGAACCGCGTGAACACCACGCCCATGGTGTCCCGACCTCGAGCGGGAACCTCGGTGGAGGGAGAGCGAACGACCTTTCCGCTCTCCAGCACGACCAGCACTTCGTCTTCTTCCTCGACAATGATGGCGCCGGCCAAGTCGCCGCGCTCCTCACTGAGCTTGGCTACCTTAATGCCGAGTCCGCCGCGGTTCTGCGTTCGGTACTGACTCGTCGCGGTCTTCTTGGCGTATCCCTTTTCCGTGGCGACAAAGACAAAGCTCTCATCGGTGACGACTGCGGCGTCGAGAAGCCAGTCGTCGGCGCGGAATTTCATTCCGGTCACACCGGCCGTTGACCTACCCATCGGTCGCAACGCCTCGTCCGTAGCCGTGAATCGCAGACTCATGCCTTTTCGCGAGACGAGGAGAACGTCGGTGTCTTCGTCGATCAAGAGGGCAGAGACAAGTTCGTCACCCTCGCGCAGGTTGATGGCGATGATGCCACCCGTTCGACTCGTGTCATACGCGTCGAGGGCCGTCTTTTTGATCATGCCGCTCTTAGTGGCGAGTGCGAGGAACTTGGCCACCTGGTAGTCGCGAATATCAAGAATCTGGCGAATCTCTTCGTCAGGATTGAGCGCCAGCAGGTTTGCGACGTGCTGACCTTTGGCATCGCGACCCGTCTCCATCACTTCGTGTGCCTTGACGCGCAACACCCGCCCGGTATTCGTAAAGAACAAGAGCCAGTGGTGGGTGGTTGTCACAAAGAAGTGCTCGACGACGTCGTCGGCCCGCAATTGGGCGCCCTTGACGCCCTTTCCGCCACGATGCTGCGAGCGATAATTGTCGCTCCGCGTGCGCTTGATGTAGCCGCCGCGGGTGACGGTAATCACCATTTCTTCTTCGGCAATCAGGTCTTCGAGGTTCATGTCGCCGCCGTAGCCGGCCATGATTTGCGTGCGCCGCTCATCACCGTACTTATCAACAATCTCGGTGAGTTCGTCGGTGACAATCGTGCGCTGACGCTCGGGCGAGGCCAGGATGCTCTTAAAGTCGGTTATTTGCGCTTCCAGCTCGGCAGCCTCGTCGATAATCTTCTGCCGCTCCAGTGCCGCGAGTCGGCGCAACTGCATCTCTAGAATCGCCCGGGCTTGCAGGTCGTCGATGCTGAGCAGTGCCATCAGGCCCTCGCGCGCGTCGTCCACGGTGGCACTCTTGCGAATAAGCGCGATGACCTCATCGAGGGCATCAAGCGCGGCGAGATAGCCGCGCAAGATGTGCATGCGCTCTTCGGCCTTCTTGAGGCGGAACGTGGTGCGACGTACAATAACGTCGATCTGGTGCGCGATCCACGCAGTGATAAATCCGTCGAGTGCCAGCGTGCGCGGAATGCCGTCGACAATCGCCAGCATGTTCGCGCCAAAGTTTTCTTGAAGGGCGGTGTGCTTGTAGAGGTTGTTGAGCACAACCTGGGCCACGGCATCGCGCTTGAGAACGATGACGAGTCGCTGACCGGTGCGACCGCTCGTTTCATCCCGAATGTCGGCAATTCCGGAGAGGCGACCCTCCTTGACGAGCTCGGCGATGCGGAGTGCGAGGTTGTCGGGATTGACCTGATACGGCAGTTCGGTAACCACCAGGCACGTGCGCCCGTGAATTTCTTCGACGGTGACGACCGAACGCATGGTGATGGACCCACGACCCGTTCGATACATATCGACAATGCCCTTGGTTCCCAGTACCTGGGCTCCCGTGGGGAAGTCGGGGCCCTTAACGCGGGCCATCAGTTCGGTAAGAAGCTCTTCTCCCACGACCTCGGGGTGCGCAAGCGCGAAGAGTGCTGCGTCGGCGACCTCGCGGAGGTTGTGCGGGGGGATGTTCGTGGCCATACCCACGGCGATTCCCACCGAGCCATTGACCAGCAGATTCGGAAAACGAGCCGGAAGAATGGTGGGTTCTTGCGTGCGTCCGTCGTAGTTGTCTTGGAAGTCGACGGTGTCTTCTTCGATGTCGCGCACCATCTCGAGAGCAAGCGGCGCCATTTTTGTTTCGGTGTATCGCGGAGCGGCAGCCCCGTCATTACCCGGAGAGCCAAAGTTTCCCTGGCCAAGGGCTAGCGGGTAGCGCAGACTCCAGGGCTGAACGAGTCGAACGAGAGCGTCATAGATGGCCGAGTCTCCGTGCGGGTGAAATTGCCCCATCACGTCGCCGACCACGCGGGCGCACTTGGAGAATGCCTTGTCGGGTCGATATCCACCGTCGAACATGGCGTAAATCACGCGTCGATGCACGGGCTTCAGGCCGTCGCGCACCTCGGGAAGTGCGCGGCCCACGATCACGCTCATCGCGTAGTCGAGGTACGAGCGCTGCATCTCGAGCTGCAGATCGACCTGCTTGACGCGGTCGGTCACTGGTTCGGTCACGTTCGTGGTGTCGTCGTTAGATGTCAAGGAAACGCACGTCCTTAGCGTTCTGCTGAATAAAGGTTCGGCGGGCCTCAACATCGTCGCCCATCAGCGTGTGGAAGATGAGGTCGGCCGCGGCCGCGTCGGCCAGAGTCACTTGGAGCAGGGTTCGAGTGTCGGGATTCATTGTGGTCTCCCACAGCTCGCGGTAATCCATTTCGCCGAGACCCTTGTAGCGCTGAATTCCGTTGTCCTTGGGCATGCGCTTGCCGGCCTTGGCGCCGTCCTCGAGGAGCGCGTCGCGCTCAGCGTCGGTGTACACGTACTGGTGTTCGGAGTTCGACCACTTGATGCGATAGAGCGGCGGCTGGGCCAGATAAACGAAACCGCGCTCAATCAGGCCCGGTAGGTGTCGATAGATGAGCGTCAACAACAGCGTGGTGATGTGCTGGCCGTCAACGTCGGCATCGGCCATCAAAACAATTTTGTGGTACCGGGCTTTGTCGGCGTCAAAATCTGCGCCCACGCCGGTTCCGAAGGCGGTCAACATAGCCTGAACTTCGGCGTTGGCAAACATGCGGTCCGATGTGGCCTTCTCCACATTCAAGATTTTGCCGCGGAGGGGCAGAATGGCCTGGGTCTCCGGGTTTCGGCCCTGAACAGCCGAACCTCCGGCTGAATCGCCCTCCACCAGGAAGACCTCAGAGAGTGAGGGGTCTTTGCTCTGGCAGTCCTTGAGTTTGCCAGGCATTCCACCGCCCTCCAGGAGACCCTTGCGCCGTGCCGTTTCACGTGCTTTTCGGGCGGCCAAACGCGCGCTGGCGGCCTGAAGCGCCTTGCGAATAATCTCTTTGGCAACGAGGGGGTTTCGTTCGAACCAGTCGTTCAGGTTGTCGTTCGTAACTTTTTGCACGAAGCTCTTGGCCTCGGTGTTACCCAGTTTTGTCTTGGTTTGGCCTTCGAACTGTGGCTCACCCAGCTTGATCGAAATCACCGCAGTGAGCCCCTCGCGAACGTCATCTCCCGAGAGGTTCTCGTCTTTGTCTTTGAGGATTCCCTTGTCGCGGGCGTACTTATTGATGAGCGAGGTGAGCGCCGCCCGAAAGCCCTCTTCGTGCGTGCCGCCCTCGTGCGTGTTAATCGTGTTCGCGTACGTGTGCACGCTCTCGATGTACGCCGTGGTCCACTGCATCGCAATCTCGACGGAGAGGCTCTTTTCTTTGTCTTCAGATTCGAAGCAGATGATTTCTTCGTTGACGATCTCTGCTTTCTTGGCCTTGTTGAGATACTCCACGTAATCCATCAGGCCGCGATCAAACTTGTAGGTAACCGGGGTCTCGCCGCCCTGGTTCTTGTCGCCCTCACGCTGATCGCTCACCGTGAGGCTCAGTCCCTTGTTGAGGAACGCCATCTGCTGAAAACGCTGGCGCAGCGTCTCGAAGTCGAACTCGACGGTTTCAAAGATTTCGGCGTTAGGCCAGAAGGTGACGGATGTTCCCGTGTCCTTCGTGGGCCCACCTTTTTTGAGGGGCGCCAGCGGAACGCCGTTCGCGTAGGACTGCGTGTAAATGGCTCCCTGTTGGCGCACCTCAACGTCGAGCTTGGTCGAGAGTGCATTCACTACCGAAATACCCACCCCGTGCAAGCCACCTGAGACCGAATATCCGCCGCCACCAAACTTGCCACCAGCGTGCAAAACCGTCAGCACGACCTCCACGGCGGACTTCTTCTCAACCGGGTGTTCGTCGACGGGAATACCGCGGCCATTGTCTACGACGCGGATCGAGCCGTCGGCCTGCATGAAGATCTGAATGTCGTCGCAGTGACCCGCTAAGGCTTCGTCAACAGAGTTGTCGACGACCTCGTAGACCAGGTGATGCAAGCCCCGAGGGCCGGTGGACCCGATGTACATGCCGGGGCGCTTTCGAACGGCCTCGAGACCCTCGAGAACCTGAATGTCGCTGGCTCCGTATTCGCCCTCTGATGAGGCTTTTTTTGACTCCGTTGCCATCTACGCTACGCACTCCCAAACCGGTTTAAATCCTAGGTGGATTCTACCCAATGGGGCTGTGAATTACTGGGACGTGACGGTGTCCGCGCGTTCACCGAGACGGCCCGAGAGCACTCCGGCAACGCTAGCCAAAGGTGTCGCGCGGTCCTCGGCCGGGAACCGATCGGAGGCCGCGTTTCCAGGAGGGCTGATCGGGGCCTCGAAAGCTCAGCGCGGTCACGCGCGCGTCGGGAAAGGCGGCTACAAGGCGTGTCAGAATCTCCGGCGAGAGCAGGCGTAGCTGCGTTGCCCAGGCAGTTGATTCACAGAGCACGAGAAGGGTGCCGTCGGTGAGACCTTGGGGTGTCGTCCGTGCCGCTACATCGGGGCCCACGACCTCTGGCCAACCGCTCATGAGGTCCGACTCGGTGAGAAACGACGTCCACCCAAGATCCGAGGTGAGTTCGCCGACGATGGCACCCAGCCCCCGGGGATCGCGCCCCCCGCCAAACGGCTCGCTGGTCGCCTCGGCCGAGCGGCGTGTGCGCCGCTTGCGTGCATCGGCCGAGAGGGTCATGCGTGATCGCAGTCGATCAAAAAGCTCGCCGGCAGCAGACGATTCGTCATGGGTCATGTCTGGGCGCCTTCTTCGGTTGGCACAACCGCGCCGCCGCTGATGGTGATCAGCTGGGCCACCATCGACGCAGGAACGTCGTCGCGAACCGCAGCCGTAACAAGCACCTGTTCAACGTCGACGAGGCTCTGGCAGAGAAGTTCTCGGCGGCCCGAGTCAAGCTCGGCAAAAACGTCATCCAAAATCACAATGGGGTCTCCTGCGGGACCTTCACGTCGCTTCACGTCGAGTTCGGCTAGGCGCAGAGCGAGAACGAGCGACCATGTTTCTCCGTGACTCGCATAGCCCTTTGCGGGAAGCGCGTTCAAGGAAATCGCGATGTCGTCGCGGTGTGGTCCGGCCATCGTCTGACCGCGTTCGATATCCACAGTGCGCTGCGCGGTGAGCTGTTGAGTAAACACCGTTGCGTAGTCGCCAAAATTCTCCGGGGCAATCTCCACAGAAGGGGTGATCGCCAGTTCTGGTTGATGGTCGGCCCCCGCGATGCTGCGGTACCTGTCGGAAACCCGGGGAGCAAGGAGCGCAAGTGTTGCCAAGCGGGCCGCGAAAATATCTGTTCCGAGGCTTACTAACTTCTCATCCCACACGTCGAGCGTTGAGGTATCGGGAGTGCTGCGTGAGTGAGTTCGGAGCGACTTCAAAAGCGAGTTGCGCTGCTTTAGCGTGCGCTCATAGTCGACCAGGGTCCCTCGAATGCGAGGAAACAACCACGAGACAATCTCATCGAGGTGAGCCCGTCGTTGCGCGGGATCTCCCCGAACCACCGTCAGATCCTCGGGAGCAAACATCACCACACTCAATGCCCGCGCAAGATCGCCTGACTTGCTGGCGTTGCCGTTCATTTGAATTCGATCCGGGGCCTCCCTGTTGATCTCCCACTCACACAGGAGGGCCCGATCTTGTGCCACGACCGTGGCGCGAATAACACCCCTCTCGCAATCCTTAAGGATCAAAGGTGCGGTGGTGCTTATTCGATGGGACTTACCCGACGCCAACAGATACAACGCTTCAACGAGATTGGTTTTGCCTTGACCGTTCCTACCAACGAAAACAGTCACCCCCGGTTCGAGCGTTACGTCTACCTCGCGATAATTGCGATAATCCCGGAGGCCTAATCGCTGCAAAAACATGACTAGCGCATCAAGAGATTGGGCTGCAATAGGTACTTAAAGCCCGCGGCGTCATTATCCGTTGCCGAGGTTTGGCGGGTGATGAGCACGGGTCCGGGCTTGGGCTGATTGCCCACCTCGGAAATGGTAAAACCAAGGCGCGCAAATTCTGAGTGCAACGCGTTAAGGCCGTCGAGGAGGAAATCCGGTTTGAGCGACACGGTCATGTCGTTACCCGTCAGGGTACTGTCAACGTTCTCGCTGGCTTGTGCTTTGTCGCCGCCGAGGCCTTCGAGCATGACCCCGTCTTTACCGAAGGTGAATCGAATAGCAATATCGCGCTCCAGGACGAGTTTGACGCGGCGCACTGCCTCAACCAGCTCTGCGGTGTTGACGACCGCGTAGTTTTCAACCGATTCAGGGAAGAGTCGGCGAATCGGCGGATATTGACCCCGAATAAGTACCGACGTGACGGTCTTATCATCGGCGCTAAACGAAATAAGTTCCCGCTCGCCCTCGGCGGTGAACGTGATGGTGATGACCCCAGAGTTAGCAAACGTCTTACTCAGCTCGTGAATTATTCGCACGGGCACAAGCGCAGTAACTTCTGTGGCACCGTCTGAACCATCCCAGTCGATAGTTCGCACGGCAACGCGGTAACGGTCAGTCGCAATGAGGCTCAGCTGGTTGTTCGCCACCTCGACGAGGACGCCTGTGATCACGGGGGTCACATCTTCGCGCGAAGCGGCAACTGCAACCTGGCCCACGGCATCAGCAAAAACGTCGGCGGGGACTTTACCGGATCTCCCGGCAACAACCGGAATAGCTGGATACTCCTCAAGCGGCATCGACAACAGGGTGAACGACGCCTTTCCACACGTGATGACAACGCGGCTGTCTTGGGTTGAGAAAACTACCGGGGCATCCGGTAACCGGCTCGCAATGTCAGCAAGCAGTCGCCCCGAAACGAGCATGCGGCCGGGCTCATCAACCGACGCGGCGATCTTAGTTGTGGCCGAGGCTTCGTAGTCAAACGATGACAGAACAATGCCTGAGTCTGACGATTCAATGAGAACTCCGCCAAGAACGGGATGATTGAACTTGCTGGGCAACAGTTTCACGGCAAAAGAAACTGCTTCGCTAAATACATCGCGGTTGACTTGAAATTTCACAGTGTTTCTTTCTTCTGAAGCCGGGTATCCCATGCTAGTCGGCGCGCAGACATCCGCATATTCTCTCGAGCGGCCCGTGAAGGTTATCGAGCCGCTGGCTTAATAGTGAAGAGGATTAATAATCTTAACGTCTGTGGATACTGTGCAGAAGCCCGACAAGCTCTCGGCTTTTGAGGAAAGAACACGCGTGTAAGTTGTTAGTTCGCGGGGGATGAGCTGAGTATCACAAGGTTGCGTCCGGTCCCAGGGATCCAGTCAGTTCACAGAAGGTCCTGAGTTACCCACAGGTGGAGGCGCGCCTACCCACAACAATCCACAGGTTTATCCACAGGGGTTAAAGCGACTCACTGCTTCTTTGTTTGATTCGTGTGGTCAGTTCGGTCACCTGGTTGTAGATGGAGCGGCGCTCTTTCATGAGTTCAGCGATCTTTTTGTAGGCGTGCATCACCGTGGTGTGATCTCGCCCTCCAAAAAGCTGCCCAATCTTAGGAAGTGAGAGGTTTGTCATTTCGCGGCACAGGTACATTGAAATTTGGCGCGCCGTGGCAATGGCCTGCGCGCGCGAAGAACCAGTGAGTTCATCTACACCGAGTTTGAAGTATTCAGCGGTGGTGTTGATGATGTCGGCAGGCGCAATGACATTAGTGTCGTCGAGAGAAATAAGTCCTTTAAGCACGGTTTGGACCAGGGCAAGGTCGACGGGCTGTTTATTGAGATTTGCGAAGGCGGTGACGCGGATGAGGGTGCCCTCGAGCTCACGAATATTGCTGGTGACTTTGGTGGCCATGTATTCCAGAATTTCGTGAGGAACGTTGAGTCGTTCCTTTTCGGCCTTCTTGCGAAGGATGGCAATTCGCGTTTCAAGGTCGGGAGTCTGAACATCGGTGATCAAGCCCCATTCGAAACGGGTCACCATACGGTCTTCAAAGCCGGTTAGATGCTTTGGGGGCAGGTCGCTGGTGATGACCACCTGCTTGTTGTGATCGTGCAGCGTGTTGAAAGTGTGAAAGAAGGCTTCCTGGGTTTCGGCGCGGCCCTGAAGAAACTGAATGTCGTCAATGAGCAGGATGTCGATATTTCGATACCGGGCCTGAAAAGCCGAACCGCGGTTGTTCGCAATGGAGTTGATGAAGTCGTTGGTAAATTCCTCGGAGCTCACGTAACGAACGCGGATCGTAGGGAAGAGACTTTGTGCATAGTGGCCAATTGCGTGGAGCAAGTGTGTCTTACCCAGCCCGCTCTCACCGTAGATGAAGAGTGGGTTGTACGCCTTCGCGGGTACTTCGGCCACAGCGACTGCTGCTGCGTGGGCGAATCTGTTTGACCCGCCAATGACAAAACTGTCGAAGGTGTACTTGGGGTTAAGGCGCGACTCAGGCTCGTTGGGTGCGCCGATAATTGTGGGCTCAGTGATGACATCCCTGAAGTCTTGGTCCCCGAGAGTGTCGAGACCGTCTTGCGCCGAAATCTCAGGATTCACCACAATCGCGAACGTGGCGACGCCGACCTCTTCGTCGAGCGATCCGATGGCTGCGAGAAGTGGGACACGAAGACGTTCCTCGATCATGCTGCGCGTAAAGTCATTGGGAACTTCGAGGTAGAAGGTGCCGGCCATGACACCTTTGGGTTCCACGAGGCTCGCAAAACCGTAGAGAGGAGGAGTAACGGCCGGGTCTGCGGCTAGTGCCTGCAGAATCTTGCCCCATGCTTCGCGAATGGCGTCATCGTCCATGTCGGCGCCCCTCAGAGTGTCAGCTGGCCCGATGAACTCCGCGACATTGTGGCGGTGAACGGTCCAAATTCGTTGTGGATTACTGAGACTAGACCGTAGTCCAGCCTGTGGATATCGGCAAGTCTAATCTGTGGATAACGTACCAGTTTGACCGGAAGGTACCTTCTCGCCTAGTTTTAAGGCCTGGCGTGGATATCGCCAGCCACCAGCCTTCTTGTGTAATGACGGAGTTTGACCATGACCAAGCGCACCTTCCAGCCCAACAACCGCCGTCGGGCAAAGACGCACGGCTTCCGTGCGCGCATGCGCACGCGCGCGGGACGGGCCATTCTCGCGGCGCGACGCCGTAAGGGCCGCACCGAGCTCTCGGCCTAGTTAGGACACCCCGTGTTGCCGCGGGACCAGCGAATTGTCACGCCGCGCGAGATTCGCCACGTTATTCGTCGCGGAAAGAAAACGGTCACGCCGCTCGTGATCTGTTACTCCCTGTCGGCGGACTCGTCTCGAGCCGCGGTGTTGGTGGGCAAGGACGTCGGGAACGCCCCAACGCGCAACCGTGTGCGTCGGCGCATCCGACACATTCTTGCCGCCGAGTTGCCCAATCGAGCGCTGGATGTGGTGGTTCGTGCGTTATCCCCGAGTGCCTCCGCATCGTGGCCTGATTTGCGAGAGGCCACTATCGCTAGTTTGGGTCGGGTCAGTGAGCGCTCCTAGGGCCCTCGTTTTTGTTTATCTCGCTCCTCGAAATGCGGGCGTGGCCCTCCTCTGGGCATACCGGTTTCTGATCTCACCGCTCTACGGTGACGTCTGTCGCTACTACCCGAGCTGCTCGCACTACAGCCTTATTGCCGTGGGCCAACGCGGATTGGTTATGGGTACATGGCTTACGGCGCGTAGGCTGGTGAGGTGTCATCCGTGGGCGGCGGGTGGCATTGATGACGTCCCGCCCCCACGGCACCAGCACTTTCGTGTGCACGCCTCAGGATTCGTGTCCCCCTAGTCCCCAACAGAACGGCTCAGGTTACCCTCACCATGGACATCTTCGGCATCCTTCTCTGGCCCATCAAGTGGGTCATCGAGCTCATTCTGATTGTCTTCCACTGGCTCTTCACTCAGACGGGCCTCGATCCGGCCGCGGGCATCACCTGGGTCCTGGCCATTGTGGGTCTCGTTGTTGTGGTGCGGTCCGCCCTCATCCCCGTTTTTGTTCGCCAGATTCGCAGTCAGCGAAAAATGCTTGAGGTGGCGCCGGAACTGAAGAAGATCCAAGACAAGTACAAGGGCAAGCGCGACCAGTTCTCTCGCGAGGCGATGTCCCGCGAAACGATGGCGCTCTATCGTCAGGCCGGCACGAACCCCCTCAGCTCGTGCCTCCCGATTCTGCTGCAGATGCCCATTTTCTTCGGCCTGTTCCTTGTGTTGAATGAAGCGCAGTCAACCGGCAAGGCGGGCGTCGGCTTCATGACGCAGGCCCTCGCCCAACAGTTCTCGGACGCCAGCCTGTTTGGCGTCGCGCCGCTGCACGACAGCTTTCAGAGCGCCTTGGAGGCAAAGCCACAGGAGGTCGCGGTCATGGTGATCGCGGTCGTCATGGTGGTTTTCATGACCGCTTCGCAGTTCATCACCCAGCTACAGATCGTCTCGAAGAACATGTCTGAGGAGACCAAGGCGAGCCCCACGTTCCGCCAACAACGCATCTTGCTGTACATCCTTCCCCTGGTCTTTCTGTTCTCGGGTTTCGCGTTCCCCATCGGTGTGATGTTCTACTGGCTTGCCTCAAATTTCTGGACAATGGGCCAGCAGTTCCTGGTCATTCGCAACATGCCGTCTCCCGGATCACAGGCGGCCAAGGCCCGCGAAGAGCGCCTCGCCCGTCGCGGCAAGCTCACCAGCCCAGACGTTGAGGTCATCGAGGTTGAAGAAAAGCGCCCACAGCGCCAGCAGCCCATGGGCAAGAACCGAGCTAAGAAGAAGGGACGCTGATCATGTCAACGTCGGAAACGAACGAAACGAACGCAGGAGCTCCGGCCACGGTGAGTGAGCTGGAGCGCGAGGGCGACATTGCCGCGGACTTTATCGAGGAGCTCCTCGACATTTGTGATCTCGACGGGGACCTCGACATTGATGCGCGCAACGGCCGAGCATACGTTTCTGTTGTAGCCACTGAGGCTGGTGGCCTGGAGCGACTCTCGAGGCCGGACGCTGTGGCTGCCCTCCAGGAGCTCACGCGCTTGGCCGTGCAGAACAAGACGGGCGCCTATTCGCGCCTCATCATGGATGTTGGCGGATCTCGCGAAGCACGCGAGGCCGAGCTTGAGCGGCTTGTTGCTACGGCCGCCGAGCGCATCGACGAGGGGGCCGCGTCCGCCGCACTTCCTCCGATGAGCTCCTACGAACGCAAGCTCGTGCACGACTTCGCGGCGGCTCGAGGCCTGGTCTCTTCGTCGCGCGGCGAGGGCCGCGACCGCCACACGGTCATCACGCGCGCCTAGTTTCACGTGAAACATGACCATCGAGCCTGAACCCCTCGTTGCCGCGCGCGTCTTTCCGGTAGGACTCGACAAGGTTCGAGAGTTCACGAGGGCACTTGCGCAATTCGGCGAGGAGCGCGGGCTCATCGGGCCGCGGGAGGCGGAGCGAATTTGGTCGAGACATGTGCTGAACAGCGGCGTGTTGGCTGAGGTTCTCGAACCGGGTCACGTGATTGACGTGGGATCTGGTGGCGGCCTGCCGGGACTCGTTGTTGCCATTGCGCGCCCGGACGTGCACGTGACGCTCGTGGAGCCCATGGAACGTCGAACCGCGTGGCTTGAGGAGCAGGTGAGAGACCTCGACCTCGACAACGTCACCGTGTGTCGCGCGCGAGCCCAAGAGGCTCCGTACGCGGAATCGGCAGACCAGGTCACCGCGCGCGCCGTGAGTGCGCTCAGAACCCTCATTCCCCTGGTTGCTCCGCTGGCCAAGCCCGGCGGTGAGCTCGTGCTCATGAAGGGAGCGAGCGTCGCGCGCGAGATAGACGAGGCTTCGAAGCAGATCAAGAATTTCGGATTGAGCGACGTGCGGGTCGTCACGCTGGGCGAGGGGATGCTCGAACAACCGACGTGGGTAGTTCGGGCTACAGTTGACTAGCAACTGACGCGCTATTTTTAGGGTTTCACGTGAAACATTCGGACAACTCCACTGACACAAGGGACAACGTGGGCGACTCACCTCTCGCGGAGCAACTGGGAGACCTTCAGCGACGCCGCGCCATCTATACCGCGCCACCGCCCCCACTTCCCAAGCGGACGCGCGTCATCTCGGTGTCAAATCAAAAAGGGGGTGTGGGCAAGACCACGACGACCGTGAACTTTGCCGCCGCACTCGCTCACGCCGGGGCCCGCGTTTTGGTCATTGACCTCGACCCCCAGGGAAATGCCTCGACGGCATTAGGGATTGATCACCACGGCGACATTCCCGGCATTTACGAGGTGCTTATCGGAGAGGCCACAATTCGCGACGTGCTGCAACCCAGTACCGAACCCGGCGAACTTTATTGTGTTCCCTCGACCATCCATCTCGCCGGCGCCGAGATTGACATCATCGAAATGGAGCGCCGCGAGTTTTTGTTGCGAACAGCGCTTGAGCAGCTGCTGTCCGATCCGAGCAACGGATTCCACTACGTGTTTATCGATTGCCCGCCATCGTTGGGGCTGCTGACCGTCAACGCGTTTGTGGCCGCACAAGAGGTCCTCCTGCCCATTCAGTGCGAGTACTACGCGCTCGAAGGCATGGCGCAGCTTCTCGACACTGTGCGCCGAATTCAAGCGCCCCACCTCAATCCCAATCTGACACTGTCGACGATCTTGCTCACCATGTTTGATTCGCGAACGCGCTTGGCTCAGGAGGTGGCAGACGAAGTGCGCAACAACTTCCCGGAACAGACCCTGACAACAATCATTCCGAGAACCGTGCGCGTCTCCGAAGCCCCCAGCTTTGGCAAGTCAATCATCAGCCACGACCCGTCATCTCTGGGTGCGGTGTCGTACATGGAAGCCGCCTACGAAATGGCGGCTCGCACGGGCCCCTGGTCGTAACAGCAAGCCTTCACCTGTCCTCCCGATTTACCCACACTCCAGGAAGTAGAACACCATGGCAACAAAACGCACGGGACTCGGTCGCGGCATCGGCTCACTCATTCCTGCAGCACCGACAACCGCGTCGGGTGCGCGCCCGGTGGACGTGTTCTTTCCGGCCGCGCCGGCCGACCCCAAGGAGCCCCTCGTTGAGGTCCCAGGTGCGCGGTTGGCCTATCTTTCTCCTGCGAGCATCGTGCCAAACGCACAGCAGCCGCGCCACGTCTTTGACGAGGCGGACATGGCCGAGCTGGTGCACAGCATCCGGGAAGTCGGAGTGTTGCAGCCCATTGTTGTTCGACCGGTTGCGGGATCCGACACCTATGAGCTGATTATGGGCGAGCGCCGGCTGCGGGCGTCAAAAATTGTTGGCCTCGAAAGCATCCCCGCCATCATCAAAGAGACCGCGGATGACGCCATGCTCCGCGACGCTTTGCTCGAGAACCTACATCGATCGGAACTCAACCCTCTCGAAGAGGCATCGGCGTATCAACAGCTTCTCCAGGACTTTGGAATCACCCAGGAGCAGTTGGCTGACCGCATCGGTCGATCGAGGCCCCAGATTAGCAACACTCTTCGTCTGCTGAAGCTGCCGGCGAGCGTGCAGGCCAAAGTGGCCGCGGGCGTCCTCAGCGCCGGCCACGCGCGGGCGATCTTGGCGGCGACAGATTCCACCGCGATGACCCGGCTCGCCGAACGGATCATCAAGGAAGACCTCAGCGTGCGTTCGGCCGAGGCAATTGTGGCGGGAGCTAAGCCCGCGTCACAGAAACCAGCAACCACGGCGGGGGCTCGGCGGGCTCACCTCAACGAGGTTGCCGAGCGGCTGGGTGACCGCCTGAACACGCGGGTAAAAATCACCCTGGGGGCAAAGAAAGGCCTGATCAGCGTGGAATTTGCCACTGTGGCAGACCTCAATCGCATCCTTGCCGAACTCGGCGAAGAACCGTTTGGCGCCTAGTTCGCCTGCGCGCGTGCCAGAAGAGCGGCGAAGGTCTCGGCGAGGTCGTATCCGGCCGCCTCAATAGCCAGCGGAACAAGCGACGTTTCGGTGAGACCGGGTAGAGCGTTGGCTTCCAAAAGCCACGGCTGGCCGGAACTATCGACAATCAGGTCGATGCGCGCCAAGAAGTCGAGCCCGAGCAATTCATAGACCGACAGGGCCGCCGCCGCAACACGCTCAGTAGTTTCATCGGACAGTCGGGCGGGCGCGTAGAACGTTGTCTCGCCAGCGTTGTACCGCGCCTCAAAACTGTAGACGCCATCAAGGGGAACAATCTCCACGGCCGGGAGCACTTCCACGCCGTTGCCACGATTGAGCAGCGTTACACCCACTTCGGTGCCGGCAATGAATGTCTCGACCAAAGCTTCCTCGGCGTAGGTAAACGCCTCAACCATCGCCCGAGGCAGGTCGGCCGCTCGCGTGACGATAGTCACACCCTGTGCGGATCCACCCTGCGCCGGCTTCACGACCACGTGCTCTCCGAGGTGCTTCACGATGAGCTCGAGCACCGCGCTCGCGCCCAGCTCACGGAATGCCTCGCGCGCGAGTGTCAGCGAAGCCGCCGTGGATATGCCGGCGCGGCCAGCGAGCGTCTTGGTGGTGGGCTTGTGCCAGGCGAGCCGCGCGGATTCGGGCGATGGGCCAACGTAGCGGTGGCCGCCGGCCCGCAGCAGGTCGAGAAGCGCGCCGTCTTCGCCACTGGACCCGTGCAGCGCTGGCCACACGGCATCGGGCGAATCACCCGCTAAGTGCGACAGGAGGGACGCATCGGGATCAATCAGGCTCACGCTCAGACCGGTTGACGTGAGGGCATCGGCAACGCGGCGCCCCGACCGCAGCGAGACTTCGCGCTCGTGTGAAATTCCCCCGGCCAGAACTGTGACGGTTGAGTGAGTCATGGTTGTTCTCCTTGGCCTAGTTCATGTCGGGCGGCGGAGCAATAACGCTCTCGCTCGTGTCGGGGAGGGTGAGAATTCCGGTGCCCGCAAAAGTCTCGAGCAGATCGGTCTCTCCCTGAATAACGGTGGCGAGACGACGAATGCCAATCTTTATGTTCTCGGGCGTGGGGTAGGAGAACGACAAACGCAAGTTTTGGCGTCCGCCACCGTCCGCAAAAAACGCGGTTCCCGGGGTGTAGGCCACGAGCTCGGTAACGGCGCGCGGAAGCATGGCCTTACTGTCGAGCTGTTCGGGAAGACCCACCCAGATGTAGAAGCCTCCGTTGGGAACGTTCCACGTCAACTCCGGAAGGTGCTCGTCGAGAGCCTCAAGCATGGCGTCGCGCCGCTCTCGATACACACCGCGAAACTCGTCGATTTGGCCGCGCCAGTCGGCCTGAGTGAGGTATTCGGAGATCACGAGCTGGCTGAACGAGCTGGGGCACAGAATGGCGGCTTCTGCCGCGAGCACTAGTTTCTCCCTGATGGCGTGCGGCGCCAAGGCCCAGCCCACGCGAAAGCCGGGCGCGAGGGTCTTCGAGAACGAGCCGAGGTAGATGACTCCGTCTTCATCGAGTGACCGGATTGCGGGCGGCACGGGCTCGTCAAACGACAGGAGCCCATAAGGGTTGTCCTCAAGAATGAGAATGTTGTGCTCTTTGCAGATGGCCAGAATCTCGGGCCGACGCTCAGCCGAGAGTGTGACACCGGCCGGGTTGTGAAAGTTCGGAATCGTATACAAGAACTTGATGGTGCGGTTTTCTGCCCGAAGGCGAACGATGGTTTCGCGCAGGGCGTCGGGCACGAGACCGTTTTCATCGGTGAGCACATGCACCATGTGAGCCTGATACGACCGGAAAACACCGATGGCGCCGACGTAACTGGGCGCTTCGGCGAGGATCACGTCACCCGGATCAATGAAGAGCTTGGTCACGAGGTCCAGGGCCTGTTGGCTGCCGGTGGTCACAACGACGTTTTCCATGCTCGCCGAGATGCCTTCAAGCGCCATCACCTCGAGAATCTGTTCTCGTAGATGGGGAACTCCCTGGCCCGAGCCGTATTGCAGCGCGGTGGGCCCTTCAATCGACATCACCCGGTCGAGTGCGCTGCGAACCAATTCCTCAGGAAGGGCGCGAACGTAGGGCATTCCGCCGGCTAGCGATACCACTTCGGGACGTGACGCCACGGCAAAGAGCGCGCGAACCTCCGAGGCACTCAACCCGGCCGCGCGCGCAGCGTAGTGATCAAGCCACGGATCGAGCGTGATGGGTTTTGCGCCACGGGGAGCATTCACCGGTTAATGCTATCGGTCGTGCGAGGCACCCTCATGTCGCGCGTGCAGCGCTCGATACCGAACGCGCACCCGATGAGGCTGTTAGCCGATGAAGTCAGCGAGGTCGGCCTCGAGTGCCGGCTTGGGCTTTGCGCCAATGACCGTCTTAACAACCTCGCCGTTCTGGAAGACCTTCATGGCGGGGATTGACGTGATTTGGTAGGCCATGGCTGTCTGCGGGTTCTCGTCGACATTGAGCTTCACGACGTCAATCTTGTCTCCGTGCTCGGCCAGAATCTGGTCAAGGATGGGCCCGACGGCACGGCATGGGCCACACCATTCGGCCCAAAAGTCAACCAGGATGGGCTTGCTCGAGGCCAAGACCTCGGCGGCGAAAGTGGAATCGGTAACGGGGCGAGCAGAGGACATGGTGTCTCCTTTTGCGGTGGGGTAGAGGGCGGTGACGAGCGGTTGAGTTGTCTGGTTGGTTCGGTGAAGCGATTCGCTGACGTGGCTATGCCGGCACTGCCTGCGCCAGTAATTCTGCCGGAAGAGCGGCCAAGTAGTGCTCAGCGTCGAGGGCAGCAACCGTGCCGCTGCCGGCAGCGGTTACCGCCTGGCGGTAGGTCGGATCAATCACGTCACCGGCCGCAAACACGCCCGGGAGCGACGTGAGCGAGGAGCGTCCCTTGACGGCGATTGTTCCCTCGGGCGTGAGGTCGAGCTTGTTGTGCACGAGGTGCGTTCGGGGGTCGTTACCGATGGCAATGAACAGGCCGTCGAGGTCAAGATCCCGCACCGACCCATCAACGGTGTTCGTGAGTGCGACTCCGGTGAGGGCCGTCTCGCCGTGCAGGGCCGTGACCGCCGTGTTCCACACGAATTCAATCTTGGGGTCGTTGTGTGCTCGATCCTGCATGATCTTGGAGGCACGCAAGGAGTCCTTGCGGTGAATGACGTAGACCTTGTCGGCAAAGCGCGTCAGGAACGTTGCCTCCTCCATGGCCGAGTCGCCACCACCAACAACCGCGATGGTCTTCTGGCGGAAGAAGAAGCCGTCGCACGTGGCGCACCACGACACCCCGTGACCGCTGAGGCGGTCTTCGTTTTCAATACCGAGCTTGCGATAGGCGGAGCCCGTGGCAACAATCACGGCCAAGGCTTCGTGTGTTTCGCCCGAGCCCAGCGTGACGCGCTTGATGTCTCCTGACAAATCAAGTTCGGTGACATCGTCGAGCAACACTTCGGCGCCGAACCTCTCGGCCTGTTCTTGCATGCGCTGCATCAGGTCGGGACCCATGATGCCCTCGGGAAATCCCGGAAAGTTCTCAACGTCGGTGGTATTCATCAGCTCGCCGCCGGCCTCAACCGAACTGGCAACCACGAGGGGAGCAAGGTTAGCGCGCGCCACGTAGATGGCTGCGGTGTAGCCAGCCGGTCCGGAGCCGACAATGATGACTTGGCGCATGATTTTCCTCACTAGACAGGTGCCGATTAACTCAAACCTCGGTGGTGACACCGCCACGATGTAAACGTCAGTCTACGGTCTGATTATTCCCGCGTCCGGCGGGACAGAAGCCCGCGCGCGTCTCGAAGCTCGGGGATGCGGAAGACTGCCATGAGCAGAACATAGACGAGCGTCACCGCGACACCAATAACGAGCATGGCGACGAGGGCGGTGCCGAGGTTCGTCAGCGCCCAGCCCGACTCGACATAGGCGCCCAGGGACCACGCCACGGCCATTCCCGCGCCGGCCGCAACGACCCCGAAGGCGCTTGCCAGACCGAAGCTTCGCCCCATGTGCAGACTCGCGACACCGAGGCGCCGGCGGACGAGTATGGCACCAAAAACAATCCATCCCATAGAGACCAGCGACACGGAAGCGGCAATCCCCAGCGCCAGGATGTTGCGCGGGAGGAACGCGCAACCGATCACGAGTCCCGTGAGGATAACGGGCTGCCACATGGTCACAATGAACGCCAGGCGCCCGTCATTGAGGGCAAAGAGAACGCGCTGAAGAATGAAGACGCCACTGAACGCGGGCAGCCCGAGGGCAAAGACGGTCAAGATCCAACCCATGTCCCACACGCCCTGAAAAGTGGAGGCGAAGAGCGTCGTAAACGGAAGCGCGATGCCCATCAAGCCCGCTGCCGCCCAGGACATGAAGTAGCCGATGCGCCGCAGCGATTCCCCGGTATCGGCGGCCACAAGATCGAGTTTTGCGGCGGCGGCGTTTGTGCTCATCCGCGTGTAGTACGCCGTGCCCAGTGAGACCGCAATGATGGAGTGCGGAAGCATGAATATCAGCCACGCGCTTTGGAGCGTGAAGACGGAGGCGTTGGTTCCGGAGGCGAGGCCGGCGACGTTGACCTCAATCACGCCTTGAATTTGAATGGCCAAAATCATGGCGAGCGTCCAGCCGGCCATCTTTCCCGTATCGCGCAGTCCCACACCGCGCCAGCGGAAATCGGGCCGATAGCGCAGCCCGATGCGACGCCAAAAGAGCCCGAGGAGCAGCGCCTGCAGGGCAACGCCCGCGGTCGCCGTTCCCGCGAGCAATGCCACCATGTCGGGTGACCAATCTCCGACCGACCGAATACCGGCGCTATCCGCACCAAACAGGGCGATGAACACGGAAAGCCCGATGAGGCCAATCACGTTGTTGGCGACGGGTGTCCAGGTGAACGGACCAAACGAGCCGCGGGCGTTCAAAACTTCACCCAGCAGGGCGTACAGGCCGTAGAAGAAGATTTGCGGCAAACACCAATAGGCGAAGGCCGTCGCGAGGGCGAGTTGATCGCCCGACCAAGTGGCGGCGTAAAGGCGAACGAGTACGGGGGCCAAGAGCGTCGCGGCGAGGGCCGTAGCCGTGATGATGACGAGGGCAATGGTCACCAGTTTGTTGATGTAGGCCGTGCCACCGTCGCGATGAACGGCGGCGCGAACTATGGCGGGCACAAGGGTAGCCGACAGCACGCCCCCGGCAACGATGGCGTAGATAGCGTTGGGCAGCTGGTTGGCGACGGCAAAGGCGTCCGCACCCGCGCTCGCGACAACGCCCAGTGCTTGCGCCAGAATAATGGCGCGAACGAAGCCCAGGGCCCGTGAGGCCACCGTGCCCGAGGCGAGAAAAATGCTCGCGCGTCCGATACTTGAGGCTGCCATCTAGGCGCCCTGTGCCTTTCGCCGCCGCACCGTTCGGATGACACCGGCAACCACCAGCCCCACGAATACGGCGCCGAAGGCAATCAGCCCAACTGCTTCCCAGTCGGCGCGCACGTTGACGCGAAGCGAACGAAGCGACCCGACCGGTTCCCCCGATTCAGAGGACAACCACGTGTCGACCAAAACAGAACCGTTGCTCACTTGCGCTTCAGCCGAGAATCGAGCGACGGCCTGAGCCCGGGATTCAATTTTGACCGTCACCGGGCCCTCTATCGAGATGCTGTTGTTTCGCGGGTCGGCGGTAACGACGACCGTGACCGGCGTGGCCAGCCCGTTCTCAATGGCGACCGGAATCGTTGCCGTGGTGCCAATCATGTTGATGGTGCTATCGGTTGATACCCGAACACTGGCCAACACATCGCTCATTTTTGCCAGAGACTCAGTGACCCGCCCGGGCCACGCGTCTTCTCCCACCAGACCGGCCGCCAGAGTCGCCATGACCTGTCGGGCAGAGGGATCGGTGACGACGGACGGTTCGGAGGCAATCGAGGCAAAGGTGGTCACGGCATCGTTCGTGCGGAGCAGTTCTCCGATGGCAGCCAAGCGCTCGGGCGATTCACTTCGCGGCACGAGCTCCGCGTCAACCGGGGGAACGAGGGCAACGCCTGACAGGCCCTGAGGCTGAATCCAGGGAAGAGACTGCAGTGCGGTGAGCGTTGTGTTCAGGCGCGTGAGCGCCGCCGCGTCACCCGAACGACTCAGGGCGGCGATAGCGCCGCGCTGAACCGAGGGATCTGTGACGAGGGCAGAGAGGCGAACGACGGCGGAGGCCATCGCCCCGTTCCACTCTTCGGTTGTTGTCGCAGCTGCCGCGCGGTCGAGGGCTCCGCTAATGCCGTCGTTGACTACCAGCGCGCCCATGCCGCCCACACGTGCCGAGACAAGGGAGCCGAGACCGTTTCCGACATTGCCCGAAGACAGCAGCACGGTAGACGAGCCGGTTTTCGAGATTGCCGCGAGTGCTGCGTCGTCAACCGAATTGGACACAGGCCAGGCGATGCCCTGATTGGTCGGCGTCCACCCGCCCCGGGGGGTCGGGTCGGCAGCTGGGGCCGCGCTCGGCGAGGGGCTGGGCAGTGTTGCGTCGCTCGGCGCCGGCGACGCAACCGGAGCCACTGCCCTGAGCGCCGCTTCAAGATCTTGGCTACCGTCACGCGAACCGCTGGAAAGCAACTGAGGGGCTCCGGCCTGGATTTGACCGGCCAAGTCGGCGTCACCGTAGGCGGTCAGAAAGGAGTCCGGTGAGTCGGCCACGAGCCCCTGCCACCACTCCAACGCCCGAGAGCCGGCGTTTCCGCCGGCCAGCACGGAAACGGGAATACGCGGGTCAATGGCCAGCGTGGCGAAAGTGTTGCTGGTCTGCACCGCAAGTTCGCTCAGAAATCCCCCGGGGGAGGCGAGCCTCTCGAGCGAGGCCGAGTCGATGAGTTGGCCCGGCTCCTGTGGCGCCACCACGGGAACAACGACGGCGAGAGAGGCGACCGCGGGGGCCTGGCCGCCCGTGTAAAGAATCGCCGCGTGCTGGCGAGCCAGCGCACCCGCTTCGCCATCAACGGTAATCAGGAGGGCTCGAGCACCCCACACACCGTTCCAGCCTGCGAGCCCCACGTCGAGGGAAACCGGCACGCTGACCTTTCCTCCGTCCGGCAGAACCGCAATGTCGCGAGACCCCAGCGTGGTGCCGCGCGCGCCCGTTGACGTTGCCAGCCAATCTTCGAGACCGGCCACGGTGGACACGTCAACCTCGATGGCGGTGACCGAAACGGAGGTTGCCGCAACGTCGTCGCCGGAATCGTTGGCGAGGTGAACGGTGACAGTCAGCGGCGAACCGGGAGTGGCGATTCCCTGATCTGAAATTGTTGAGGTGAGGGTGAGGCCGTCGATGACGGTTGCTTGGGCCGGCACACCCGCGGCGATACCGGCGGCGAGCAGAACGCCCGCGACAAGAGCGCTCGCGACGGCGGAGGTGAAGCGTCGCCGCTCACGCGTATCTGAGTGACCCGCCCGCATGAGGGCAATTCTAAGTGAGGCCGCACCGACCGCGAGGGACCGCACCCGTAGAATCTGGTGTGTGCACAGCGCCGCGGAAGCTCTCAACGTTCTGCGAGACCTGAGCGAGACCCCGACCGTCTCGACTCTGGCGCTCGCCTTCCAGGCGGCCAACCACGAACTTGCTCTGGTCGGGGGACCCGTTCGTGACGCCTTTCTTGGGCGCGGCATCAACGATCTCGATTTCACAACGTCGGCGCGACCGGAACAAATCCTCGCTCTCGTTGAACCGGTCGCCGAGGCCGTCTGGGACATCGGCCGCGACTTCGGAACAATTGGCGCCCAGATTCAGGGCGAGCGTGTTGAAATCACCACCTACCGCAGCGATGCCTACGACGGCGCCTCGCGGAGGCCGGCCGTGCAGTTTGGTGACTCGCTCGTGGACGACCTCCGTCGGCGTGATTTTACGGTCAACGCCATGGCCGTCCTTCTCCCCCAGCTTTCGCTGATCGACCCGTTTGGCGGCATCGATCATCTCGTTGACGGGCGGCTCGTGACGCCCGCCCCGGCCGAGGAGTCCTTCGGCGACGACCCCCTCCGTATGATGCGGGCCGCCCGATTTGTGGCGCAGCTGGGGTTCACCCTCGATGAACACGCCGAATGGGCCATGACGGAACTCGCACCAGCGATTGAGCGCATTTCTGCCGAACGCGTGAGCGACGAGCTCGTCAAGATGCTCTCCACCAACAGTCCGCTCGAGGGAGTTCGTCTCTTGGTGAGCACCGGAATTGCCGACCGCGTGCTCCCCGAAGTTTCGGCGCTCCGCCTTGAAGTCGATGAACATCACCACCACAAGGATGTCTACGAGCACAGCCTGACCGTTCTGGCACAGGCCATTCAACTGGAGCGTGAACGCCACCCTGACGCGCAGCCCGACGTGCCGCTTCGCCTAGCAGCACTGTTGCACGACATTGGAAAGCCCGAGACGCGCAGGCTCGAGCCGGGCGGCACGGTGACGTTCCACCATCACGACATGGTTGGCGCCAAACTGGCCATCAAGAGACTCAAGGCGCTCCGGTTCGACAAGGAGACCACTGCTCACGTTGCGCGCCTCATTGAGCTGCACCTGCGGTTCTTTGGCTACTCCGAGGGGGCGTGGAGTGACTCTGCCGTGAGGCGTTATGTTCGGGATGCGGGCGACCAGCTGGAACGACTGCACATCCTGACGCGCGCCGATGTCACAACACGAAACACGCGAAAGGCGGATCGGCTCGCTCACGCCTACGACGACCTCGAGCGCCGCATTGCGGAGTTGGCAGAGCGCGAAGAGATTGAGGCTGTGCGCCCCGACCTAGATGGCGAGCAGATCATGGCCATCCTCAATATCCCTGCGGGCCGGCTCGTGGGACAGGCCTATTCCTTCTTGCTCAACCTTCGACTCGACGAGGGGCCACTGGGCGAGGAGGAGGCCACGCGCCGATTGCGCGCGTGGCACGATTCGCTTGCCGGCAACGAATCCGGCTAAAATTGCGAAGTTACCCGAAAGCTGCGCGAGCAGCCTCTGCGGGTGGCGTATGTGCAACCCTCCTGCTGCAGAAATCCTGTAGCCGTTTAGTCCGAAGGAGGCGGGTTAGTCATGCATCAATATGAACTCATGGTCATCCTCGACCCCGAGGTTGACGAGCGCACCATCGCTCCCAGCCTGGAGAAGTTCTTGAATGTCATTACGAACGATGGCGGAACCATCGAAAACGTTGACATCTGGGGACGTCGTCGCTTGGCCTACGAAATCAACAAGAAGGCCGAAGGCATTTATGCCGTCGTCAACTTCACCGCCGCCCCGGCGTCGACAACTGAGCTGGATCGTCAGCTCAAGCTGTCCGAAGCCGTCATGCGCACCAAGGTGCTGCGTGCCGAGGAGGCCATCGCCATGGTCGCCGCCGAGGCTGTCCGCGTCGAGGCTAAGGCAGCTCGCGCCGCCGCCGCTCCGGCTAAGGCAAAGGCTTAGCACCATGGCCGGCGAGACCATCATCACGGTTGTGGGAAACCTCACTGCCGACCCCGAGCTGCGTTACACGCAGAACGGACTGGCGGTCGCCAACTTCACCATCGCTTCGACCCCGCGCAATTTCGACCGCGCGAGCAGTGAGTGGAAAGACGGTGAAGCGCTGTTCTTGCGCGCCAGTGTGTGGCGCGAGTTTGCCGAAAACGTGGCGGGTACCCTCACCAAGGGCATGCGGGTGATGGCAACAGGCCGACTCAAGCAGCGCTCCTATGAAACCAAAGAGGGAGAAAAGCGAACGACCATCGAACTCGAAGTTGACGAGATTGGTCCGTCGTTGCGTTATGCCAAGGCCACGGTGACGCGTCAGGCGTCGTCTGGCCGCACCGGAGGAGAAGATGCCTGGGCATCGGCACCCCCTGCGGTATCCGGCGGAGCGGACCCCTGGGCGACGCCCGGTGTGCCCGCAGACGAGACCCCGTTCTAGTAGACCTTGAGGAGCGCCTGGCGCGTTCCGCGAAGAGAAAGTAAGAGAAAAAGATGGCTGGAAAGTCAAGCGGCGACCGCCGCAAGCCGCTTCGTGGAGGCAAGGGCGCAAAAGCCCTCGCTCCCGCTAAGGCGATTCGCGTTGGCGTGATCGACTACAAAGATGTCGCCACGCTTCGTAAGTTCATTTCCGAGCGCG
>CAIWRM010000043.1 GCA_903915075.1 uncultured Microbacteriaceae bacterium
ACCGACGGCCTCGACCTCTCGCCGATACTTCAGTCGGATTCGTTTGACCCGAAGGCACCCCGCAAGCACGCCCGCAACCAGATTCACGAGATCGACGAGCACTTCGACCGCGTCTTGCTGGGTCAGAGCGTATCCGCTCTCGCCTCAGGCAAGCGCGTCGAGATTGCGCTCGACATTCAGAACACGGAACGAGCAGTGGGCACAATGCTGGGTCACGAGCTCACCAAGGCGCACGGTGTCAACGGGCTTCCCGCAGACACCATAGACGTAACCCTTACCGGCTCTGCGGGTCAGTCTCTCGGAGCGTTCATGCCGTCCGGCATCACGTTGCGCCTCATTGGTGATGCCAACGACTATGTGGGCAAGGGGCTTTCGGGCGGAACCGTCATCGTGCGGACACACCCGGCTAGCACGTTCCCCGCAGAACACAACGTGATCGCCGGCAACGTCGTGGGTTACGGTGCAACGTCGGGCTCGATGTTCATCAATGGACTCGTGGGTGAGCGCTTCTTTGTGCGAAACTCCGGAGCGACGGCCGTCGTCGAGGGCGTTGGTGATCACGCGCTTGAGTACATGACGGGCGGCCTTGCCGTGATCCTTGGCTCAACCGGCAGAAACCTCGGTGCGGGAATGTCTGGTGGTATCGCTTATGTCAACGGTTTGAGCACCGAACTCGTGAACCCCGAAGCTCTGTCTTCGGGCGAGCTTGTGCTGGAGCCACTCGGTGGGGCTGACCGCGAGATTCTGCGCGATCTGCTTGAACGTCACGTTGCTGAGACCGAGAGCGAACTGGCGCTGCGCTTGCTGAGCGGGGGAGATGCGGCACTCGACGGCTTCATCAAGGTGACTCCTCGCGACTACGCTGCCGTATTGGCCACCCGACAGTCGGCGGTAGATTCAGGTGAAGACCCCGATGGAAACGAAACGTGGCAGCGCATTATGGAGGTGACCGGTGGCTGATCCCAAAGGTTTTCTGAACACGCGTGAGCGCGAGGTTCCTGCTCGCCGCCCCATACCGTTGCGTGTCAGGGACTGGAAAGAAGTTTACGAACCGGGCGATAAGGCCGTTCTGGCGCGTCAAGCCGGTCGATGCATGGACTGTGGCGTGCCGTTCTGTCACCAGGGATGTCCTCTGGGAAACCTTATTCCCGAGTGGAATGACCTCGTGTGGCGCGATGACTACGAGGCGGCCATTGAGCGACTGCATGCCACCAATAACTTCCCGGAGTTCACCGGGCGCATTTGTCCGGCTCCGTGTGAATCCGCCTGTGTCCTCGGCATCAATCAGCCCGCAGTGACCATCAAGCAGGTTGAAGTAGCGGTCATCGATCACGCTATGGCTCACGGTGGACTCGTTCCTCACGTGCCTCAGCGACTCACCGAGAAGACAGTTGCGGTTGTCGGATCAGGCCCCGCGGGCCTCGCTGCTGCCCAACAGCTCACCCGCGCAGGTCACACCGTCGTGGTCTACGAGCGAGATGACCGCATCGGAGGTCTGCTCAGATACGGCATTCCCGATTTCAAACTTGAGAAGACCTCGGTTGACGCCCGCCTGGCCCAAATGGAAGCCGAGGGCACCCGGTTCCGCCCGAGCACAAATATCGGCACCGACATCACGTGGGAACAGTTGCGTGAGCGCTACGACGCCATCATTGTCGCCACCGGCGCTCTCGAGCCTCGCGACTTGTCCATTCCGGGTCGCGATCTCGCGGGCATCCATTTCGCAATGCCCTACCTGACGCAGTCCAATCGCGCCGTTGCCGGCGATAGCGTTGAGGATCAGATTTCAGCAGCGGGAAAGCACGTCATCATCTTGGGCGGTGGCGACACCGGTGCCGACTGTCTGGGAACTGCTCACCGTCAGGGGGCCAAGTCTGTTACCACATTGGCGATTGGAAAGCGCCTTCCCGACGAACGGCCCGAGGGAGAGCCGTGGCCTCTCGCGCCGCGCCTGTTTGAGGTGGCCAGCGCTCACGAAGAGGGCGGTGAACGGGAGTTCTTGGTGTCGACCGTTGAGTTCTTGGGCGACGATAAGGGAAATGTCCGAGCTCTGCGCATTGCCGAGACAGAGTTCCGTGACGGCACACGCGTACCCAAAGCGGGCACTGAACGCGAGATTCCCGCCGACTTGGTTCTGTTGTCACTCGGCTTTACCGGAACCGATGCAACCGGACTCGCCGAGCAGGCCGAAGTTGTGGTCGATCGTGGTCTCGCCTCACGAACCGCAGACTTCGAAACAAACGTTCCGGGGGTGTTCGTGGCCGGCGATGCGGGTCGTGGAGCATCCCTCGTTGTCTGGGCCATTGCCGAAGGGCGAGCAGTCGCAGCCCACGTCGATACGTATCTCACCGGTTCGAGCGTCCTCCCGGCTCCAGTTCGCGCTACCGACAGGCCGTTTGCTCTCTACCACTAGACGCGCCAGTGACTATGACAGCATTACCGTGATGAAAGAGACGGCATCCCAACAAGACAAGAGGCAACAATGAGACGGGCAAAGATTGTCGCTACCCTCGGGCCGGCTACCGAGAGTTACGAGGACATTCGCGGCATCATCGACGCGGGTGTCGATGTGGCGCGAATGAACCTCTCGCACGGCACGTACGAGATCCACGAGGCGGTCTACAACAATGTTCGCAAGGCTGCGGCCGACGCCAATCGAGCAGTGGCCGTTCTGGTAGACCTGCAGGGCCCCAAGATCCGTCTGGGCAAGTTTGAGGGTGGACCGTACGAGCTTGCTGTGGGTGACACGTTCATCATCACGACCGAGGACATCGTGGGCACGAAGGACATCTGCTCAACGACCTTCGCTGGGCTTCCCCACGATGTGAAAGCGGGCGATCCCCTTCTCATTGATGACGGCAAAGTGACTCTCCGGGTTGTTGAGACCGATGGTGTCCGGGTCACCACCACGGTTGAAGTTGCCGGACCGGTATCTAACAACAAGGGCATCAATCTTCCCGGTGTGGCCGTGAACGTTCCCGCGCTGTCCGAAAAGGACGAGGCTGACCTGCGATGGGGCTTGCGTCTCGGGGCCGATTACATTGCGCTGAGCTTTGTGCGTGATGCCAAGGACATCATTCGCGTCCACGAGATTATGGATGAAGAAGGTATCCGGCTTCCGGTGATTGCCAAGATTGAAAAGCCCCAAGCGGTTGACCACCTGGAAGAGATTGTCGACGCTTTTGACGCCATCATGGTCGCTCGCGGCGACTTGGGAGTGGAGCTTCCTCTGGAAGCAGTTCCCATTGTGCAGAAACAAGCGGTTGAACTTGCTCGTCGCTGGGCCAAGCCCGTCATTGTCGCCACACAGGTTCTTGAGTCGATGATTACGAGCCCGCGACCAACGCGTGCCGAAGCTTCAGACTGCGCCAACGCCGTTCTCGATGGCACGGATGCCGTCATGCTTTCTGGTGAAACGAGTGTGGGCCACTACCCCGTTCTCACCGTGGAAACCATGGCGCGAATCATCGAGTCGACAGAGGACCACGGCTTGAACCGCATTCCGGCTCTCGGCACGAAGCCTCGAACTCAGGGTGGTGCTATCACCCTGGCAGCAGCCGAGGTGGCTGATTTCATTGAGGCCAAGTATCTGTGCGTCTTTACCGAGTCGGGAGACTCAGCTCGTCGAATGTCACGCCTGCGCTCAAGTATCCCCATGCTGGTGTTCACTCCACACGAGGCCATTCGTCGCCGCATGGCACTGATCTGGGGAGTGCAATCATTTCTGGTGGAGCCGGTTACCCACACCGATGCGATGTTTGTGCAGGTCGACGACTATCTCTTAGGCCACGGCCTCGCAAAGGTCGGCGACAAAGTGGTGGTTATTGCCGGAACGCCTCCCGGCATTGCCGGTTCGACAAACGATTTGCGCGTTCACTTGGTCGGTGATGCCCACGGAGGCGCAGCCGTGGCGTACGCCGACGGACGCTAGATCGTGTGCCGGATGTGGGACTTGAACCCACACGTCCTTACGGACAAAGCATTTTGAGTGCTCCGCGTCTGCCATTCCGCCAATCCGGCCGGCACATTGTTTCTGCAGACATATTCTAGGCTGGAGTCGTGACCGAAGAAGACACCCCGGCAAGCACCGCCCGGAGGGTGGTCGTTGCCGAAGACGAAGCGCTGATCCGCATGGACATTGTGGAGACTTTGCGCGACAACGGCTTCATCGTCGTGGGCGAAGCCGGTGACGGCGAGCGTGCGGTAGAGCTGGCAATTGAACTTCGTCCCGACCTCGTGGTGATGGACGTCAAGATGCCCAAGCTCGATGGCATCTCAGCTGCCGAGCGTCTTTCCAAGGACAACATCGCACCGGTTGTTCTGCTCACGGCGTTCAGTCAGAAGGAATTGGTGAACCGCGCCAGCGAGGCCGGTGCCATGGCATATGTCGTCAAGCCCTTCTCTCCCAACGATTTGTTGCCCGCTATCGAGATTGCCCTCTCCCGTTACGCACAGATTCAAGCCCTCGAGTCAGAGGTCGCCGACCTGGCCGAACGTTTTGAAACCCGAAAAATCGTGGATATCGCGAAGGGCATCCTTAACGAGAAGATGGGTTTGACCGAGCCTGAGGCTTTTCGCTGGATTCAAAAGGCGTCGATGGATCGTCGTCTCACCATGAAAGACGTTGCCGTGACCATCATCGATCAACTGGGAGCACTGCCGCAGGCCTAACCCGCTGCTTTCTTGATCAGATTCGTGATGCGAACGGTCGACAGTCGTTTGCCCTCTTCGTTGGTGCACACAATCTCGTGTGTGGTGAGCGTTCGACCGAGGTGCAGTGAACGGCAGGTACCAATGATGAAGCCACTGATTCCGCTACCCGTGTGACTCGCGCTCACCTCTATTCCAACAGCGGTACCCAGGCCGTTCCGGTGGGCATACACATTGGCGGCAATAGAACCCATGCTCTCGCCCAGAACAACGAAAGAGCCACCGTGCAGGATGCCAAACGTCTGCGTGTTGCCCTCGACCGGCATCGTGGCCACAGAGTACTCGGGAGAGAGCTCGTGCCACTCAATTCCCATGCTGAGAGCCAGGAGACCCTGATCCCTGCCGAGGACCGTGGCCAAATCCATAATCGGTGGTCGAACAAAACCCGACATCTCGTGCTCTTTCACTCGTGACAAACGCCACCGAATCGGGGGGTGATTCGGGCGATAGGCTAAGGCTCATGCCCGCCGAAACACAGCCTACTCTGCTCCTTATTGATGGACATTCGCTGGCATTTCGGGCGTTTTACGCTCTTCCCGTGGACAGTTTCCAGACGGCAGACGGACAACACACAAACGCTATTCACGGCTTTATCTCCATGATGCTCAATCTGTTGACAAAGGAGAAGCCCACGCACATGGCAGTAGCGTTCGACATCTCGCGCTACAGCTTTCGCACCAAGGAGTATCCCGACTACAAGGGCACCCGAGGTGAGACGCCTGCCGAGTTCATCGGCCAAGTTCCGTTACTCCAAGACGCCCTGCACGCCATGAACATCACGACACTCATTAAAGAGGACTTCGAGGCCGACGACATTCTGGCCACTCTTGCCACGCGTGGACGCGAAGCCGGTCATCACGTTCTCGTGGTCTCGGGGGATCGGGACACCATTCAGCTGGTGAACGATGATGTCACGCTGCTCTATCCGTCTAAGCAGGGCGTGAGTGAACTTACCCGCTACAACGCAGAGAAGGTGATGGAGCGCTACGGCGTGCGCCCGGAGCAATACCCTGAGATTGCTGCGCTGGTCGGCGAAACGAGTGACAACTTGCCCGGCGTGCCCAAGGTGGGGGAGAAGACCGCCGTCAAGTGGATCACCCAGTACGGTTCGCTCGACGAAATCTTGGCCCACCGCGATGAAATCCCCGGCGTTGTGGGCAACAACCTCCGCGAGTTCGTCGACAACGTCACCCGGAATCGCCGCCTCAACCACTTGGTCACCGATGTTGACTTGCCCGTTGGGCCGCAGGACCTCGCAATCGTTCCCATGAACGTTGTCGCGGTTCGCGAGGTTTTTGCCAAGCTGGAGTTCCGTTCGCTGCTGGATCGCGTGCTCAAGTTGGCGGGTGTGGAGAAGGGCGCAGCGGCG
Organism: uncultured Microbacteriaceae bacterium; assembly: GCA_903915075.1. Taxonomy (GTDB): domain Bacteria; phylum Actinomycetota; class Actinomycetes; order Actinomycetales; family Microbacteriaceae; genus UBA963. Next base: position 6,080 of record CAIWRM010000043.1, read on the forward strand.
GGCACGGGCCCGAAGGGCGCATCTGCCGCAGCGCCACCCACTGATCGCGACGATGCGCCCAACCGTTCGTCTGTCGCGAAAAACGATAAGCAAAATCAGTCGTCGGATCGCTTTGCACACGAAGACGAACGACCAGCACCGCAAGCGCCTCTCGGTGTCAATCTGCTCGATGAGGAATTGGCGCAGTGGCTTCGAAACCACGCTTCGGACGAAGCCGTTCCTGTGGCCGTGTTCGTTGAGTCACACAGTGGTGAGGCGATCAGCGTGGGCCTGGCCACGGGCAGTCACACCGTGGTCGTTCCCATTGGCGCAGTTCGCCAAGACATTGCCCCCCTCGTGACGTGGTTCACCGGCCCCACGCCCAAGACGCTTCACGCTGCCAAGACGGCCCTCAAGTCCCTCGCGGTTCTCAACATTGACGTCGCCAACATCTCCCACGACACCGAACTGGCAACGTGGATCATGTCTCCCGACGTCACGGCGCCAACATTGGCGTCTGCGCTCAAGCTCTGCCTCGGAGAAGTGCTTCCCGAACCGCATCCGGATCAGCTGATCGACGAGAATGCTCTGGGCGTAGAACAGGCGGCATGGCACGTGCATCGTCTCACGCAGTGGCAACGCGAGCGCATGACGGCCACGGAGCTTGGCCTGCTGGGTGACATCGAGTTGCCCACCGCCCGAGCACTGGCAGCGATGGAAACTCGTGGAGTTTCGGTGAGCCGCGAGCGACTGACCGCATTGGGCAACGACCTCGCCGGCCGTGCCCAGACTTTTCAAGACACCGCTTTTGAGATCATCGGGCGTGAGGTGAATCTGTCGTCGCCCAAGCAGTTGCAAGACGTGCTCTTCACCCAGTTGGCCATGCCACCCACCAAGAAGATGAAGACAGGGTTCACCACTGACGCGGCAGCTCTTGCCGACCTGCAGATCAGCAATCCTCATCCCTTCCTTGACGCACTGATGGGGTATCGCGAAACCACGAAGCTGAAGCAGATGGTGGAGACGCTCACTGCGTCGATTGCGCCGGACAATCGCATCCACACGTCTTACGTGCAAACCGGTACGAGCACCGGACGTCTCAGTAGTGCAAGTCCGAATCTGCAGAACATCCCTGTGCGTTCTGCCGACGGTCGGGAGATTCGCGACGCATTCCAGGCAGGGGAGGGCTACGACGCCATCCTGACCGCCGACTACAGCCAGATCGAGATGCGCATCATGGCGCACTTCTCCCAGGATGCCGGCCTCATTGAAGCCTTTACCGCAGGCGAAGATCTGCACCGTTTTGTGGGTGCCCGCATTTTTGGCGTCGATCCGGCAGACGTGACTTCCGAGATGCGCACGAAGGTGAAGGCGATGAGTTACGGCCTTGCGTACGGGCTTTCGGCCTTTGGTCTGGCGCGGCAGTTGCGCATCGACAACAAAGAGGCAAAAACGCTCATGGGCGATTACTTCGAGCGTTTCGGAGGAGTGCGCGACTACCTGCGGTCTGTGGTCGACGAGGCACGAGAGCGCGGATACACCGAGACTCTCTTTGGGCGGCGGCGTCCCTTCCCCGATCTGACCAGCCCCAACCACATTCTTCGTGCCAACGCCGAACGACAGGCGCTCAATGCGCCGATGCAGGGCACCGCGGCCGACATCATGAAACTCGCCATGAATCGCATCGAGCAACAGCTCATCGCCGAGGGCTTGACCTCACGACTTCTCATGCAGGTGCATGACGAATTGCTGCTCGAGGTCACCACATCCGAAGTTGACCGAGTCCAGGAACTCGTCACATATCACATGAGTTCTGCCGCGACACTGTCTGTTCCCCTCGACGTGCAGGTGGGTCGCGGTCGCACGTGGAACGAGGCGGCGCACTAGTCCTGACCACTCGCGACTGATGCGCCGGTGCGATGGAGCCATGCGATGGAGCCGTGCGGTGCGGCGTTGGGACGGGACGTTTTGGGCGGTACGGCCCCGGAAGGTAGGATATTTCTAGCACAACTGTGCGCTGTATCCGTTTGCCTCGTTCTGCCGAGCCCCCGGTTCGGAAAGTACGAGGCCTGATTTTGTCCCACTAGGAGCACCACCTACATGACATCCGCAACGACCCAGGCGAGCAAGCAGGTCGCCATTAACGACATTGGATCTGCTGAGGATTTTCTCGCCGCAGTCGAAAAGACGCTCAAGTTTTTCAACGACGGAGACCTCATTGAAGGAACCGTTGTCAAAATCGATCGTGACGAGGTTCTTCTCGACGTCGGTTACAAGACCGAGGGTGTTATTCCCTCCCGCGAACTCAGCATCAAGCACGATGTCGACCCCAATGACGTGGTCAAGGTCGGCGATGTTGTTGAGGCCCTCGTCCTTCAGAAGGAAGACAAAGAAGGACGCCTGATTCTTTCTAAGAAGCGCGCTCAGTATGAGCGTGCGTGGGGTGACGTCGAAAAGGTTCGCGACACCGACGGCGTCGTCACCGGTACGGTCATCGAGGTCGTCAAGGGTGGCCTCATCGTGGACATTGGTCTTCGTGGCTTCCTTCCCGCTTCGCTCATCGAGCTGCGTCGTGTGCGCGACCTCACCCCGTACCTCGGTCAAGAGGTTGAGGCCAAGATCCTCGAGCTCGACAAGAACCGCAACAACGTTGTTCTGTCGCGTCGTGCGCTGCTCGAGCAGACACAGTCCGAAAGCCGTAGCTCGTTCCTCACGAACCTTCAGAAGGGCCAGATCCGCAAGGGTGTTGTCTCGTCTATCGTCAACTTTGGTGCCTTCGTAGACCTCGGCGGCGTCGACGGTCTTGTGCACGTCTCCGAACTGAGCTGGAAGCACATTGAGCACGCCAGCGAGGTTGTCGAGGTCGGCACAGAAGTTACCGTCGAGATTCTTGAGGTCGACATGGACCGCGAGCGTGTATCGCTCTCGCTCAAGTCGACTCAGGAAGACCCCTGGCAGGTCTTCGCGCGCACGCACGCTATTGGACAGGTTGCACCGGGTAAGGTCACCAAGCTCGTTCCGTTCGGCGCTTTCGTTCGCGTTGCGGACGGCATTGAGGGCCTCGTGCACATTTCCGAGCTTTCGGGCAAGCACATCGAACTCGCCGAACAGGTCGTCTCCGTGGGCGACGATGTGTTCGTCAAGGTGATTGACATCGACCTCGAGCGTCGCCGCATCTCGCTGAGCCTCAAGCAGGCTAACGAGGGCGTCGATTCAGAAGGCACCGAGTTCGACCCGGCGCTCTACGGAATGCTCACCGAGTATGACGAGAAGGGCAACTACAAGTACCCGGATGGATTCGATCCCGAGACGAACGAGTGGCGCGACGGGTTCGAGACTCAGCGCGAGAAGTGGGAGCAGGACTACGCTGCAGCCCAAGCTCGTTGGGAGCTGCACAAGACTCAGGTCAAGGCCATGGCCGAAGCAGAGGCCAAGGTTGTTGAGTCGGCTCCCTCGTCGTCCGCAGAGTCCTCCGGCTCGTACTCGAGCGATGCTGAATCAGCGGGTACGCTCGCAGACGACGAGTCTCTTGCCGCGCTTCGCGACAAGCTCGCCGACAGCTAAGACACACCAGAAGTAAGCGAGGGGCGTCCGTGTGGCGCCCCTCGCTTCGTCTGTGTCAGGGCACCTGCGCTCTAGGCTGGAACCATGTTGGTTGCACTCACCGGCGGAATCGCAGCGGGAAAGTCCACGGTTGCCAAAATGCTCGCAGACTGTGGCGCGACCATCGTCGATGCAGACTTATTGGCCCGAGAGGCCGTAGCTACTGGATCACCCGGGCTTGCCGCTGTGGTCCACGAGTTTGGGTCACAGATCCTCACTGCCGATGGCGTTCTCGATCGTCCCGCTCTGGGACGAATCATCTTTGATGACGAGGGGGCGCGACGTCGACTCGAGGCCATTGTTCATCCCGAGGTGGCCAGGTTGTCAGCCGAGGCGTTCGCGGCTGCCGCAGAGAAGAATCCCGGTGGCATCATCGTCTATGACGTTCCGCTTCTTGTCGAAGCGGGGAGGAAGGCCGAATTTGACGCAGTTGTCGTTGTCGAGGCATCTGATGACCTTCGCCTTCACAGGCTCACGACTGAGCGCGGATTGACGCAAGATGAAGCTGCGTCCCGCGTGGCGGCGCAGGCAACTAACGAACAACGTCGTGCCGTTGCCGATTTTGTGGTGTCAACCGAGACAAGTCTGGAGGAGACGCGACGTGAGGTGCAGAGCGTCTACGAAAAGCTTCTTGCGTTGTCGGGTAGTTAAGGGCCGAGAGGAACGAGCGTGTGCAGCATCCACGAGAGGACTGCCGCTCGACACGTCCGTAGACTGTGATTCATGCAGGCAACACGAGCGAACAATCCGTTCAAGGTTGTCAGCGACTACGTTCCCAGTGGGGATCAACCGGCTGCTATTGCCCAGCTCGCTTCGCGTTTGCGCGCGGGTGAGACGGATGTCGTGCTGTTGGGAGCCACGGGTACGGGTAAGTCGGCCACGACAGCCTGGCTCGTTGAAGAGTTGCAGCGACCGACACTGATACTCGCCCACAACAAAACATTGGCGGCTCAGCTCGCGAGTGAGTTCCGCGAGCTTATGCCTAACAATGCCGTCGAGTACTTCGTCTCGTACTACGACTATTACCAGCCGGAAGCCTACGTTCCTCAGACCGACACCTTCATTGAGAAGGACTCCAGCATTAACGCCGAGGTTGAACGTCTTCGCCACTCAACGACCACGTCTCTGTTGAGTCGACGGGACGTCGTGGTGGTGAGCACGGTTTCGTGCATCTACGGACTGGGTGCGCCGGAGGAGTACCTCAATGCCATGCTGCCCCTAGAGGTCGGGCAACGCATTGGTCGTGACACGATTGCGCGTGCGTTCGTCAACATGCAGTACGCCCGAAACGACGTGGATTTCTCGCGCGGAAACTTTCGAGTGCGGGGCGACACGATCGAAATTATCCCCGTATACGAGGAGTTTGCTATTCGCATCGAACTCTTTGGAGACGAGATCGAAGCGCTGTACACGCTGCATCCGCTGACGGCCGACATCATTGAACGCCACCAATCGATTGCCGTCTTTCCCGCAACTCAATACGTGGCGAGTCCCGAGACTCTCACCCGAGCCATCGGCACAATCACGAGTGAACTCGATGAGCGGCTCGCCGAGTTCGAGCGCGCAGGAAAGTTGCTCGAAGCTCAGCGCTTGCGCATGCGCACCACCTTCGACATCGAGATGATGCAGCAGATCGGATTCTGCTCGGGCATTGAGAACTATTCTCGACACATTGAGGCGCGCGAGCCGGGGCAGCCGCCAACGTGTCTTCTCGACTACTTTCCCGACGACTTCCTGTGCGTGATTGATGAGTCGCACGTGACTGTTCCGCAATTGGGCGGGATGTCGGAGGGGGATGCCTCGCGCAAGCGCACGCTCGTGGAGCACGGTTTTCGCCTGCCCAGTGCGCTCGACAATCGTCCCCTGCGGTTCGATGAGTTTTCCGAACGTACGGGCCAAACCGTCTATCTTTCGGCCACGCCCGGAAAGTACGAGATGGGCATTGCCGACGGAATAGTTGAGCAGATTATTCGTCCCACCGGGCTCGTTGATCCACACGTGGTGGTGAAGCCGTCGAAAGGACAGATCGATGACCTGCTCGAGGAGATTCGCGTTCGCGCGGGTCGCGACGAACGAGTATTGGTGACCACTCTCACCAAGAAGATGGCGGAAGAGCTCACCGCGTTCTTGGAAGAAGCGGGCGTGCGTGTTCGCTATCTGCACTCTGACGTTGACACTCTGCGTCGAGTCGAACTTCTCACTGAGCTCCGTCAGGGCGTCTACGACGTGCTCGTCGGCATTAATCTTCTGCGCGAGGGCCTCGACCTCCCCGAGGTGTCTCTGGTGAGCATCCTGGACGCCGACAAGGAGGGCTTCCTGCGTTCTGCCACGTCCCTCATTCAGACCATTGGTCGCGCGGCCCGAAACATTTCGGGTGAGGTACACATGTATGCCGACACCGTTACGCGGTCGATGGCCGAGGCCATTGATGAGACCAATCGCCGTCGCGAGCGTCAAGTGGCCTACAACCTTGAGCACGGAATCGATCCCCAGCCCCTCAAGAAGAAGATTGCCGACATCACGGTCATGCTGGCGCGGGAAGAAGCTGACACCGCAGAACTCATGAGCGACCTCGAGCGACGCCGCAAGAAGCCGGGATCGGGACAACGAGACAGAGGCGGATTACCCAGGATTGCGGGAGAGGGCGTTGATGCCCTCGAACAGCTCGTGTCGGAGCTCAACGAGCAGATGCTCCTGGCAGCGGCCGAACTCAAGTTCGAGCTGGCTGCCCGCCTGCGCGACGAACTGTCCGAGGTCAAGCGTGACCTCAGGGCGATTCGCACTGCCGGTCACGACTAGGGCGTGACGCAAGTTCGTTGCACGTTGGTGGGCGTCGGTCAAGCTCCTTTCGGCTCGTAGACTCGAAGCATGAGTCCCGTTGGTCGTAACACACTGAGCGTTTCGGGTGCGCGCGTTCACAACCTAAAGAACGTGAACGTAGAGATTCCACGTGATGCTCTTGTCGTGTTCACCGGACTCTCGGGCTCGGGAAAATCTTCGCTGGCCTTCGACACAATCTTCGCCGAGGGACAGCGTCGCTATGTGGAATCCCTGTCGGCGTACGCGCGCCAATTTCTTGGTCAGGTGGACCGACCAGACGTTGACTTCATCGAGGGCCTCTCGCCCGCAGTCTCCATCGATCAAAAATCGACAAACCGAAACCCACGGTCAACGGTCGGAACAATCACCGAGATTTACGACTACATGCGTCTGCTGTGGGCGCGCATCGGTGTACCGCACTGTCCCGAGTGTGACGCGGCCATTCAGTCGCAGTCTGTCCAGCAGATTGCCGATCACCTCATGGAACTCGATGAGGGAACGCGCTATCTCGTTGTCGCGCCGGTTGTCAGTGCGAAGAAGGGCGAGTTTGTCGATCTGTTCGCAGAGTTGGCCAGTGCCGGCTATGCCCGAGCTTTGGTTGACGGTGAGCAGATTAGTCTCACAGAGCCGCCGATCCTGAAGAAATCCTACAAGCACGATATTTCGGTCATTGTCGACCGACTTGTCGCCGGTCCCGACACCTTGGGGCGCCTCACCGACTCCCTCGAAACGGCCTTGAAACTCACGAGCGGTGTTGTGGTGATCAACTACGTCGACCGAGAGGGTGAGTCCGCATGGCAGAACTTCTCCGAGAAGCTGTCGTGCCCCAACGGTCACGACATTGCGGTGACCGAAATTGAACCCCGTACCTTCAGTTTCAACTCTCCCTTTGGTGCATGCCCGGCGTGCTCAGGCCTCGGCACACGGATGTCGGTTGACGAGGATTTGCTCATTGGTGACGATGAGCTGAGCCTGGCCGACGGCGTGATCATTCCGTGGTCATCTCAGGGCAAGAGTCTTTACAACTACTACGAGAAATTGCTCAACGGACTCGCGCGCGACCTCGACTTTGACCTTGACACTCCGTGGCGAGAACTGCCTGACGAGATTCGCCAAGCTGTTCTGACTGGCAATGACTTCAACGTCAAGGTCCGCTGGAAGAACCGATACGGACGCGAAGTCGCCTACAGCTCCGGCTTCGAAGGGGTCATTCCCTACATCGAGCGCCAGTACATGCAGGCTGAGACCGATGTGCAACGAGCCCGGTGGTCGGAGTTCCTGCGCGAAGTGCCGTGCCTCGAGTGTTCCGGTAAGCGTCTGCGTCCCGAGGTTCTCGCGGTGCGCGTTGCCGACCGTTCCATCTCCGACATCACCGAATTGTCGTTGGCGGATGCTCAAGCGTTCATGAACGACATCTCACTCAGCGAACGCGACGCGCACATCGCTGCCCAGGTTCTTCGAGAGATTCGGGCCCGACTCGCGTTCCTCGTTGAAGTGGGGCTCACGTATCTCACGCTGGGCCGAGCGGCCGGCAGTCTCTCGGGCGGGGAGGCGCAGCGAATTCGGCTAGCGACCCAGATTGGTAGCGGTCTCACGGGCGTGCTGTATGTGCTCGATGAACCGAGCATCGGACTGCACCAGCGTGATAACCGTCGCCTCATCGACACGCTGCTCAAACTGCGCGACCTCGGCAATACCCTCATCGTCGTCGAGCATGACGAAGACACGATTCACACTGCCGACTGGATCGTCGACATCGGACCGGGCGCAGGCACGCACGGGGGAGAGGTGGTCCATTCGGGCAGCGTGGCCGATCTCCTTCCCAATAAGCGGTCGCTCACAGCCGACTACCTTTCTGGCCGCATCTCAATCGCTGTTCCCGAGGCCAGGCGCACCGTTGACCCGGCTCTTGTTCTTCGCGTGGAGGGCGCAGCGGCGAACAACCTTCAGAGTATTGACGTGGATTTTCCGCTCGGTGTCTTCACTGCAGTTACTGGCGTCTCGGGCTCGGGTAAATCTTCGCTGGTCAACGACATCCTCTACAGGTCATTGGCAAACACACTCAACGGTGCGCGATCCGTGCCGTCAAAGCACAAGCGCATCACGGGCATCGATCAGCTCGACAAGGTGGTGCACGTCGACCAAGCACCCATTGGTAGAACTCCGCGATCGAATCCGGCAACGTACACCGGCGTCTTTGACAAGATTCGGGCCCTGTTCGCCGAGACTGCCGAGTCTAAATTGCGCGGCTATCAGCAGGGTCGATTCAGCTTCAACGTCAAAGGCGGACGCTGTGAAGCGTGCTCGGGTGACGGCACCATCAAGATTGAGATGAACTTTCTGCCCGACGTTTACGTCGATTGTGAAGTGTGTCACGGAGCCCGCTACAACCGTGAGACGCTCCAGGTTCGCTACAAGGGCAAGAACATTTCTGAGGTTCTGGACATGCCCATTAGTGAGGCTGCCGAGTTCTTCGAGCCGATTTCAGCCATCCATCGCTACTTGAAGACGCTGGTAGACGTGGGGCTCGGATATGTGCGTCTCGGTCAGAGCGCCACGACGCTCTCGGGGGGCGAGGCACAGCGCGTCAAGCTGTCCACCGAGCTGCAGCGGCGATCGAACGGTCGCACGGTGTACGTGCTCGACGAACCCACAACGGGCCTGCACTTCGAGGATGTGCGCAAACTCCTCATCGTGCTGCAGTCACTTGTGGAAAAGGGGAACTCCGTCATCGTCATCGAACACAACCTCGATGTCATCAAGTCCGCTGATTGGGTCATCGACCTCGGGCCGGAGGGCGGCTCGGGCGGCGGCTTGGTTCTGGCCACCGGCACCCCGGAGGATGTTGCCCGCTCATCGCAGAGTCACACAGCAGTCTTTCTGCGCGAGGTATTCGACCGCAAGCGCTGACCATGGCCAACGAACTTTCCTTTCGACCCCCCACGGGCGACATCCCGACACAGCCGGGGGTTTATCGATTTCTCGATTCCAACGGGCGCGTGCTCTATGTGGGAAAGGCGAAAAACCTTCGGGCGCGCCTGACGTCGTACTTTGCGCCACTCGCCTCGCTACACAACCGCACCCGCCGAATGGTGACGTCAGCCGCCGATGTCACGTGGACGGTGGTCAAGAGCGAGTTCGAGGCGCTGCAACTCGAGTTCACGTGGATCAAAGAGTTCGATCCGCCGTTCAACGTTCAGTTCACCGACGACAAGTCATATCCCTATCTGGCCATCACACTCGGAGACGTTATTCCACGAGTGGTCGTGACGAGGCGTCGCAACATTCCTCGGGCCACCTACTTTGGGCCGTTCACCAAGACCTGGGCGATTCGAGAGAGTCTCGATCTCTTGCTCAAGCCCTTTCCCGTCAGAACGTGTTCAGACAGCGTCTATGCCCGTGCACACAAGACGAATCGACCCTGTCTGCTCGGAGACATTGGGCGCTGCGCGGCGCCATGTGTTGGTCGCGTCACGCCCGCTGAGCACGCGTCAATCGCACACGAGCTCGCCTCATTCATGGGCGGTGACAACGAAACGTTTACGACAAACATGCGCGAACGAATGCTTGAGGCTAGTGCCGCGCAAGACTATGAGACGGCAGCACGTTATCGCGACAATCTCGACGCCCTCACCACGGTTGCGGCAAAGAGCGCGGTCGTTCTCACCGAGGACCTTGATGCTGACGTGTTCGGTTTTGCGCGCGACGACCTGAGTGCCACCGTGCAACAGTTCATGGTTCGAGGTGGACGAGTTCGCGGTGTGCGTGCGTGGACGGTAGACACCGAGCTGGATGTCACCAGCTCTGACCTCGTCGACAGCATCATTCGGCAGGCATTTGTGGATGACGAAATTCCGGCTCCCGTGGTGATTCTGCCGGAACTTCCCGAGGATGCCCCGGCTTTGAACCAGTGGCTGACGGAACGCCGACGGAGTCTGCTGGCTAAACCGCGGGCGGCTGCCGTGCGGCTCACCGTTGCTCAGCGTGGCGAAGCTCGCCGTCTGCTCGACACCGTCGTCATGAACGCAGGTGAGCAGCTCATTCAATACAAGAACCGACGGCTGAATGACTTCAGTACCCGCAGTCAAGCCCTCGCTGACATTCAGGACGCCATCGGGTTGAGCGAGCCACCGCTGCGCATCGAGTGTTTTGACATCAGCCACCTCCAGGGCACTGAAATCGTTGCCTCAATGGTGGTCTTTGAGGATGGATTACCGCGCAAGGCGCACTACCGAAAGTTTGCTCTCGCTGACGCTCGTGACGATACCGACGCCATGGCCCAGGTGCTGACGCGACGCGTTGCCTACCTCGCTCACACACCTGTTGAGGGCGAGAAGTCATCGTTTGCCTACCCGCCGGGCTTGTTCATCGTGGACGGAGGGCTCCCTCAGGTAAACGCAGCGCAGGCGGTGCTTGCGCGCGAGGGCATCAACATTCCCGTTGTGGGAATCGCCAAGCGGCTTGAAGAACTCTGGCTTCCCGGCGGGGATTTTCCCGTCATCTTGCCGCGAGTGTCTGAAGCTCTCTTCATGGTGCAGCGTATTCGCGACGAAGCTCATCGCTTCGCCATCACTTTTCAGCGTCAACGGCGTAGACGCGACATTTCGACGGTGCTCACTTCTGTTGCCGGACTGGGCGACAAGAAGGCCGCAGCCCTCCTTAGGCACTTTGGGTCTGTTGCGCAGTTGAAGGCCGCTGGCGTTGACGACCTGAGTAGCGTCGCGGGCATCACCCCTCAACTTGCGAAAGCAGTCTTCCAAACCCTGAAAACCGATGAGGCTCCCGCGGTAGGCTAGGGGCGCAAGCCGCCAAAACAATGTGAAACGACATGCCTGATACCCCTCAAGAGCTCCTCATCCTCACCGGTATGTCCGGAGCGGGTCGTTCCACGGCCGCGAAGTCGTTAGAGGACATGGGCTGGTATGTTGTCGACAACCTGCCTCCCTCGATGTTGCGCCCCCTCATTGAGTTGGCTTCTGCTGCCGGGTCAAACATGCCGCGGATTGCCGCAGTGTTTGACGTGCGCAGTGGATCGTTTTTTGCCGACCTCAAAGACATCGTTGCGTCGCTCAGGGCCGGCACCGATGTGAGCGTCGTGTTTCTCGATGCCACCGACGCCTCTCTCGTGACACGGTTCGAGTCTGTTCGTCGACCGCATCCCCTTCAGGGTGACGGCACGATTCTCGACGGCATCGAGGCGGAGCGGATACGACTGGCCGATGTCCGAGAGTATGCCGATGTCATCATCGATACGACAGACAAGAACATCCATCAGCTCTCCACCACAGTGGCTCAGATGTTCTCAACCGCCGATCAGTCCAACCTCCGCGTCACGGTGCAGAGTTTCGGTTACAAGTATGGAACCCCGACCGACGTTGACATCATGGCCGACGCGCGCTTCTTGCCCAATCCGTTCTGGGAGCCTGAGTTGGGGGCACAGAACGGGCAAGATCAGGCGGTTTCTGATTTCGTCATGTCTAGTGCCGGTGCCTCGGAGTTCCTCGAGAACTACACGCGCGCGCTCGTGCCCGTGTGGGCTGGTTTTCGACGCGAGAACAAGAAGCACGTCACGCTCGCCATAGGCTGCACGGGCGGAAAACATCGATCGGTTGCTCTCGTAGAATCAATTTCAGCGATGCTGCGGGATGTCCCCGGCCTCGACGTCAGCGTTAGGCATCGTGACCTGGGTCGCGAGTAGTAGAGGTGTCCATGTCATCAACAAATCTCACCGCTGCCGTAAAAGGGGAGCTCCGGGCCGTCGTGGGTTCCTCAATTCCGCTGCGGGCGATGGAGCTCAGTTCTCTGTTGCGCTTTGCCGGCGGACTCCACACCATTTCCGGTCGCATCGCCGTAGAGGTAGAGCTCGATAACCAGGAGCTGGCCACGCGCGTGCGTCGGGACATCTCAGAGATTTACGGCCTACCCAGTGAGGGTCGTCTCGCCCCTGTGGCATCCGGCGAGCCCACCTTCACGGTTCGGGTGGTTGAGCAGGGTGAGACGCTGGCCCGACAAACGGGCCTTCTCGACGCGCGTCGCCGGCCAATTCGGGGTCTCCCCAACAGACTGACCACGGGAAACCTTGATGAGCTGGCAGCCGTCTGGCGTGGAGCATTTCTCGCCGCCGGAGCTCTCACCGACCCTGGTCGTCAAGCCGCTATCGACGTTGTTGCGCCGACAAACGAGGCCGCAATGGCTCTCGTGGGAGCCGCTCACCGGCTCGCGGTGTCCGCCAAGGCCCGCGAGGTGCGAGGAGTTCACCGAGTCGTTGTTCGCGAAGACGACGCTATTTCCTCTCTTCTCTCGCTCATGGGCGCGACGGCGAGCATCGGGCTCTGGGAACAGTTGCGCACACGACGCGAGGTGCGGGCCACGGCCAATCGTCTCGTGAACTTTGATGACGCTAACCTGCGTCGCAGCGCTCAGGCCGCCGTTGCCGCGTGCGCTCGTGTCGAACGGGCACTCGAGATCCTGGGCGACGACATCCCTCAGCACCTGATGTATGCGGGCCGGCTTCGGCTTGACCATCGAGAGGCCTCACTCGATGAACTGGGGCACTTCGCCGATCCTCCGATGACGAAAGACGCGGTGGCGGGTCGCATTCGACGACTGTTGGCTTTGGCAGACAAGACCGCAAAAGATCTCGGCATACCGTCGACGGACGCCAACCTCCCTGACGACCTCGATGTCGGGTAGCTCGGCGGCGTCCCATAGACTAGAACCCGAAAGCACCGTCGTTTAGCGCTTTATCGCGCGCGTCATCCAAGGAGCAAACTGTGCCTATTTACGTTCTGCCCGAGCTCGATTACGACTACTCGGCCCTGGCGCCTCACATCAGTGCCACCATCATGGAGCTGCACCACAGTAAGCACCACGCCGCCTACGTGGCCGGTGCCAACACCACACTCGACAAACTCGCTGAGGCTCGCGACGCAAACGATTTTGCGAACATCAACCGCCTCGAAAAGGACCTTGCTTTTCACCTCGGAGGACACACAAACCACTCCATCTTCTGGAAGAACCTTGCGCCACAAGCAGGTGGACGCCCGGAGGGTGAATTGGCTGTCGCGATCGACGAGTACTTCGGCAACTTCGACAAGTTCCAGGCTCACTTCACCGCAACAGCAATGGGCATTCAGGGCTCGGGCTGGGCTTTCCTCGCCTACGACGTCGTGGGTAAGCGACTCATCATCGAGCAGCTGTTCGATCAGCAGTCAAACATTGCTGCAGCCAGCATCCCGCTCCTCACGCTGGACATGTGGGAGCACGCGTTTTACCTCGACTACAAGAACGTCAAGGCCGACTACGTTACGGCGTTCTGGAACATCGTTAACTGGGCAGACGTGTCTGCCCGATTTAGCGCAGCACACAAACATGGGAGTGCATCACTGCTCTTCTAAACCAAGCCGTTCGCGATAACCCTTGAGACGGCGCGAACGGGATTCATAACAGAAAATTGGAGACGCAATTGACGGTTAAGGTTGGAATTAATGGGTTTGGTCGCATCGGCCGCAACTACTTTCGAGCCGCTCTGGCCCAAGGAGCAGACATCGACATTGTCGCGGTGAACGACCTCACCGAGAACAAGGTACTTGCCCATCTGCTGAAGTACGACTCCATCACGGGTCGACTCGACGCCGAGGTGAGCTACGACGAGAGTGGCATCATTGTTGACGGAAAGCACATCACCGTGTTTGCGGAGCGCGAGCCCGGAAATCTTCCGTGGCGGTCGGTCGGCGTGGACATCGTGATCGAATCCACGGGACGCTTTACGAATGCCAAGGATGCTGGCAAGCACATTGCTGCCGGAGCGAAGAAAGTCCTCATTTCGGCACCGGCCACCGGGGAGGACGCCACTTTCGTGATGGGCGTCAATAACCACCTCTACGAACCCGATGCACACCACATCATTTCGAACGCATCCTGTACGACCAACTGTCTGGCTCCGCTGGCCAAGGTGTTCAACGACAATTTTGGAATCAAGTCGGGTCTCATGACCACCGTGCACGCCTACACTGCCGACCAGAATCTTCAGGACGGCCCCCACGCCGACCTACGTCGTGCCCGCGCAGCCGCCCTCAATATTGTGCCGTCGACAACGGGAGCCGCTAAGGCCATTGGACTCGTGCTTCCCGAGCTCAAGGGCAAATTGGATGGTTTTGCGCTCCGCGTACCTGTTCCCACTGGCTCGATCACCGACCTCACGGTCGAAATGGAACGACCTGCGACTCGGCAGGAGATTCTGAGTGCTTACAAGCAGGCAGCCGACGGTGGTCTTGCGGGCATTCTGAGGTACACCGACGACGAGATTGTTTCGAGTGACATCGTCTCCGACCCGCACTCGTCAGTGTTCGACGCCGGTTTGCTGCGCGTGCTCGGCAATCAGGTGAAGTTGTCCAGCTGGTACGACAATGAATGGGGCTACAGTAATCGCCTCGTTGACCTCACCGAGTTTGTCGCGGAGCGACTGTAGCACCATGACGCTTCGCACTCTCGATTCTCTCGGTGACCTTCACGGCAAGAAGGTCCTGGTGCGATGCGACTTTAATGTTCCGCTCTCCGACAACGTCATTACCGACGACGGTCGAAT
>CAIWRM010000044.1 GCA_903915075.1 uncultured Microbacteriaceae bacterium
CGCCGCGAGCCCGGCTGCCGTCGTCACTCCGTTCACGCTCGTTTTCAGCACCGGTGAGCGAGCTCAAGTAGTGGGTCGTGGGCTCATCGGTCGTATGCCGGTGGCCCCGGCCAACGAAACCTGGGATCACCTCATCGTGGTCAGTGACCCGTCCAAGACGGTATCCAAAACCCACCTGCGTGTTGAGGCATTGGCCGAGGGGCTCATGGTGACCGATCTCGACAGCGCCAACGGCACCGTGGTGAGCATGCAGGGAATTGCCGCCGAGCGCCTCGCGCCCCACGAGCGGGTTATTGTGCGGTCGGGAGCCTCGGTGGGCATCGGCGACCAGTCGTTCACCGTTCAGTAACGAGCCCGCGCCAGCCAGCGTGCCTGTGGACAGGCGACGCGTCGGGCTCGCGCAACGTGGTGACCTCGATGCATGACGCGTGAGGCATCCCGAAAAACTGGCCTCCGCGCCACCTCCGTCCCGCTCTTCTCGCTGTTGGTTCCGCTCGGCTTTGCTCTGGTCATGTGGTGGGTGTCGTCATCGCCGGCGATGATGCTTTTTGCTCTCATGGGCCCGGTGGCGATGTTGGCATCTCTGGCTGATGCGCGGAGACAGAACCGGGCCACCCAGCGCGCCGCCACCGAGGATGCCACTCGGGCGCAGCGTGAGAATGAGCAGCAGCGCGCGCACGACGTCGAGCAGGACGCTGCCAGCGCGCGCCGGCAGCATCCGAGCCTGGCGGACCTCCTCGACCACGGCCACCACCGACCCGTCGCCCGAGACATCGGGGTGGGCCCACCAGCACCGGTTGTTTTCCGGCTCGGGCTCGACCCGGGCCGACGCCCCGTTCTCATTCCCCTCGACGCCCACGTCTGCGTTCTCGGTCCGGCGGAGGCGCGTCAGCGTGTGGCGCGCGCCGTAACCCTCACCCGAGCGTGGATCGGCCGTGGCGCCGAGGTCGGCAGTATCAGCGAAGCCACTCACCGAGATGAGATTCCGGCAAACGCCTCTCTGCTGCTGACCCTGGGGGAGCGGGGGTGGGCGGAGTTGACAGATGTGCGCACGCCATTGGACACGGTTGCGGTTCTCGTTGATGAAGTCTCCGAGGCGCACGCTGCCCGAGCCCAACGCGAACTCCAGGCCTCCCGCGCGCTTCGCCACGCGTCTCCGACGCTCAGTGACCTGCGCGAATTGTCGGCTGTCCAATTGTCGGTGAACGACTTGTCGCGATTTGAATTGATGGGAGGTGAGTTGTTGAACAACGATGCTCCCGGCGCCGATGAGGCTGATCCGCGAACCGAGCACAGTCATGTGAGGGGCGTTCTGGGATGGAGTGATGCTCTCGCTGGTCCGACGCCGGTGTGGGGGGAGCTCAGCAGCGAGGTGCCGCACATGCTCGTGGCCGGTGCCACGGGCAGCGGCAAAACCGAGACGCTTGTGGCGCTGCTGGCCAGCATGGCCGCTACACACTCACCCGAGCACTTTCGATTTGCCGTCATCGATTTCAAGGGCGGCGGCGGGTTCACCCGCGTGGCGTCACTCGCCCACAACGCGGGAATCACCACG
>CAIWRM010000045.1 GCA_903915075.1 uncultured Microbacteriaceae bacterium
CGCCGCGAGCCCGGCTGCCGTCGTCACTCCGTTCACGCTCGTTTTCAGCACCGGTGAGCGAGCTCAAGTAGTGGGTCGTGGGCTCATCGGTCGTATGCCGGTGGCCCCGGCCAACGAAACCTGGGATCACCTCATCGTGGTGAGCGACCCGTCCAAGACGGTCTCCAAAACGCACCTGCGGGTTGAGGCATTGGCTGAGGGGCTCATGGTGACCGATCTGGACAGTGCCAACGGCACCGTGGTGAGCATGCCGGGAATTGCCGCCGAGCGGCTCGCGCCCCACGAGCGCGTGATTCTGAGGCCGGGAGCCTCGGTCGGCATCGGCGACCAGTCCTTCACCGTTCAGTAACGAGCACGCTGCAGCCTGCGCGCCTGTGGACAGGCGACGCGTCGGGCTCTCGCAACGTGGTGACCTCGATGCATGACGCATGAGGCTTCCCGAAAAACTGGTCTTCGCGTTACGCCCGTCCCGCTGTTCTCGCTGTTGGTTCCGCTCGGCTTTGCTCTGGTCATGTGGTGGGTGTCGTCATCGCCGGCGATGATGCTTTTCGCTCTTATGGGCCCGGTGGCCATGGTGGCTTCTCTGGCTGACGCCCGCCGACAGGGCCGGGCGGCTCAGCGCGTGGCAACCGAGGATGCCACTCGGGCGCAGCGTGAGACGGAACAACAGCGCGCGCACGACGTCGAGCAGGAGGCCGGCAGGGCGCGCCGGCAACATGCCAGCCTGGCGGACCTCCTCGACCACGGTCACCACAGCCCCGCCGCCCGTGACATCGGGGCGGGTCCAGCAGCTCCGGTCGTTTTCCGAGTGGGGCTCGATCCGGGCCGACGTCCCGTTCTCATTCCTCTCGACGCACACGTGTGCGTTCTGGGTCCGCCGGAGGCGCGTCAGCGTGTCGCCCGGGCCCTGACCCTCACCCGGGCCTGGAACGGAAGTGGCGCCGAGGTTGGCAGTATCAGCCACGCTACTCACCGATCAGAGATTCCCGCGAATACAACGCTGCTACTGACACTGGGGGAGCGGGGGTGGGCGGAGTTGACAGATGTGCGCACGCCATTGGACGCGGTTGCCGTTTTGGTGGATGAAGTCTCCGAGGCGCACGCTACCCGCGCCCAACGCGAACTCCAGGCCTCCCGCGCTCTTCGCCACGCGTCTCCCACGCTGAGTGACCTGCGCGAAGTGATGACGGGCGAAATGTCGGCGGTCGAGTTGAGGGGAGTCGAGTTGTTGAGCAACGATGCTCCCGGCGCCGATGAGCATGATCCGCGACCCGAGCACAGTCACGTGAGGGGCATTCTGGGATGGACTGATGCTCTCGCTGGTCCGACACCGGTGTGGGGCGAGGTCAGCACCGACGTGCCGCACATGCTAGTGGCCGGTGCCACGGGTAGCGGTAAGACCGAGACGCTTGTGGCGCTGCTGGCCAGCATGGCCGCTACACACTCACCCGAGCACTTTCGATTTGCCGTCATCGATTTCAAGGGCGGCGGCGGGTTCACCCGCGTGGCGTCACTCGCCCACAACGCGGGAATCACCACG
>CAIWRM010000046.1 GCA_903915075.1 uncultured Microbacteriaceae bacterium
AGCGTGGAAGGCAAGAACGTCACCCTGTCTCCGGTCGATGATGGCGGGGTCGTGGTCACGTCGCGGGATGCCCTGCTGCACCTGTTCATCGTTCGGTAAGAATCTCTCGGCGTTTCGCTTAACGCGCTCCGCGTCAGCAGGGCGTATCGTGGGCTCAAGCATTCCTTGTGGGGGAATGCGGTGGAGGAGCCATGTCAGTGTCGCGCACCATCCGGGCCACGGATGAGCACGCGCACGCCCCACGGGGAATACGACACGGCTTCAGCGGGCTCATATCCATGCGCAGGGTCAGTGAGACCTCGCTCGCCCTGGAGACATCCGGCATCGTCATGACGACGGTGCCTTTTTGTTTGTCTCGTGCCCGCACGTCAACCGCCGCTTTTCCCACGAGGGCTCAGTGCTGTTCACTGCCTGCATGCCGTGTAGGCCAGACCAGAAGGACCCACTAATGCGCACCCTCGTTCTCAACGCCGGATACGAACCACTCGCCGTTGTCTCATTTCGACGCGCACTCGTGCTCGTCATGAACAACAAAGCCACGATCATCAAGGCGGACGACGAAAATCCGGTGTCGTCAACAACGGGCGACTATGAGCGCCCCAGCGTCATCATCCTCAGCCGTTATGTGCGTGTTCCCTATGTGCGCCGAGTGCCGTTGACGCGGCGCGGGGTTTTGCGCCGCGACGCCCATCACTGCGCATACTGTGGGCGCTCAGCGAACACCATTGATCACGTGGTGCCCAAGTCGCGCGGCGGAGTAGAATCCTGGGAAAATCTGGTGGCGTGCTGTTTCCGCTGCAATAACGTCAAGGGTGACCGCACACTTGCGCAGCTGGGGTGGAACCTGCGCTTCACGCCACGCATGCCGTCCGGACCGGCATGGCTCGCACTCGGGCTCGATCGGCACCAACCCGCATGGGACGATTTCCTGGCGCCCGCTGCCTAGCCTGCTCGTCGCGTCAGTCTGCGCCAGAGCCGCTGGATGCCCCAGAGGGTGACGCGACTCATCGCCTCGAAGACGATGGACGACGACATCTTTGACTGCCCCAGCTCGCGCTCGCGGAATTCGATGGGCACCTCGGTGATGCCAAGGCCGCGTTCGTAAACGCGTCGCGTCAGGTCAATCTGAAAGCAGTACCCGTGCGATGCCACGTTCTCGAGATCGATGGCCCGCAGCGTATCCGCGCGGAAGGCACGAAAACCGGCCGTGGCATCCTTCACCCGCACGCCGAGGAGGCGTTGTGCGTAGAGGTTTCCGCCGCGACTCATGACACGTCGAGAACGCGGCCAGTTGACAACCGAGCCGCCCGTCACCCACCGGGAGCCGATGGACAGGTCAGCACCGCCGGGTCGGACGGCCGCGATGAGCGCGGGGAGGCGGTCGGCCGGATGCGAGCCATCCGCATCCATTTCCACCACGATCAGATAGGGGCGCTCAAGGGCCCAGGCGAACGCGTCGAGATAGGCGTCGCCCAGGCCAGACTTTTGGCGACGATGCAAAACGTGTACGCGCGGGTCTGCGGCGGCACTGGCGTCAGCGAGAGTGCCCGTGCCGTCGGGGCTGTTGTCGTCAACGACCAGAATGTCGGCGCGTGGAGCTGCCTGTCGCACCCGGTCGATTGTCGTGCCCAGTGTTTCGGCTTCGTTGTAGGTGGGAATCACAATCAGCGTGTCGGCACCGCGCTCAGAGGTCACGATGACTTTCCCGAGGCGGCGCGTCGTGGACTCCACACCCAGTAGCGGTAGAGCAAAAATCTCACGATGGTGCCGAGACCGAGGCCGATGATGTTGCCCGCGATGTTGTCGGCCAACAGACTCGTAAAGCCCAAAACGTAGTGTGACACCCACAGGCACGCCAGGCTCACACCCATGCCGAGAAGCGAGGCAACGACGAACTCTACGAACTCCTGCGCAATGTGGGTGTGCCGTTCGTGGCGGAAAGTCCAGAACCGGTTGCCGAGCCAATTGAAAATGATGGCCAACGAGGTGCTCACCACTTTGGCGCCGATGGCGGTGGCCCACCACTGATCGGCGCCGAGCGCACCCACGCGGAGCAGGTTGAACACGGCAATGTCGAGAACAAAACCCAGGCTCCCCACAACACCGAACTTGACGAGATAGCTCAGGAAGCCCCGCCACGCGCGCGCAAAAAAGCCGCCGGTCGTGGCGGGGTGTGCGGTGGTGTTGGTCATGTGAGTCTCTTGAGGAAAAGGTGTGTGGACAAACTACCGGCGCGTGCTGCCGGTTTCCCGTGACTCTGGTGGCCTCACGGGGGCGGATAATAAAGGGGACGGTATCGACACTATGGGGTGGGCCCCCACCCACGCGAAGGAATGACATGTCTCAGCGCGTCGGCGTAATTGGCGGAGGCCAGTTGGCTCGAATGATGATTCCGGCTGCCACCAATCTAGGCCTTGAATTCTCGGTGCTCGCCGAAAGTGACGAGTCCTCAGCGAGACTAGCCGCCACAACAGTGGGCGACTACACCGATGTGGCCACTGTTCTGGCTTTTGCCCGCGAGTGCGACGTGATCACGTTCGACCACGAACACGTTCCCGCTCACGTTTTGAGCGCTCTGGAGGATGCCGGTGTCGTGATCCGTCCGGCACCGCACGCGTTGCGCTTTGCCCAAGACAAACTGGCCATGCGCGAGCGACTGCGAGACCTGGGTGTGCCTCAGCCCGACTGGGCCAGGGCGGGCTCCAGCAGCGACGTGGATACTTTTCTCGCGAGCCACGGTGGTCGCGCCGTCGCCAAACTGGCGCGCGGCGGCTACGACGGCAAGGGCGTGCGGTTCATTTCATCAAGCGCCGAGGTGCTCGACTGGTGCGAGGCCGGAGACGACATGCTCCTCGAAGAGGCGGTCACGTTCCGCCGCGAATTGGCCCAGTTAATCGCGCGGCGCCCTTCCGGTGAGATGGCCCTGTGGTCGGTGGTCGAGACAGTGCAGGCAAACGGGGTGTGCGCGGAGGTCATTGCTCCCGCTCCCGGTGGTGAAGGGCCCATCGAGGAAATGGCGGCGGATATCGCCGGGCGTATTGCCGCCGGCCTCGATGTCACGGGAGTGCTCGCCGTCGAGCTGTTTGAAACGACCGACGAGCGAATTTTGGTCAACGAACTGGCGATGCGCCCACACAACAGCGGTCACTGGACCATCGAAGGCGCGGTGACCAGCCAGTTTGAACAACACCTGCGTGCGGTGCTCGATCTGCCACTGGGATCCACCGCCTTGCGCGGTGAGTCGATCGTGATGGTGAACATTCTGGGCGGGCCGGCACGGGGAGCGCTCGCCGACCGCCTTCCCCAAGCACTAGAGAGGCACGCGGAGGCGAAAGTGCACCTCTACGGCAAATCTCCGCGACCCGGACGCAAGGTGGGACACGTCACCGTGCTCTCAGACATTCTTGAGGATGCGGTTGCCCAAGCGCGTGGCGCGGCAGGGTTCTTTCAGGACTGACACCTAGCATTTAACCCATGTCGTCACAGACCGCACAGGTTGCCGTAGTCATGGGTTCAGATTCCGACTGGTCCGTCATGAAAGCCGCGGCGGACACCCTCACGTCTTTTGGCGTACCCCATGAGGTCGAGGTCGTGAGCGCGCACCGCACGCCGGAGAAGATGATGGACTTCGGCAAACAGGCCGAAGCCCGCGGGCTCAAGGTCATCATCGCGGGCGCCGGCGGCGCTGCTCACCTTCCTGGCATGCTGGCGTCGGTGACAGCGCTCCCCGTGATCGGCGTTCCCGTTCCGCTCTCAACCCTCGACGGGTTGGACTCGCTGCTGTCCATTGTGCAGATGCCCAGTGGGGTGCCGGTCGCCACGGTATCCATTGGCGGCGCCACAAATGCTGCCCTCATCGCCGTCAAGATTTTGGCGCTGTCTGATCCCACGCTGATGGCCAAACTTCACGACCACGCGCGTGAACTGGCCGATTCTGTGGAAACGAAGAACGCGTCGCTCAAGTCGAAACTATGACCGCTCTCGAGCAGCCCCTTCGATTTCCCGATCTCGCCTCGCAAACCTTTATGACGAGGCGAGCCTGGTGGCTCATCGTTCTCAATGTGTTGCTTCCCGGCTCCGCTCAGGTGCTTGCCGGCAGTCGGCGCTGGGGACGCTTTGGCATGGGTGCCACGTTCACGGCATGGACCATCGTTCTCCTCGCGGTCGTGCTGGGGGTGCTGTGGCCTTCTGCGCTGATCACGCTGGGAACGTTTGGCCCGATCCTGTTCCTCGCACAGATTCTGCTCGTCGGGTATGCCATCCTGTGGCTGGTGCTGACGCTCGACACGCTTCGGCTCGTGCGCATCATCAAAACCGCGCCTCGCGCCCGGGCCTGGATTGCAGCGCTGGCCACGGTTGTCATGATTTTCTTTTCGGGGACCGCCGCGTACGCCGCCTTTCTCACGGGCAGCGCGAACGATGCCATTTCCCAAATCTTTAATCCGGGGCCCAGCGTTGAGCCCATCAACGGGCGCTACAACTTCTTGGTCATCGGAGCCGATACGGATCCAGACCGCGAGGCCGAGAACATGGGCATGCGCTCCGACACCACGCAGGTAATCAGCATCGACGCGACCACGGGCGCCGCCACCATCATTGGACTGCCGCGCGACCTGCACGACATTCCGTTCCCCGCCACGTCGCCCCTGGCCGGGATTTACCCCGAGGGATACACCGAGTATTCGGCCGAATACTGCGTGGAATCCGCGTGTCTCAACACAATCATGTCCGACGTCAACGTGAACTATCCGGACCTCTATCCGCAGGCCGCAACGGAGGGCGTTCCTCCCGGAGTCTTTGGCATGATGGACGCGGCTTCAGGCGTCACAGGCTTACCAATCCAGTTTTTTGTCGTGATTGACATGCCTTCTCTCGTCACTCTGATTGACGCTCTGGGCGGAGTCGATATCGACGTTCCCGAGCGCACCGCCCTCGCCGAACCGGACACCGCCGAAGAAGACGTGCCGGAATGGATTGAAGCCGGCCCGCAGAAACTTGACGGCTATCACGCCGTGATGTACGTGCGCACGCGCTGGTCGGGCAACGGCGACTACGACCGCATGGTTCGGCAGCAGCAGCTGCAAGAAGCACTTCTCGCGCAGGTAAATCCGGCGAACGTGTTGACGAAGTTCCAAGATGTCGCCGCCGCCGGGACCAGCCTTCTCAAGACCAACGTGCCACAAACCATGCTGGGGTATTTCGTCGAGCTGGGGATGAAAACGAAATCACAGCCTCTCGCCCATATCGCACTCACGCCCTTCGACCCCACTTGGCCCGTCGATCCGCTGGCACCGGATTATCTGGGACTGCAGGGGTATTTGCAAAGCGTGCTCTACCCGCCTCCGCCGGCATCGCCGGCTGCAGAACAGTAGCCGCTCAGCATCTCGACTTCTCGGCACCTCGACGTCTAGGCGTTAGACAGGAGACGGAGCGACGCCCTCTTCGGCGCTGTGCGGGTCGCGCCGCCAGGGAAGCTCGCGCGAGGCCCTTGCCACCACAAGGACGAGGATGAGCCACCCCCACTCAGCAAGGAGGGTGCTCTCGAGCGTGGAAGCCACGAGAAGTGTGACCAGAACGAGCGGCGCCCACACGAATACCGAACTCTTTCGCCAGGTGGCCAAAATCCACGATCGAACCAGAGCGATTCCCAGCAGGGCGCAGAGAATCACGAGGCCCACCGCCCCCAACTGGAAAAGAACGTCAAGGTAGCTGTTGAGCGCGCTCGAGTGGGGCTGGCTGAGGCCGCTGTTGATGTAACCAAAGACAAGGTTGCGGTTTGGCCACTCGCCCACGAATCCCCAACCCACAACCGGCTGAACCTGAACAAGTTGCCACACCCGCTGCCATAGTTCCACCCGGAAAATCATGGTGCCCTGGGCGCTAAACAGGACAATCAGGGGCCCACGAAACACCCAGGCAAGAACGGCGCCGAGGACAACGACACCCACCACGCCCCATTGCGCCCCGCGCCGCACGCTGTCGCGGACCCTCCGGAGCAGGTAGATGATGAGTCCCGTGAGGGCGACCACCACACATGCCGCCCACGCGAGGGGCGCTTGGGTCAGCAGAACCACGATTGCTGCCCCCACCACCGAGAAGACCCCTACGCGCTTGGTGATCGACTTGGTGCGCAGCTCGATCGCGAAAGTGATGAGTGCAATCACCGCCATTGTGGCGAGCGCGTTGCGAGATCCGTCCACGCCCTGGATAGGGCCACCGAACGCGAT
The DNA here is from genome assembly GCA_903915075.1 of uncultured Microbacteriaceae bacterium. Classification (GTDB taxonomy): domain Bacteria; phylum Actinomycetota; class Actinomycetes; order Actinomycetales; family Microbacteriaceae; genus UBA963. The sequence goes on from CAIWRM010000046.1 coordinate 6,228, forward strand.
GTTGCCGCTGATTCCCCACACCGAAAAGGGCTCCCGAACGATGATGCCCGACAGAAGCTCGAGGCCGAGCGAAATACCGAGGGTCACTCTCAGTGCCGCGCCTACGGCCCGAATGACCTGAATGCTGTCGCGGGTCGCCGCAACGCCCAGCGCGAGGAACGTGAGAACCCACTGCAGGGCCAGTCCGGCGAGGGTTTGCGGCGCGTAGGAGGACCATCCCACGGAGGCCAGACTCCAGACGAGAAATACCGCCAGAGAAATCGGAAGGGCGCGAGAGAAGCTGATGCTTCGGCGACGGGCGAGCACAACCAGCGTCATGATGACCGCCTCCGCAGCCAGCACTCCGATGTACCCGGCCCAACCGATGAGTGGGCGGATGCCCTCGCTGAGCAGAACGGTGGCGAGAACGGTGACACTCATGACCCGTGCGAGCCGGGCGTGCGAGAAGAATGCGTAGAGCGTATCTGCCCCGCCCCCCGGCGCGGGCACCGTCATCGTCGCTCGCCGAGACCGCGAGCGGGCATCTTGACCGCCACAATCACGGCAACAAACAACGCGAAACCGCCCTCCACGAGCATCCGACTTTCGGCGATGCTCTGGGCGAGCAGAGCCACCAGGAGGAGCAGGGGCATGAGTGCGTGGGCGGTAAAGGGGCGGCGTTCATCGAGGTCCCAGCGCGGACGATCGACGGCGAGAAACCACGATCGCCACAGGGCCATCAGCGCGACCACGCAGAAAAGGATGAGACCGATGATGCCCACCTGCATCCACACGTCGAGCCAGGCATTGTGCGCTTGAAGGTAGAGAACTCCGTTGCGCTCGGCGAGATCGTTGAACGGTTCCACCCAGGGGGCCCAGTAGCTGATCCAGCCCCAGCCCACGACGGGTCGTTCAACGATGAGGCCCCAGACAGCGTTCCAGATGTCTGCTCGCCCCGTGGCATCAGCGCTTCTGCCCAGCAGGGCGGTGATCTGCGGCCACCACAGCGGGGTGGTCGCCAGCGCCGCGACGGCTCCGGCGCCCACCGTGAGGTAGACGGGCCATCTTCGAGAGGGGCGAAGCGCGCGCGTCCACAGTGCCGTGACCGCGGCCAGGGCCACAGCCGCGAGAGCCACGATCACCGTGCTGGAGCCTGTGAGAACCAGAGTGGCCACCGCAATCACAATCCACATGATCCCCGAACCGCGCCAGACGGCACGATCGGCTAACTGCACGCAGAAAATGATCAGCGCCAGGAGCGCAATGAATCCCAACAGGTTGCGGTTACCCACGATTCCCTGGATCGGGCCCAACGACAGCAGATTGTTTTGAGACCAGTAGAAGGCGTCGGGAATTTTGGTGGTACCCCAATTGACCCACAGGGGAAGAACGGGATGCCGCACGATCAACGTCACGACAGCCTCGAAAATGAGCGAGAGGGCAAGAATCCAGCGCAGAGCAAAACCGAGGCCGCGCACAAGTTCGGCACGGTCGGTCGTGAGCACAATGGCGTACGCCACGAACGCGGTGGCCAGGGTCGACCCCCAGCCCAGAGCGCTTGCCCCGGTGTAGTTCGACCACGCGATGCTCAGACCGCTCCAGACGAGGAAAACAACGAATGAGGCCGGGAGTGCGCGCCAGTAGAGCGAGCGCCGTGCGCGAATGACGATGACCAGCCACGTGATGAGCAGGACAACGCCGAGCGCCAGATAGCCCCACCATCCGATGAGGTTGCGCCATGCTTCGGAGGCAAACAGCGTGAAGAAGGTCAGGCCCACAAGGCCCGTGTGCGCGTTCTGACGCGCTCTGTTCACCATGCCATAAGGCTAGACGAATGCCGCGTGACCCGTAACGGCGCGACCCACGATGAGCGTATTCATCTCACGCGTGCCCTCGTAGCTGTAGATGGCCTCGGCGTCGGCGAAGAATCGGGCCACGTCGTACTCAAGCACGATGCCGTTTCCGCCGAGTGCTTCGCGGCAGTGCGCCACGGCCTCGCGCATGTTGATGGTGGTGACGGCCTTGGCGAGAGCAGCGTGCTCGTCGCCCATGGTGCCACGGTCCTGCATCAGAGAGAGCTCGCGAATCATGGTGAGCGCCGAGGTAATCAGCCCCAGTGCCGTCACGAGGTGGTGCTGCACGAGCTGGTGCTTGGCAATCGGCACACCAAACTGTTCGCGCTCGAGGGCATAGGTACGCGCCGCCTCATACGCACCCACGGCAACACCCACGGCAGCCCAGGCCACCTCGGCGCGGGTGAGCCGGAGGACCTTGGCCGTGTCGGCGAAGGAGTTGGCGCCGGGCAGGCGGTTACTCTCGGGCACGACAACGTCCTTCAGTGTGATGTGGGCATTCTGCACGATGCGCAGCGAAATCTTGCCCTCGATGCGCTCGGCCGAATAGCCGGGCGTTGAGGTGGGCACGATGAAGCCCTTGACCTTGTTGTCGGCCACATCCTTGGCCCACACCACGCACACGTCGCACCAGGTACCGTTGCCAATCCAGCGCTTCTCGCCGTTGAGCACCCATTCGTCGCCACGACGTTCTGCTGTCGTGCGCAGGCCCTGGGCGGCATCCGAACCACTGAGCGGTTCGGTGAGACCAAAACAGCCCACCATCGATCCATCGCTGAGCGGCGGCAACCACTGGGCACGCTGCTCGGGCGAACCGAGTTCGCCGATAGAACCCATCGCCAGACCGTTGTTCACGCCCACGTACGTCGCAACGCTGGCGTCAACTCGGGCGAGCTCAAGAGCGACCCACCCGCGGAACACCGCGCTTGTCTCGAACCGTCGCGTTTCAGGAAAGGCCATCCCCATCACGCCACAGTCCGCTAGCCCGGCAACAATGTCCTTCGGAAACTCAGCGGCCTCCCACAGGCTGTTGACACGAGGCTTGACGTCCCGCTCGAGATAGGTGCGCAGGTGCGCCAAGAAGTCTTTCTCCTGGTCGGTGAGCAACATCTCGAGCCCAAAAAAGTCTCCGTGGAGTTGGCTGAGCGTCATGACATCTCCTTCAATCCGTGGCGCTGTTCGTTTCGCGCCTCCGTTGCATTCTCTCGCGTTCAGGCTAACGTGGCGCTCAGAATGTTTCTGCCCATTGATAACGTGCCACGCGACTACGCGTGGGGCTCGCGCACGGCTATCGCCGAGATTTTAGGTCGTCACGCTTCCGGTGGGCCTGAGGCAGAACTATGGTTTGGTTCACATCCGGGGTGTCCGAGCCGTCTGATCAGCCCGGGCGTCTCGGAATCCGAGCAGACGACGCTCGACACGTACTTGGCGCGACGCGGTGAACCTCCGCTGGGCTTTCTGCTCAAAGTGTTGGCCGCCGCACAACCCCTGTCGCTTCAGGTGCACCCCACCACCGAGCAGGCACTCGAGGGTTTTGCGCGTGAGAACGCTGCGGGCATTCCGCTCGACGCCCCTGAACGCAACTATCGCGACGCGTCTGCCAAGCCCGAACTGATTATGGCGCTCGCGGATGGTTTTGAAGCACTCAGCGGGTTTCGGCCGGTGAGCGAGAGCCTCCGCGTTCTCGGTGATTTTTCGCGCCTGGCCTCGACGGGGGGAGATGAGGCGGGAGCGCAAGCGCTGACGGCTTTTGCGTTGCGGGTCGCTCAGGACGGGTTAGCCGACGCCGTCACGTTCGCCCTCACGGATGCGCGGGCCGTCGACCTCACACGCAGTGTTGTCGACGTCGCAAGACGTGAGGGCAGTGAGGGGAATCCTCGCGAACGGGAAACGGTTCGTTGGCTGGCAGACGCTTTTGGTGATGACCCGGGAATCTTGATCGGTCTGTTGCTGAATCGCGTCACACTCCGTGCGGGGGAGGCGCTCTTTTTGGGTGCCGGAAATCTGCACGCTTACCTGTGCGGTTCGGGTATCGAGGTTATGTCCGCGAGTGACAACGTGCTCCGCGGCGGGCTGACCGGCAAGCACGTCGACGTTCCCGAACTTCTGCGGGTGGCATCGTGGGAACCGCTGGCAGCTCCGGTGTGGCCGGCAACCCACGAGGCTCCTGGCGTCGTGGCGTTCCATCCGCCCGTCGATGACTTTGTGCTGTTTAGCGTGACTGCCCCCGAGCCCACGGCGACGATTGTCGCGGGCGGATCGGGCATTGTGTTGGCTCTCAAGGGGTCGCTCGACGTTGTGGGATCTGCCTCACGCACCGTCATCGAACGCGGCGACGCGCTCTACGTGTCGGCCCACGAGTTCCCACTGACCTTCTCGGGCCGTGGTCGGGCTGTCGTCGCAACGGGGTAAAACGCCTCAGAATTCGGCCAAACCCTCGACCCCGCGCTGAAACTTCCCCCTCATCGGACTTGACGCAAGCGAATAACAACGGTGTAATTATCTTCAGACAGGTTGTTTCGAGCGTGTCGTTCATCACAAGAAAGACGGAGGTCCGGTATGTCGACCTACACATCCGGTGTCCCGAGTAACTGGCATGTCGACCCCGCGACGTTGGGCGTACCCGGCGCACGGCCCCTTGAGGCCGAACACGAGGGTCAGCTCTCCTGGCAGGCGGACGCTCTCTGTGCCCAGACTGACCCCGAGTCGTTTTTTCCGGAAAAGGGTGGCTCCACGCGCGACGCAAAGAAGATTTGCACGTCGTGCGAGGTTCGCAGTGAATGCCTCGAGTACGCGCTAGCCAACGACGAACGCTTCGGTATCTGGGGTGGGCTGAGCGAGCGCGAGCGCCGCAAGCTCCGTCGTCGCGCCTAACGGATACGTGTCGGCAGCCAACCTAGGCTGGTCGCGATGAGCCCCAAAGTCACCGCAATTCTCGTTGCCCGCGCGGGCGGGGAACATCTCTCCCAGACGCTGACAGCGCTGAGCTCGCAGACGCGTCAGCCGGATGCGCTCGTTGTTGTCGATAACGGTTCGCGGGGTTCGGTCGCGTCAGATTTACGGGGAGGCCCCGCGCACAAACTCATCACCATGCCGGGTTCCGTTCCCTTCGGTGAAGCGATCGAGGCCGGAGCCCGAACAGCCGCGATCGATCGCGGAGAGAACGACGTGCTGTGGTTCTTGGGGCAAGACAGCGCGCCGACGCCCACCGCGCTCGAGCGTCTCCTGGGCGCTCTCGAGGTGTCGCCGTCGGTTGCCATCGTGGGCCCCAAGCAGATGGAGTGGGACCGTCCCGACTACATCGCGGAATACGGTCTGACCCTGACTCGGCGTGGTCGCTCGGTCTCGTTGGTCAGTGACGAGCTCGACCAAGGCCAGCACGATACTGTTTCGGACGTGCTGGCCGTCGGCGGCAATGGTCTGCTCATTCGCGAACCCGTGTACCGACTCTTGGGCGGGTGTGACCCCGGACTTCCGGTGGTCGACGACGCCCTCGATCTCTGCGTCCGAGCACGCCTGGCCGGACATCGAGTTTCGGTGGTGCCGGACGCACGCGTTCTGACAGCCGGCGACGGTGTGATTGGCCCGAACATGTCGGCCCGGCTTCGTGCCCGAGTTCGGCGCGCTCGGTTTACCCGCACGGCCCAGCTCTATCGTGGTCTGGCCTACGCCTCCGGATTCTCCGCGTTTTGGCTGTGGTGGGCGCTCGG
>CAIWRM010000047.1 GCA_903915075.1 uncultured Microbacteriaceae bacterium
AGCGAGGTCGAGGATTGTCGTTCCCTGAGCCAGTGTCTTGATAAAGGCAGCCTCTTCGCCATAGGCAATCTGAGAGATGCGGGCGTAATCGTCTTTCACTTCCGGGTACGCCGACGCCATGGCGTCGCGTGATGCGGTGAAAAGCTCCGGGAAGACCGGCGCGTCAACGCCGAGCAAGCGCATGGCGCGCACGCTGCGACGAAGCAATCGCCTCAGGATGTAGCCGCGGCCTTCGTTTGATGCACTCACGCCGTCAGACATCAGCATCAGGGCGGAGCGCACGTGGTCGGCCACGACGCGCAACCTTACGTCCGACTCCTGATCGGCTCCATAGGTGATACCGGCCAGTTCGGCTGCCCGATCGAGCACGGGCCGCACCTGGTCAATCTCGTAGAGATTCTCTACCCCCTGCTTGAGGAAGGCAACGCGCTCGAGGCCCATGCCCGTATCGATGTTCTTGTTGGGCAGTTCACCGAGAATTTCGAATTCTGTTTTCGAGGTTCCCGTGCCGCGGAGATACTGCATGAACACGAGGTTCCAGATCTCGATGTAGCGATCCTCGTCGGCGACGGGACCACCCTCGATACCGTATTTGGGGCCACGGTCGAAGTAGATCTCGGAGCACGGACCCGCTGGCCCCGGCTGACCAGTTGACCAGTAGTTGTCTTCCTTGCCACGGCGCTGAATGCGCGAATCCGGCAGTCCAGCAGTCTTTTTCCAGAACGCGATGGCCTCGTCGTCATCCTCGTAAACGGTGACCCAGAGATCCTTCTCTGGGAAACCCAACCCACCATCGCTCTCGGAAGTCGTGAGCAATTCCCAGGCAAACTCAATCGCCTCGGCCTTGAAGTAGTCGCCAAACGAGAAGTTGCCGTTCATCTGAAAGAACGTGCCGTGTCGGGTGGTCTTGCCCACCTCTTCGATGTCCAGAGTACGGATGCACTTCTGAACGCTCGTGGCGCGCGGGTAGGGCGGCGGGACGATACCCGAGAGGTACGGGATAAACGGAACCATGCCGGCAACCGTGAACAGCAGGCTGGGGTCGTCACTCACGAGAGAGGCTGAGGGAACAACCGTGTGGCCGCGCGACCCGAAGTAGTCGAGCCACCGTTGACGTATGTCGGCGGTCTGCATGTGTTGCGCGCGCCTAGGCGCGGGGCGAGCGAGCGCGCAACTGGCTCTCGCGATCGCGATAGCCCTGACTCACGGCGTCAGACAAATCCTTGGCTGTGGCATCCATCTTGGCCAGGAAGGCGCGACCCTGTTCGCTCTTGCTCACGCGGTGGGCGACCAGAAAGCCCAGGCCAACACCTACGAGAATGGCGATGATGTACTTCATGATGACTACTCCTGCGTAATTGAGACGAACAACAACCATTCTAGGGCCAGAAAAAACATGAGCGCGGGGCACCCCGAAGGGACACCCCGCGCCCACACGAAACCTCTAGCGTGCTGCGTAGTACTCCACAACGAGCTGCACGTCACAGGTCACGGGAACCTCGGCACGCTTGGGGCGACGCGTGAGAGTAGCGTGAAGCTTGTCAATCTCGACGTCCAGGTATCCGGGAACGGGAGGCAAAACATCAACGTGTCCGCCGGCGGCAGCAACCTGGAAAGGCTCCATGCCCTCCGAGCGCTCCTTGACGTGGATGAGCTGTCCGGGCTTGAGACGGTACGACGGGCGATCGACCAGCTGGCCGTCAACCAGGATGTGACGGTGCACAACCATCTGACGAGCCTGGGCAGTGGTGCGCGCAATTCCCGCACGCACGATCAGGGCATCAAGACGCATCTCAAGAAGCTCAACCAAGTTTTCACCGGTCAGGCCCTCGGCACGACGCGCCTCCTGGAACACGCGCTTAAGCTGTGCTTCACGAATGCCGTACTGGGCACGCAGACGCTGCTTCTCGCGTAGACGCACGGCGTAGTCAGAGTCAGTCTTGCGCTTGGTGCGGCCGTGCTCCCCCGGAGGATACGGACGCTTCTCGAGGTACTTAGCTGCCTTCGGCGTGAGGGGAATGCCCAGTGCGCGCGACAGGCGGGTCTTACTGCGGGTACGTGACTTTGTAGACACGATGTCCTTTCAAAAAAAGTGAACAAAACGATGACGTGGTCGAAACCACACGAAAGAGGTTTGCCGTCGGGGCCCGGCTACAGGGCACATCCCGCCATGTCATCCGCCTGTGTCCGCAGCCGCACATTCACAGGTGATGAGGCAGGAAAAGCCTAGCATGAGCGCAGGCAATCACTTTTCGGCAGGCAAAAGCGATGGTCGGCTACTCGCCACGCAGAATGCTGCGAAGGCGCTCGAGACGCTCGGCAATCTCGCGTTCTTGGCCGTGGGTGGTGGGTTGGTAGTAAATTCGGCCAGACAGGGCATCGGGCAGATACTGCTGGGGCACGATTCCCAAGGGGTCACTGTGCGGGTACCGGTATCCCGCGCCATGACCAAGACCCTTGGCGCCGGCATAGCTCGCGTCGCGCAGGTGGGCGGGCACCGCACCCGATTTTCCCTCCCGCACGTCGGCCAAAGCCTCGTTGATGCCCGTGTAGGCGGCATTCGACTTGGGACACGTGGCGAGGAACACCGTTGCTTCGGCGAGCGGGATGCGACCCTCGGGCATTCCAATGAGGGCGACCGCGTCGGCCGCGGCAACAGCGAGCGAGAGTGCTTGAGGTTGGGCCAGACCGATGTCTTCGGCCGCCGAAATAATCAGGCGTCGGGCAATAAAGCGCGGATCCTCCCCCGCTTCAATCATGCGCGCGAGATAGTGCAGGGCGGCATCGGGATCCGAGCCACGAATGGATTTGATGAACGCGCTGATGACGTCGTAGTGCTCGTCGCCGTCACGGTCATAGCGCAGGAGAGCCCGATCCACGGCGTGCGAGATGTCGTCGGCAGTAATCGCCACGGGAGCTGTGGCCTCGCCCGCATGGCTGAGCGCAATAGCTGCGGCGGCGTCGAGAGCGGTCAGCGCTCGCCGCGCATCGCCCGAACTGAAGCGCACGAGCGCCTCCATCGCTGCGGCATCAACACTGAACTGGCCCGCCAGGCCGTGATTGGCCGTCACGGCGTTCCGCACAACACCGGAGAGTTCGTCATCCGTGAGCAGTTCCAATCGCAGCAGCAACGAACGCGAGAGAAGAGGCGAGATGACGCTGAACGACGGATTCTCTGTGGTGGCCGCAATGAGGGTCACCCAACCGTTCTCAACGCCCGGAAGAAGGGCGTCTTGCTGTGCCTTGGTGAACCTGTGAATCTCATCGAGGAAGAGCAGCGTTGACGATCCGTAGAGGTCCCGCGCGTTCTGAGCCGCCGTCATGGCCTCGCGAACATCCTTGACACCGGCGGTAATCGCGGACATCTCGATGAATCGCCGATCGCTCGAGGCAGCGACGGCGTAAGCGAGCGACGTCTTGCCAGTGCCCGGAGGACCCCACAGAATAACGGATGACCCTCCCGAGGAGGACTCGGCAAGTTGACGCAGCGGGGAACCGCTGATGAGAAGCGCCGTTTGACCAACGATTTCGTTCAGTGACCTCGGTCGCATGCGCACGGCGAGCGGCGCCGTGGTGTCGCCCAGCAGAGAACCAGTCACGCGTTCAGCCTATTCGC
>CAIWRM010000048.1 GCA_903915075.1 uncultured Microbacteriaceae bacterium
TCCACAATCTCCGTGAGCACACGGAACGTCTGATTTTCTCCCACCCACAGGTGCTTTCCCTGCTCCACCTCAACGAATTCGAGGGTGGGCACAGAAGCGAATCGCTCGCGCGCCTCGGCCGGGCGCAGAAAGTCGTCGAGCTCGGGAATCACGGCGACGAGACGTCTTTCATCGCCGGCCCACGCGGCGACCTCGGCATCGGTGGCGCGGTGCAGCGGCGGAGCGAGCAGGATCGCGCCGTCAATGGGGTGTTCCCGGCCATACTTGAGCGCGAGCTCGGTGCCGAACGACCACCCCACCAGCCACGGGTGCGGGAGGTTGCGCGCCGCCACAAAATCCATTGCTGCCGCCACGTCGGCCCGCTCGGCAACGCCACCGTCGAACTGACCCTCGCTCTGCCCGCGCGGCGAGCGGGTTCCTCGCGTGTTGAACCTGAGCACGGCAATGTCCGCGAGCGCCGGCAAACGCCACGCCGCTTTACGCAGGATGTGGGAATCCATGAATCCCCCGGCCGTGGGCAGCGGATGCAGACACACCATGGTCGCCACGGGTGGCCGCTCTGCGGGTAACGCCAACTCTCCCACGAGAGTGAGCCCATCCGACGTGTGCAGCGTGATGTCTTCGCGGCGAGCGGGCAACACGGTCGACCCGCGAATCTCTTCGGTCACCCGATCCTCCAACAGTGCGTGTGCCAGTGGCGGCGCTCTTCAACGTCGACGTTCTCGCCCATGATGCCGTCGTTGCGCCATACTGCGAGATGGGCCACACCCTCGGTGATCACGTTGTGACACCCGGGACAGGTGTAGTCCTTCACGGCACGCGCTTCGCTGATGGGTTGCACGGTCCACGACTGACCACGTTTTACCTCGGTGCGCCGAAAACCACCCAGAATCCGGCCGGCGTCAATCTCTTCGTAGTCGTCCTCGGGACGCGAGGGGCGATTGCGACGGGCCATGTGACAAGCCTAAAGCCCACACGAGGCGGGATGTGGCGGGCTAGTACCAGTTGACGTCTTCGGAGTGCGCCCACGCAGCACAGGGAGTGTCGTAGCGGGCTTGGATGTAGTTGAGGCCCCACGTGATCTGCGTGACCGGGTTGGTCTGCCAATCGTCTCCGGCGGTGGCCATCTTTTCGGCGGGGAGCGACTGGGGGATGCCGTAGGCGCCACTGCTGGGGTTGAGGGCGTAGACATTCCAGTTCGACTCACGGTTCCAGAGCAAGACCAAGCAGTCGAATTCCTGTACACCCCACCCGCGGTCCGCCACCAGGCGGTATCCGATGGCCTGGGCTGACGCGGGATCGGGAACGCCCGCTGAGGGAACACCCAAGAGGCCGGGGATACCGGCCACCGTGCCCACGTCGTCGCGATCTGATGCAACGGCCGCGGACCCGGCGCGCAGTGATTGCACGGGGCCGACCCACGAATCGTAGGTAAATCGGAATGAGGGCGATGCCACGGCACCCGAGTAGGGATCAACAACAGTCACCATGATCAGCGCAAGCGTGAGAATCATCGTGCCCATCAGCAGTGGCGGCGTGGTTTTCGTGGTGCCGCGCCGAAAGACCGCCCGCTGGGCGCGAACACGACGACGAACGGTGCGCGCATCGAGGCGCGAACCGTGCTCTACTGCGACGTGTTTACCCATCGGGGAATTAGTTTACCCCGATATACCTTTAATTGTGAAAAACCTCTAGTGGCCCTTGGCCAGCATGATGTCAATCAGCACGTCAAGCGCATAGTCCACCTGCGCTTCGTCGTAACCGCCTCGGGCGGCAGCAAAAGTGACGCGTCGCACGTCGGGGAGGGTGAGCCCCACGCCGGTGGCCAGGTAGTCCAGCACGCGCTCGCTAAAGGCATCGACCTCGGACCGCTTGTATCCCGCTCCCTTGGCCTTGCGGAATCGGTTTTTCGGCCCGCGCAGGAGACGATCTCTCAGGTCTTCGGCGGCGGCAACACCGCGGCTCGACCAGCTCTCCCAGCCGTCACGCGCGATTGCCGCCTCCCGTTCGGCTGTGGCGAAGGCGATTTCCAGCCGCTCCAAGCCCGCGTCGACCTGGGCTGCGTCGTACCCGCCACGCTTGAGCGCAAAGGACACCTGGCGAATCTGCATGGCCGTGAGAGTTGCCGGCATTCCTGCCGGTGCATCGTAGGCGCGTCGGGCATCCTCAACGAATTCCTCGACCTGAACAGGGTCGTAGGCGGGACGATTGCCGGTGGCGCGATTGAAAGAGAGGTTCACGAGTCCATTCTCTCAAAGAATGTCGTGAGTCGCGCTCCACACCAGTGCTCCACACCAGCGCTAGGAGACTGCGTGAACGACGACGTAGATGATGTAGACCACGAGCGCGGTGGGCAGGATCGAATCGAGGCGGTCGAGAAAGCCGCCGTGACCCGCGAGCCAGTTGCTCATGTCTTTGACGCCGATGATGCGCTTGAGTTGAGACTCCCCGAGGTCACCCCAGACCGCCGAGAACAGAATGGGGATCGAAAAGATCGGCGTAAACCAGAGGGGCAGACCGAGCATGAGCGTCACCACCAGACCGCCGGAGATGAGCGAGATAACGCCCGCGCCGGCAAATCCCTCCCAGGTCTTTTTGGGGCTAATCTTCGGGGCCATAAGGTGCTTGCCGAAGAGTAACCCCGTGGCGTAGGCCCCCGTGTCGATAGAGACCACCACAATGAGGAATCCGAGTACCCACCACTGACCGTCGTCGTTCGCCACGATGTTGACGGTCACCGCGCCGAGAACCGA
>CAIWRM010000049.1 GCA_903915075.1 uncultured Microbacteriaceae bacterium
CATGGACTGACTGAACGAGCCCGATGCGAAGTGCCTCGGCATCGTCAAACTGTTCCCCGGTCAGCATCCAACGCATGGCATTTCCCCATCCGCAGCGGGCAGCGAAACGCAGCGTAGCACCGCCGAAGGGCAGGATTGCCCGACTCACCTCGAGTTGCGCGAATGTGGTGCCTCGAGCCGCGACGGCGATATCGGCGGCCAGAATGAGCTCGATGCCCAGCGTGTAACACGTTCCCTTGGCAGCCACTACGACCGGTTTGCGAACCTGGTCGCTTTGCACGCCCCAGGGGTCGAGGCCGCCCTCGGGAACGTAGGCGAGGCCGCCCGCGCCAAGTTGAGCCCCGACGTCTGCCAAATCGAGCCCTGCAGTAAAGTGATCGCCCTCGGCCGTGACCAGGCCCACCCGAAGTTCTGGATCGCGATCAAGTTCGCCGAAGGCCAGCGACAGTTCGCGCAACATCTCTACCGTTGCCGAGTTCCGTTTCTCCGGGCGATTGAGTCGGATCTCGAGCACGTGTCCGTGTCTGCGCCGAATGACTGTGTCGCTCATCGAGTGTGCCTTCGCAATCAGGGGGATTTTCGTCTCCGCCAGTATGCCTTATTGCACATCAGGGCAACGGCACCGGAAGAAAAAATGGGCAGGCCGCCAATTCGTAACAATCGATGGGTGTCCGGTTCGCCCGTGGAGTGTCGCCCCGGACATTGGCGTCAGACGATTGCAATCTGGTCGATAACTACCACGCCAAGAGTAAGGCCAACGCCGAACGCCGCCAGGCCGATTCGGTGCGCCTCTGAAGCGTGAGCGGTGTCTTCCCACAGTTGAAAGGGTAGGGCACTGCCGACAACGTTTCCGTAATCACCTGCACGGAACAGGGTGGCGTCGGTGATCCCAAGCGTCTTTTCAACTGCATCGACCACGGCCCGTGATCCTTGGTGCACGTACCACGTGTCGATTGTGTTGGGCTCGATGCTGCTAACCTCGCATGCTTTCGAAATCGACGACTTCAAGTGTTTGACAACGAAGTTAAAGACCCCGCCACCGTTCATCGTCAGTTCGCCGAATTCAAAATTGTCAGTGGAGTGACTAATGGTTAAGTCATCTGCGTGCCGTCCTTCAGAAATGAAGGTAGAGCCCAGAATCCTCCAGTGGCGTTCTTGCGCCTGGGCCGGCTTAGTCGAGAGGCGGTCTACTGAAATGAGATGTGCACTGGCGCCATCTGAGAAAAGTGGAGACACCTTCAGGTTTTGTTCGCCGTAAAGCTTCGAGTAGGTATCGGAGAGAACAAGAAGAACCCGGCTAGCAACCCCACCGTGCAAGAGTGAAGTCGCCACTCTGAGTCCTCGAACGAATCCCGTACACGCATCATTGACGTCAAGAACAAATACCCCGGCTGGCAGGTCCAGACTGCTGTGAAGCAGGTGCGCGTTACCGGGAGCAGAGCGTTCGCCAGTAGATGTGATGAAGACGATTCCATCTACATTCGCTTTTATCCAATCCGGATCCACCGCAGACAAGGATTGCAAAGCAAGTTCGAGCGACGTTGTTTCGGAGGGTGTCCGGAATAAGTTGGTGAAACCTGTCCGTTCAAGAAAACCTTCACGAACCGGACCGTACTTCTCAACGAGGGTTTCTGCAGCGACCTTTTCCGACCCGATTGCTACACCAAGCGAGTAGAACCAGAAATCAGCTGACGATGTCATGTGCTTTGAGAATCTCCGTCAAACTGTCTAAGTCGGAGAAATCGTCGAGGTCATCAACTCCTGCAACTCGATCACCAAATGTGTCGTGCAGAACGGTGATTATCTCCAGCTTGTCGAGCGAATCGAAGAGAGGATTTTCCGGCTCTTTGGCGGGGTCTTTTCCAATTGCTTTGAGCGCAACTGCGCGCAGTTCGTGAGCTTCCATGTTGTCTCCCCCTTGGCTTAACACTAATTGGGAGCCTAACTCATCGCGTAGCCTTGGGGGGCTCTGAGACGCCGGTAAGCCGCAGGAACGGGGAAGCAAATCTGCTTGCGTCGATTCTCGGGTGAAGGCCCTCGTTGTCTCACCGTTCACAGACATCTGAGAACATCGGGTCCCTTCGATTCGGTCGCCGATGGGCCCTGTGATCGCGGCTTCGAGATCACAATCGTTCGTTGTGATGGGCTCTGCGAATCATCCCGTGCGCGATGTCGGCATTGGTTTTCGCGGCGGCGGCATACCCATCAAGAGCGCGGCTTACGAGGTCCTGCGCCACCATGAAGTCATCGGCGCGGACAGCGCCGCGTTTAGGAGCGAGTCATGAAGGGCAGCGCCTCTGCCAGGGCATCCTGCCAGTGGCGAATGGGAGACAGGCCTGAGAGCGCCCACGCGTCGTGGGCCAAAACCGAATACGCGGGGCGTGGGGCCGGGCGCACAAA
>CAIWRM010000050.1 GCA_903915075.1 uncultured Microbacteriaceae bacterium
CCACGGTTCACCGTTGGACGGTATCCCGTTCGACGAGAAGCGCGGCGTGATTCCCAATCACGAAGGCCAGGTCATGGGCGACGACGGCAAAATGATGCCGGGAATCTACGCCACCGGATGGATCAAGCGCGGCCCCGTGGGCCTCATCGGTCACACCAAGTCGGATGCCATGGAGACCGTCAAGCACCTGCTGCGCGATCAAGCCCACTGGTGGGCTCCGGCCGAACCTGACGAGCAGGCTGTGGTTGATCTGCTCAACTCCCGCGGAATCGAGTACACCGACATTGCGGGTTGGGCCAAGCTCGACGACTACGAAAAAGCGCTCGGTGTTCCCGAGGGGCGTGAGCGCATCAAGGCCGTGGACCGCGCCGAGATGATTCGAGTGTCGAAGGCCTAAGCCGAACCGCTAAGCGCCTAGCAGTTCGCGGATGATTTCCTCGAAGGCTTCGTGATGGGCGGCCACGTCGGCGAGCGACGTGGTGGGACACATCAGCGCCATGTTGTGGAACGGCGTGAGCATGATGCCCCGGTTCATGAGGGCGACGTGGATGTAGTCCTCGAGCTCCTCGTCCGCTGCCGCATGGGCCTCGGTGCCGTTGAGCGGATACGGACGGGCAAACCGGTATTCGGCACGGCACCCCAGCTGATTGATGGCCCAGGGCAGACCGTAGCGATCGAAGATGTCGTTCATGCCGTCGGTGAACACCGTGGCGGTGGAAATCATCGTCTCGAACGCGGCGTCCGTGAGTACTTTTTCGAGCGTGGCGCGCATGGCCGCGACCTGGAGGGGATTGCCGGCGAGCGTGCCGCCCACGCCACCCATGTCGACGAGGTCGAGGTCGGTGCGCTCGAGCACGCGCTCGGCAAACTCGGCGCTCAGTCCGTAGGTGCCCGTGGGAATGCCGCCGGCAATCGACTTGCCAATCACCACGATGTCGGGCTCGAGGTTGTCGCGTTGGGTCATGCCACCGGGGCCGGCAGAGAAGGTGTGCGTCTCATCGATGATGAGCAGGGCGTCGTACTTTCGGGTGAGTTCGCGCACACCCTCGAGATAGCCGGGTTCGGGCAAGACAATCCCGATGTTGGTGAGTGCCGGCTCAATCAGTACGGCGGCCACGTCTCCGTGAGCCAACTGACGTTCGAGGCCGACGAGGTCGTTCATTTCGGCGACGCGTGAGGTCACGGTGACGTCGACGGGGGAACCCACGTTTCCCGGCCGGCTCATACCCTCGCCGTCGGGGCCCACGACAATCAGTGACTCATCGACGCTGCCGTGATAGCAGTACGCGTGAAAGAGAATCTTGGGCTTACCGGTGATGGCACGCACGAGTCGGATGGCCCAGCGGTTCGCGTCGGTGGCCGTGAGCGAGAAGCTCCACTTGTCCATACCGAAGCGGCGTGTGAGCTCGGCACCCACCCACTCGGCGTCCTCGGTGGGCAGCATCGTGGTGAGCCCCAGAGCGCTGCGCTCGCGAACAGCGGCCACAACCTCGGGTGCCGAGTGACCGGCCATTGATCCGGTGTCGCCCAAAGCAAAGTCGATGTACTCGTGACCGTCGATGTCCCAGATGCGGTTGCCAACGGCTCGGTCGAGATAGATCGGAAATCCGCCGGCCTTCTTGTTCATCCAGGTCATGGGCACACTCCCGAAGAGGTGCTCGGCTCGCGCGTAGGCGGCCTGTGAGCGGGGGTTGCGTTCGGCAAAGACCGCGCGTTCCCGCTCAGCGAGCGCCGCGAGGCGGGTTCGATCGATGGTGACGGTGTGCGCCGGGGCGTTCGGGGAAGTGGTCTTCTGGCTCATAGTCCTTCGAGCCTACGGGAGCGCACAAAGCGGTGTCGCCCCGGGCACTCCGGTAGGCAAGAATGACCGTATGGCCCGACGAGAAGTCACGTGGACGCCAGACTTCTTAGGAAGCGACTTTGAGCAGACAACGCTCGACCTCGGGCGCGACGATGAGGGTGATCTGGTTGCCACGCTGGTGCGCTACACGCCGGCGCCGGCGCACAGCTCGTGGCGACCTTTCGGACGCCAGCGCCTGAGCGCCGAGGGAACCGATGTGCTCTATGTTCACGGCTGGTCGGACTACTTCTTCCAAGATCACGTTGCCGAATTCTGGAGATCTCAGGGGGCGCGATTCTTTGCCCTTGATCTGCGCAAGTATGGGCGCAGTTTGCGTCCGGGTCAGAGCCCGGGATTTGTGAGTTCGCTCGACACCTACGACGCAGACATCGAGGCCGCTCTGGAGGTCATGGGGCACGGCGCGGATAACGCCGCGAAGCGCCCGCTCATCCTTCTCGGACACTCCACGGGTGGGCTGGTGTTGAGCCTGTGGCTCAGCCGTCATCAGGGTCGTGCGCAGGCGCTTATTCTCAACAGTCCGTGGCTCGAGTACCAGCTCACGGCCGCCGGTCGACAGGTGGCAGCCACGGCCCTCAAGATTGGTTCCCGGGTCGACCCCAAGGCCGCTGTTCCCAATCCCGACCTCGGTTTCTATCACCGGGCCCTCAGCAAATCACAGGGCGGACTCTGGGAGTTCCGCGAGGCGTGGCGACCCGCTCGATCGTTCACGCCACGGGCCGCATGGCTGCAGGCCATCCTGGCCGGGCATGCCACGGTGGCTGGCGGTCTCGGCATCGAGGCTCCCGTGCTCACACTCCTCTCGGCACGAACACTCTTTCTCACGCGCTGGACCGATGAAATGCGCGAGGCCGATACCGTCATCGACGTCACCACGGTGGCGTCGCGTGCGGTTAAACTGGGGCGCGTGGTGACGGTGACGCATCTGCCGGGAGCGGTTCACGACGTATTTCTGTCCGCGCCCGCGGTGCGTGCTCGTGCCTTTGCAGACATCCAGACGTGGTTGGGAGCGTACCTATGAGTGCATCGGTGACCGAGGACATGATTGTGTCCACAACCGCAGGGCGGGTTCAGGGCGACCGCGTGGGTCACTGCGCGCGCTGGCGAGGAATCCCGTATGCCACCCCGCCCGTGGGAGACCTGCGCTACCGCTCACCCCAGACCGCCAAGAAGTGGCGTGATGTTCGCAGCGCTCTCGCTTTTGGCAACGTCGCACCACAGCCACCGACGAAGGTGATTCCTCTTCCACCGCACCTCGTGCAAAGTGAGGACTGCCTCAGCCTTAACGTGTGGGTACCGGAGGCTGCCCTGACCGACGGTCGCCCCCGACCGGTCATGGTGTGGCTGCACGGTGGGGCCTACTTCATCGGGTTCTCCGCGCAGCCCATTTACAACGGGCAGGCGCTCGCCGAAGACGGTGACGTGATTGTGGTCACGCTCAACTACCGCCTCGGCGCGTTCGGCTTTCTTGATTTCCGCGAGTTTTTGGGGTCATCGGCCGAGACAAACCTAGGGCTACGCGACATCCTGTTGGCACTGCAGTGGGTGCGCGACAACATTGCTGCGTTCGGCGGCAATCCCGACAACGTCACGCTGTTTGGTGAATCGGCTGGTGGCGGTTGCGTCACCACGCTCATGACGATGCCCGCAGCCAAGGGGCTCTTTCACCGAGCCATCGCTCAGAGCCCTCCCGTCACCAGCGTGTACGGTCCGAGCCGGGCCGCGATCATTGCCGGGGCTTTCCTCGAGTTGGCGGGCGTGAACCCCGACCGCGCGGCCACCGACCTGCGCAAGGCGGATGCCCACGCCCTTGCGTCACACACACTTGAGCTGCTCAACCATGTGGCCACGACCATGCCCGGCAGCGTCGCGTTTGCGCCTGTCGTCGACGGCGACGTGGTACACGAAGAGCCCCTTGTGGCTTTCCAGGCGGGACGCGCGCATCGCGTGCCGCTCATCATTGGTACCAACAAAGACGAGGCCTCACTGTTCAAACTGATGAAATCACCGCTGATGCCCATCAGCAAAGACTCGGTTGAGCGCATGTTCGAGCTGGTGTCGGACGACAATTCCGCGGTCGATGTGACGCTTACTGACATTTCGAGCGTTTACCGCGGCTACCCTCGTCAGAAAGCGTGCATGGGAATTTCGCGCGACGCCGGCTTCAGAATGCCCTCCATCTGGGCGGCCACCGCGCACAGTGCTTTTGCGCCCACGTGGATGTATCGCTTTGATCAGTCCCCGCCGCTCATGAAGCTGATGGGCTTAGGGGCAATGCACGCCACCGAGTTGCCCTACGTCTTCGGCACGTTGCCCACCAAGGTCGGCACGAAAGATCTGGCGTTTCGCCTCGGTGGGCTAACTGCCGCCCGCCGCACCATGGATCGGATGCACGAGCACTGGTTGTCGTTTGCGCGCACGGGCGACCCCGAGGCGAGCGCCAGTCGGCCGTGGCCTCAGTACCGCGCGAAGACGCGTTCAACGCTCATCATCGACGTCACAGACACCGTGGTGAACGACCCCGATGCCGACGTGCGCCGCGCGTGGGGCGACGTGCCCTTCGGCTACAAATAGCAATCACTTGGGCTTGCGGCCGTCGATTGAGCTTGCGGCCGTCGATTGAGCTTGCGGCCGTCGATTGAGCTTGTGGAAATCAGGCCTAGCGGAAGTTCACAAACTGCAACGCAACCGGAAAGTCTTCGCCCTTGAGCATGGCCATGGTTGCCTGCAGGTCGTCGCGACTCTTCGACGAGACGCGAATTTCATCGCCCTGAATCTGTGACTTCACCGACTTGGGCGCCTTCTCGCGGATGGCCGCGTTGACCAGCTTGGCGTTGGGCTGATCGATGCCCTCTTTCATGCGCGCCTCAATGCGGTACTCCTTGCCGCTGGGAAAAGGTTCCCCGGCATCCAGCTGGCGCAGCGTAATGCCGCGCTTGATGAGTTTGGCTTCGAATACCTCGAGAACCGCTTTCACGCGCTCTTCGGAGTTGGCCTTCATGAGGAACTTCTCGCCCGACTTCTCGAGCGACGCACCAACTCCTTTGAAGTCGTAGCGCTGGTCGATTTCTTTGGTTGCCTGGTTGACGGCGTTGTCGACCTCCATGGGATCAACTTTGCTGACGATATCGAATGTGGAATCTGCCATGCCTCCATCGTATTCATCTCACGGCAGGATTCACGCGACAGCCCCACTCGCGTAAACGGCATTCACTTCAGATTGGGTGAGCCCTCAGGTTGTCAAGGGGCCTAACCGTCAGAATGAGGGGGTGGCATCGCGAATCGTTCGACGCAACCGCACGATTGCGGTGGGAGCGCTCGTTGTGCTCGTCACGATTCTCATCGTTTCCCTTGCGTCGTGTGGCGCTGGCGGTTCCACAAAGCGCTCGCCGCTGATGCCCGTGGGTGCGCCCCTGCCTCCGTACGATCCGTCGCTCACGGATGCGAGTGTGCGCACGGTGCCCTTGGTTACGGTTGTCGATGAGCAGTGGGTTGCCGACACAGCCGAGAAGACAGGAATTCCCGCTCGCGTGCTCGCGGCTTATGCGGGCGGCGCCGTTCGCATGGCCCTCACGTGGCCGGAATGCGGACTGACGTGGAACACTCTTGCCGGCATTGGCTGGGTGGAATCGCACCACGGCGAACTCTTTGGGGATTACATTGACGACAACGGCTTCATGAGCGTTCCCATTTTTGGCGTGCCACTCGTGGGAGACGGCACCATGAACATTCCCGACTTTGACGACGGCAACTTCGACGGCACTGCGGAGTATGACCGGGCCGTGGGGCCGATGCAGATCATTCCGCAGACGTGGGCCGCCTGGAATGTTGACGGAAACGGCGATGGCAACCCCGATGGGCAGCAAATTGATGACTCGGTTGTGTCGTCAGCTAACTACCTGTGCTTTTCGGCCGAAACCATGACCACGCCGGAGGGCTGGCGGAAGGGCCTCTGGGGCTATAACCAACTTGATTCTTACGCGGATGATGTGCGCGATAAAGCCGACGAGTACGCAGCCGCCATCGGTATTCGTTAGCCTCGCTCGGGAAAACGCAGGGCCTCGTTAACTATGCAAGGGTTAGTTCTCGGATATGCTTGCCTTATCCACCCCAATACAGAAGAGAAACCCACCTCATGTCACGACGCAAAACCATCGTTACTACCCTGTCGGCATCGCTCACGGCGGCCGGCCTCATTGTGCTGGGGGCAGGACTCACCGCCCCGGCACAAGCTGTAGACCCGCTGCCGTCGACGGACAAAATGTATGTCCTCGGTTGTCCCCAAGGCGTTTACGACAACGTAAACGACACGTATTTCACGTTTTACAACGACCTCACGACTCCGCTCAACACGATGCAGTTGTTTAGCGTCGACCCGCTGACCGCGGAAGCGACACCCATCGGCGATGGTTCGGGATCGAACAACCAGTCGTCGGCAGAGGCTTATTTAGATTCGTGTAATTCGGAACCCGCCTGGAACCCGGTGACGCAAACGGCATACTTTGGCGCTTACCTCAATGATCCCGGCGAACGTTTTCTCATGACCATTGATCTGGAAACAGGAGACTCAACGGAAGTTGCGGAGTTCACAGGTTTTGAGACGGCCGCCGACGGTTGTGGCTCCGATTTCCAGAGCCTCGCAATTTCAGACACCGGGGCTGCGTACGTCTTCGACACCAATGGTTGCCTATACTCGCTGGACCTCGCTACCGCCCAGATGACCTACATCGGAGGTGTGGCCAATGGCGATGCGGGACGCTACTATCCGCAAGCATGGTCGCTCGACCCGGCCACGCAAGTGTGGCAGGTACTCGATAACGAGGATGAATTCCTGAGTACGGTCGATGTCGCTGTGGGAGACCTTTCGGCAACGGGACCAGCAGTCTCCTTTGCCCCAGAACCCTACGACCCGATGTCGCTCGAGTTCGATTCAACGGGTCGCGGTTGGGTCCTGAACGAGGCCTATATCCCCGGCGCTCCGATAAGTACATCTAGTCTGTATACCCTCAACCCCGCGAGCGGGGCAGTGACGTTCGTGGGTGAACCGTCGACCGATGCTGACGGTGCCTTCACGTCGACCGCCCTTCTCATCACGCGACCGGCGGCCGAGCTACCCGATACGGGCCTCGGTGAATCTGCAACCTGGATCTGGGGAATCGTCGGCAGTTCACTCCTTGCTGCCGGCATCGCGCTGGCAGTAATTCGACGCCGACTCGTATAGTTTCGCCACAGAACTCGCGGTGAGTTGGGGCCCGGCAACATGCCGGGCCCCAACTTTTTGCCACACGCTGAGCGGCGGCCTGGCGGATTTTCGGTTACAGGGCGCGTGCCAGTAGTCTTGTCGGGCACAGGCTTCGCCCGGTACTCGGGACGAGATGTGCAGCCGGCGAGTTACCCTAGCGGCCAAAGGGATCTGACTGTAAATCAGACGGCTCAGCCTTCGGGGGTTCGAATCCCTCACTCGCCACATAAAGAAAGACCCCCATTTAGGG
>CAIWRM010000051.1 GCA_903915075.1 uncultured Microbacteriaceae bacterium
GACCGTGCCCGCAATGCCGACGGCCCGCTCACGGACGCCGAAGTTACCCTTCCCGAAGAGGTCTTTAAGCCACGCAGGTCCGACGACAAGAAGAACTAGGCAGACCCCAGGACCTTCGCCAATTCGGCGATGGCGCGGGCGCGATGGCTCAGTGCGTTCTTGGTCGCGGGTTCTAGCTCGGCCGCCGAGACCTCGTATCCCTCGGGGATGAAAATAGGGTCGTAGCCGAATCCGCTCGAACCCAGCGGCGCCCGAGAGATACGCCCCGCCCACACGCCCTCCACGCTGAACTCACGCGCGGGTGCGTCCGAGGTGTGCGGAACGACGACCGCAATCACGCAGCGAAACTGGGCCGAACGATACGCGTCGGGCACGTCCGCCAGCTGGGCCAACAGGAGCTCGACGTTGCGGAGATCCGTGGCCCCCTCCCCCGACCAGCGAGAGGAGAAGATGCCGGGCATGCCCGAAAGCGCATCGACACACAATCCCGAATCGTCGGCCAGAGATGCCAACCCCGTGTGTTCGGCCGCGGCCCGCGCCTTGATGAAGGCGTTCTCGACGAATGTGCTCCCCGACTCCACCGGCTCGGGTCCGTCGTAACCGGTCACACTCACACCGGAGACGGCCGAAGCCACAATCTGATCGAACTCGGCAACCTTGTGCGCGTTGTGTGACGCGAGCACAAACCTCACGGGCGCTCCGAGGCCAGCGTCGAACGCTGAATCTCGGCGAGCGTTGTCGTGCCTTCGAGCGCGAGGTCGAGCAGCGCGTTGAGTTCGTTGCGATCAAAGGGCGCGCCCTCCGCCGTGCCCTGGACCTCCACGAACAGTCCCCGACCGGTTACTACGACGTTCATGTCGGTCTCCGCACGGGAATCCTCGGTGTATTCCAAATCGAGCAGGGGGATGCCGTCGATGATGCCCACCGACACCGCGGCGATGCTGTCGATGATGGGTGTGGCACGCTTGCCGATAAAGCCCTTGTCACGCCCCCACTCAATGGCGTCAACGAGTGCAACGTAGGCGCCGGTGATGGCCGCGGTGCGGGTTCCCCCGTCGGCCTGGAGAACATCGCAGTCGATCACAATGGTGTTCTCGCCCAGTTCCTTGGTGCTCACCACGGCACGCAAGCTCCGACCGATGAGTCGCGAGATTTCATGCGTGCGCCCGCCGATTTTGCCCTTGACCGACTCGCGATCCATGCGATCGTTTGTTGAGCGCGGAATCATGGCGTACTCGGCGGTGACCCAGCCCTTGCCCTTGCCCATCATCCAGCGGGGAACACCGTTCGTAAACGACGCGAGACAGAGCACCTTTGTTCGACCAAACGACACGAGCGCGCTTCCTTCGGCCTGATCGCTCCAGCCACGTTCGATGGTGACGGTGCGGAGCTCGTTTGGCGTGCGCCCGTCGGCGCGACGTTCTTCTGACATGGGGACCCTATCTAGTTGTGGGATAAATCAATGATGCCGGTGGGCGTGTAGTCGACGTTCTCGACCTGTGGGCCGAAGAGCTGCCGGGCGAGGCGCAAAAACTCTGCCGTATTCTGACCCGTCGCTTCGTAACGGTACACCGGGGGTTCCGGCGCGATGCGATCAAGACCGCCGTTGAGGAGTTCTTTGTACACGTCTTTTGCCGTTTCGCTATCGCTTCCCACGAGGCGAACGTTCTCTCCCATCACGTAGGCGATGGCGCCGCGCAGGAACGGGTAGTGAGTACAACCCAAAACGAGCGTGTCGACATCCGCCTCGATGAGTGGACCAAGATACTCAGCTGCTGCCCGCAAGACCTCATCGCCACTGGTCTGCCCGGCCTCAACAAACTCCACAAATCTCGGAGCCGCCTGAGCGAACACCTCGAGGTGGGGTGCCGCGGCAAAGGCGTCCTGGTAGGCGCGCGAGGTGATGGTGGCCGTCGTGCCAATCACACCCACGCGGTGGTTGCGTGTGGCCGCCACGGCGGCTCGCACTGCGGGTTGAATCACTTCGACCACCGGAACCGAGTAGCGCTCACGTGCGTCGCGGAGCATGGCCGCGCTGGCGGTGTTGCACGCAATCACCAGCATCTTGACGCCCTCGTCGACAAGTTGATCGCGAACACCCAGCGCGTATTCGCGCACGTCGGCCATGGACTTGGTGCCGTAGGGCGAATGCGCTGTGTCACCGATGTAGGTCA
>CAIWRM010000052.1 GCA_903915075.1 uncultured Microbacteriaceae bacterium
CCCTTGAGGACCGGCGTAAATGGGGGAAATGCGAGGGAGACAGAGAAACGTTGTTTCTCTGAGGAATCAGGTGGGCCAACCTCATGGACGGCGCAACCTTCCCTCAGCCTAACAGGTCGGGCGCACGTTGTTAGGCTGGCACCCAAAGGAGTGCTCTCGCGTGACCACAGCCAAACCGTCTCGAACATCCGCCGCACGCCCGGCCGATGTCGGAATCGTGACCGTGAGCTACAACTCCAGCGATCAGGTGCGCACATTTCTGCCCGGCGCCGTTGCGTCGCTCCGCACACCTGCCCACGTGGTTGTGGCCGACAATGATTCCGCCGACATCGCAGCAACGCAACGACTGGCCAAAAAGTGTGGGGCCCGGGTTGTTCGCCTCGACCGCAATGCTGGCTACGGAGCGGCCGCCAACGCCGGAGTCGCTGCCCTGCCCCCAGCGTGCACCGTCGTCTTGATTAGTAATCCGGATGTCACGCTGTCGACCGAAACGGTCGCTCGGTTGCGCGATGCACTTTTCTCTGATCCCGCAATTGGCGTCGTTGGTCCGCGTATTCTCAACGCCGACGGCAGCCCTTACCCCTCGGCGCGTGCCATTCCCTCGATTCGCACGGGTGCCGGTCATGCTCTATTTTCGCGCGTCTGGCCGCGCAACCCGTGGACCCGCAGATACCACTCCGACGCTTTTCGCAGCGAGGTTAACACCGATGCGGGGTGGCTCTCGGGCGCCTGCCTCATGCTGCGTCGCTCCACTTTCGAGGAGCTCGGCGGATTCAATGAGCTCTACTTCATGTATTTCGAAGACGTCGATTTGGGATATCGGGCCGGTCGACGCGGCCTGCGCAACGTGTACGTTCCCGGCGCCGTCGTGACACACGTGGGTGGCCAAACCACCCGAGTAAACAAGCGCAGCATGCTGGCCGCACACCACGACAGCGCCAAAAAGTTCATCGCCACCAAGTACGCCGGTGCCGCCTGGGCGCCGGTACGTGTGGCGCTGCGCATCGGTCTCAACCTGCGCCTCTGGGCCGAGTCGCGCGGTAGCGTCAGCCGCTGAGGCAAACAATCAGGAGCTCGCGACCGCTCCGCATTCCTTGTGGTGCTAGGAAATGTCGGTAACCGTGGCCCCGCGGAAGTCGACGGCCAGCAGGTGTGGATGCCACGGCGTCTCTTGCTTTTTTGCGACAAGTTCGGCCGCCCTCAGGCGCGCACTCGGATCACTACACAGAACCAGGATGCTCGGACCAGCACCCGAAACCACAGCGGCAAAGCCGGCTGCGCGAAGCTCCCGAATCAACATGCTCGTTTCGGGCATCGCTTCGGCCCGGTAGTTCTGGTGCAGTTTGTCTTCAGTGGCTTCGAGGAGAAGCTCGGGGCTTTGCGTGAGCGCCGCAATCAGCAGGGCCGAGCGCGACACGTTGAAGATGGCGTCTTCGTGCGGCACGCTCGCGGGCTGCAACGAACGAGCGAGTTCGGTAGACATGGTGAACTCGGGCACCAGCACCAGAGGCGACACGCCGCGGTGCACCATGAGCTTCTTTGAGCGCGGGCCGGTTGGCGTGGTCCACGCGATGGTGAGGCCGCCAAAGAGGGCTGGCGCCACATTGTCGGGGTGACCTTCGAGCTCGCTCGCAAACTCCAACAGTTGCTCAGGCGTCACGTCCACGACGCCAGCCAGAAGACCCTTGGCCGCCATGATTCCGCCCACGATGGCTGCCCCCGACGAGCCCATGCCCCGCCCGTGCGGAATGTTATTGTGCGCGACCAGGTCGACGCCGGGCATCTTTTGGCCGAGCTTGTCGAACGCGAAGGCCATCGACGTGACGATGAGATTCGTTTCGTCGGTGGGAACCGTTCCCTGCCCCACGCCGATGACCCTAACCGTGGCGCCCGGCTTCTCCCGAACACTGACCTCGAGTTCGTCGTAGAACCCTAGGGCGAGCCCGAGAGTGTCAAAACCCGGCCCGAGGTTTGCCGTCGTGGCGGGCACCCGAACCGAGACGCGGCGACCCGCGAGATTCACTACTTGAGTCCGCCCGCGACCAGACCGAGCACATCGGCGATGGCGCTCACGTCTACCGGCACCGACGTCGGCGTCACTTCGGAGCCGTCTGCGCGGCGCAACGCCCACTGAGGATCCTTCAGGCCGTGACCCGTCACGGTAAGCACCACGATTGCACCCTTGGGAATCTGACCGGCATCGGAGCGCTCCAGCAGTCCGGCCACCGAAATGGCGGATGCGGGCTCAACGAAGATGCCCACCTCGGCAGACAGAATTCGCTGAGCGGCCAGAATGGTGTCGTCGTCAATGGCGCCAAAGTATCCGTCGGTCTGTTCGCGAGCCGCCAAAGCCAGCTCCCACGATGCGGGGTTACCGATGCGAATAGCGCTGGCGAGAGTCTCCGGGCTCTTCACCACGTGACCGAGCACGATGGGTGCCGAGCCGGCGGCCTGAAATCCAAACATGCGCGGCATCTTCGTGGTGGCCCCGCGGGCCAGCTCCTCGGTGTAACCGCGCGAGTAGGCGGTGTAGTTGCCCGCGTTTCCCACGGGCATGATGTGAATGTCGGGAGCGTCTTCGAGAACCTCGACAACCTCGAACGCTGCTGTCTTTTGGCCCTCGAGGCGGTCGTTGTTCACCGAGTTCACGAGGTGCACCGGATAGTTAGCAGCCAGGTCGCGGGCGATGTCGAGACAGTCATCAAAGTTGCCCTGCACCTGCAGCAGCTGGCCGTTGTGGGCGACGGCCTGCGACAGCTTGCCCATCGAGATCTTGCCCTCGGGCACGAGCACGGCCGCGGTGATGCCGGCGTGAGCGGCGTAGGCCGCCGCCGAGGCGCTCGTGTTTCCCGTTGAGGCACAGATGACGGCTTTCGCACCGTGCTCGACAGCCTTGGAGATGGCCATTGTCATGCCGCGGTCTTTGAACGAGCCCGTGGGGTTCATGCCCTCGTACTTGATGAAGACCTTGGCCCCGGTACGCGCCGACAGTGCGGGTGCGGGAATTAGTGGTGTTCCACCCTCGCCCAGCGTGATGATGGGCGTCTTCGCGCTCACATCGAGACGATCCGCGTACTCGTGCAAGACTCCGCGCCACTGCTTGGCCATTTAGGATCCCTCAATTCTCAGTACGGAAGTAACCGAAGTCACGGCCTTTAGTTCTGCCAGGTCGGCAACCGTGGCCGCGAGGTCGGATTCTCGTGCTCGATGCGTTCCAATAACCAGCGTAGCCGTCTGGCCCTTCGACGCCGCACTGCCCTCGGACGTGAAGATGCCCTGTTCCACCAGCTCGACCGAGACGCTGTGATTGGCAAACACAGAGGCAATCGAAGCGAGCACTCCGGGCTCATCGGCCACCTCGAGAGTGACGTGATAGCTCGTCGTGATGGCCGAGACCGGAAGCATGGCGAGATTCGCGTGTGTCGACTCGGCCAGACCGGGTCCGCCAATGACGTGCCGGCGGGCGGCCGAGACGAGATCGCCGAGAACCGCCGAGGCCGTCTCGGGGCCACCGGCGCCGGCGCCGTAGAACATGAGTGAGCCCGCACCCTCGGCCTCCACAAAGACGGCGTTGTTGGCTCCGCGAACCGAGGCGAGCGGGTGAGACCGCGGAATCAGGGCGGGGTAAACGCGAACAGACACGCCGTTGGCGTCGTCGTCGGCATTGTCGAGGCGTTCGGCAATCGCGAGAAGTTTGACGGCGTATCCCGCCTTGCTCGCCAGTGCGATGACCTCGCCACTCACGCCCCGAATGCCCTCGCGGTAGACCGACGCGAGGTCGATGGTGGTGTGAAACGCGAGGCTCGCCAGGATGGCGGCCTTCTGTGCCGCGTCGAATCCGTCGACATCTGCCGTGGGATCGGCCTCGGCGTAACCGAGCTCGGTGGCCACCGCGAGCGCTTCGTCGAAGGTCGACCCTTCGGTGTCCATGCGATCGAGAATGTAGTTGGTGGTGCCGTTAACGATTCCCATGATGCGGGTCACGTTGTCGCCGGCGAGGCTGTCCCGGAGGGGACGAATAATGGGAATTGCGCCGGCCACCGCGGCCTCGTAGTAGAGCTGCGCACCCACCTGTTCGGCGAGCGCGAAGAGCTCCGTGCCGTGATTCGCGAGGAGTGCCTTGTTTGCCGTGACGACGTCGGCCCCGGACTGCAGTGCCTGAGTGATGTACGTGCGGGCGGGCTCGATGCCACCCATCACCTCAATCACGATGTCGGCGCCCAAGATGAGCGACTCGGCGTCGGTCGTGAGCAGATGAGCGGGGATAGCGGGCGAGCGAGTGGCCTTCACGTCGCGCACCGCCACCCCAATGAGGTCAATGTGCGCACCCACGCGCGCGGCAAGTTCGTCGGAGTGATCAATCAGTCGGCGGGCGACATTGGCTCCCACGGTCCCGCCACCCAACAGGGCAACTCGAAGACTGCGGTACTCGATCATGCGGTGGTCCTCTCGATTCCCGCGTCGCGGGACAGCAGGTCGTGCTCGGTTTCTCCGCGCACAATCACGCGCGCCTGACCATCCACAACAGCAACCACAGCCGGTCGTGCCAGGTAGTTGTAGTTGCTGGCCAGTGAAAAGCAGTAGGCGCCCGTGGCCGGAACAGCCAACACGTCGTCCACCGCCACATCACCGGGAAGGTAGTCGGCATTCACCAGAATATCGCCCGACTCGCAGTGCTTGCCCGCCACCCGCACGAGCACCGGGTCAGCCGTTGATTCTCGGGAGGCAATGCGCACCGCATAGTCGGCACCGTACAGGGCGGGGCGCGCATTATCGCTCATGCCACCGTCGACACTCACGTAGAGGCGTTCAGCGGTGCCGCCGGCCACATCTACCGTGACGCTCTTGGTCGTTCCCACCGTGTAGAGCGTGAGTCCCGCGGTGCCGATGACCCAACGACCGGGTTCGATGCAGATGTGCGGCACTGCTATTCCGAGGTCGTGACAGGTCTCACCGACGACACGAGCCATCTCGGCGGCGACCACCGCGATATCGGCGGGGCGATCGACCGACGTGTAGGCGATGCCGAATCCACCCCCCAGGTTGAGCTCGGCTACGGGCCCACCGGCGAGAAGCTCAGCGTGCAATCCCAGAAGGCGTCGCGCGGATTCGCTAAAACCGCCGGCATCAAAAATCTGTGAACCGATGTGGCAGTGCAGACCCACAAACTCCAAGCTGGCGTGCGCACGGATGGCCGCCACAATTGCGGGCGCTGCGGCCAGCGAGATGCCAAATTTTTGGTCTCCGTGTGCGGTCGCCAGGAACTCGTGGGTGTGCGCGTACACACCGCTGTTTACCCGAAGGCGCACGCGTTGAACGACCCCTGCCGCGGAAGCCGCAACCGCCACCCGCTCGACCTCAACGGCCGAATCCACAACTATCGTGCCCACGCGCGCTGCGACGGCACGCTCAATCTCGGCTATCGACTTGTTGTTGCCGTGCAGACCGATGCGATCTCCTGGAACCCCGGCGGCGAGCGCCACAGCCAGTTCTCCCCCGCTGGCGACGTCGATGCGCAAGCCGGCGGCAACCATCCAGCGCGCCACCTCGGTCGAGAGGAAGGCCTTACTGGCGTAGTAGACAGAAACGTCGGTGCCGATAGTTGCAAATGCCTCGGTGAAGACGGCACGAATGCGGGACGCACGTTCGCGGGCCATGGCCTCGTCAATTACAAAGAGCGGAGTGCCGTATTCGCGAACGAGGTTTGTGGCCGGCACGCCACCCACGCACAGAACTCCCGCGACATTGCGCACCACGGAATCTGACCACACGCCCGGAGCGAGGTCGTTAGCATTTGCGGGTTGAGCAAGCCAGTCGGGGGCGAGGGGATGTCTGGTCATGACGCCTCCATTGTTTCGATGCTTCGCCGAGAGCCGCCACGTCGCCTGAACAGGGCATTGGCGCGCAACAGGAAGGGAACGAGCCACGTGTGTCGCACGATCAGCATCACAACGCGCCGCTTGAGCGACCAGCCGATGTCTCCCAAGATGAAGGATGCCACGCGATGCAATTCGGATCGGAAGTCGCCCGGGATGCTGTCGCGGTTGAGCGCCACAGCATCATTGATAAATGATCGTGTCATGCGCTCGGCAATGAGGTGACGAAAATTGGCAAGTTCGCCCGGCCCCTGGGCCTCAAAAACCGCTCGATACTTGCGATAAAAGCGCTCGCGCGAACGAAGAAAAGTGGACTGACGCGAAGAATTTTCGGCGTGAATGCGATAGTTGGTCACGTCTCGGGGTTCGAACGCAAAGCCCCAGCCCGCCTGAAAAATGCGCAGGAAAAGGTCGTCGTCCTCGTACCCTCGAAACTGAGTGTCGAATCCGCCGCCCTCGCGAAAGGCCCGGGTGCGAATAAGGCTGGCAGAGGGCAACATCATCAGGTCTCGACTGAGCATGCCGGTGAACGACTGCTCCGGAACACGGTAGTTCGTCTGTGTCAAGTAGTGGCGACGAACCGTCTTTCCCGCGGCATCAATCTGCCGAAAATCAGAGTAAATCCAGCCCCGTTGTGGTTCATCGGCAAAACCCTCGAGCAAGACCTCGAGGTGATCGCGGGACCACGTGTCGTCCTGATCGATGAACGCGACGAATTCGGTCGTGGTATTCGCGGCACCCGTGTTTCGCGCCGAACCCTGTCCCCCGTTTTCCTTGCGAATGAGGGTGACCTGTGATGGGCCGCGGTGCTTTTGCGCGAAACGAGCAACGAGCGCCGGCGATGCGTCTTGCGAGCCGTCATCGACCACAATGATCTGCCGAGGTGGGAGGGTCTGCGTCACGAGTGACTCGAGTGAGTCGCGCACCAAATCGCCCCCGTTATAGAGCGCCATCACGGCCGTAACATCGCACGTGGACTGACGCAACGAGGTGCGCGCGCTCCGTGCCTCAGCCATGGTCGTCCTTCATCCACGAGTCTGTCTCGCCCGTGGCGGCAAGACTCGTCTATTCTCGCACCCGCGAACCGCTACATCCGTTCAGGGGCGCTGACGCCAAGCAGGGTGAGTCCGTTGCGAATCACCTGGCCAGTGGCGTCATTCAGCCACAACCGCGTGCGGTGGAGGTCGGTCACTTCTTCGTCGCCCTGCGGGAGCACCCGGCAGGCGCCGTACCAACGGTGAAAAGTTCCCGCCACTTCTTCGATGAAGCGCGCCACGCGGTGCGGTTCCCGAAGTTCCGCCGCCTGCTTGACAACGCGGGGAAAGTCTTGGAGTGCCGCAATCAAGAGTGACTCCGATTCGTGCGCCAAGAGTTCGGGTGCGAACCCGTCGTCGCGACGCACTCCCGCGGCCCCGGCGTTGCGCGCGACGGCACACGTGCGCGCGTGGGCATATTGCACGTAGAAGACCGGGTTGTCGTTGGATTGGGCCTGCAACAAATCGAGATCGATATCCAGATTGGAATCAATCGAGCTGCGCACGAGGGCGTAACGCGCCGCGTCCACCCCCACTGCCTCAACGAGGTCATCGAGGGTCACGATCGTGCCCGCACGCTTGCTCATGCGCACGGGTTGGCCGTCTTTGACGAGGTTGACCATCTGGCCAATGAGAATCTCGAGGCTTTCGCCCGGAGTATCACCGAACGCGGCACACATGGCCATCATGCGCGCCACATAACCGTGGTGATCGGCGCCGAGCATGATGATGTTCCGCTCGAATCCGCGCTCGCGCTTGTCGAGGTAGTAGGCAAGGTCGGCGGCGATGTAAGCAGGGTTTCCGTCGCTCTTGATGATGACGCGATCTTTGTCGTCACCAAATGCCGTGGTGCGCAGCCACACCGCACCGTCTTCGTCAAAGATGTGACCGAGCTCGCGCAGGCGCGCAACGGCGCGCTCCACGGCGCGTGATTCGTGCAACGAGTCCTCGTGAAAATACACGTCGAAGTCCACGCCGAAGTCGTGCAGGTTGGCCTTGATGTCGCCAAACATCAGTTCCACGCCGAGCGAACGAAAGACCTCCTGCGCCTCATCGTCGGGCAGCGCCGTGATGTCGTGCTGATAGGCCGCTGCCACACGCGTGGCAATGTCACTGATGTACGCCCCGCCGTAACCGTCTTCGGGCGCGGGCCGCCCCAGGTGGGCGGCAATCAGACTGCGGGCAAAACGGTCAATCTGCGCCCCGTGGTCGTTGAAGTAGTACTCGCGAGTCACGTCGGCACCCTGTGAAATGAGGATGCGCGCGAGGCTGTCGCCCACGGCCGCCCAACGGGTGCCGCCCATGTGAATCGGTCCGGTTGGATTGGCGGAGACGAACTCAAGGTTCATGGACACGCCTCGGTGAAGCGAACCGTTGCCAAAATCGGCACCCGCGGTCACGACAGTGCGCGCGAGTTCGCCGGCCGCTCCGGCTTCGAGCGAGATGTTAATGAAGCCCGGCCCGGCCACGTCCGCACGTGCCACGCCCTCAACTTGGGCCAAGTCTTCGGCTACCTGGGCCGCGAGCTCACGAGGATTCGCCCCCACCGATTTTGCGACCTTAAGTGCGACGCTCGACGCCCAATCTCCGTGGTCACGGTTCTTGGGGCGCTCAATCACAATGTCGGTTACCGAGAGTGATGTGAGGGGAGAGCCCATCCGCTCGCACGCAGCACTCACACACTCGAACAGGTGTCGGGCAAGATCGTCAGGGGTCACGAGATTACAGTCTAGTTACGACACGCCCCGACCTCTTTCGCTCGAGCGTCGTGGCGAGGTAGCGTCGGAATCGTGAACTCACGTGAAAAAACCCTTGTGGTCACGCCTCTCGTTGCCACCCTCGCGCTGCTGTTGACCGCCTGCCAGTCGGCACCCCCCGAACCCACCCAGACTCCTCGACCCACGGCCGTCGAGAGTGTCACGCCAACTCCCACAGAAACTACGCCTGCCGGCGACTATTTTCCCTTCGCCGCAGACTGCGCAGAGCTAATGCCGGACGAGGTCATCTTTGACTTCAACCCCAACTACATTCTTGATAACTCCGCGCCACCCGCTGCGGTGAGTTCAAAAGACCTCGTGAAGGCCATGGAGGGCACCACGTGCAACTTTGTCAACCAGTCGAGCCAGGCAGCCCTCACGATTAGCGTTGCCCACCTCACCCCCATCTCGAGACAGGTCCTCGAAGAACAGTCCGCTGCCACGTTTGCCCCCATCCAAGTGGACTCCGAGCCGGGATTCTTTGGAACGGTCGCCGGAAGTGGCGTCCTTCAGGTCTTCACGGGCAGTGGCTACTGGTTCACGATTGCGGGCCCCGAAGTCTCCAGTCCCGAAGACGTCGCCGCTATCTCCGGCCAGCTCAACAGCTTCCTGGCTGCTCGGTAGCCCGTCTCGAGGCTGATAGCCTTGAGGCCTCCCCTGCCCCCGTAGCTCAGGGGATAGAGCGCTGGTTTCCGGTACCAAAGGTCGGAGGTTCGAATCCTCTCGGGGGCACCCTGGGATTTCTCGAGACATCGTTCGTATGTTTTTCGGGAGATCGTTCATATGGCGGGCTTTTGTGTTTATTGTCTTCGCCAGCGGCCGGGGAGGTTAGACCTTCTTGGAGTAGCCGGTCACGAATGGATTGGGATCTAGCGTCGAAGCCTGCGTCGCGAAGCTGTTTGCGCAGGGTAGTGATTCGTTCGCGGCTTTCGACGCTGGTGCTTGTGGGGTTGGTGTGGGGTGTTCGAGATCTGGGTTCTAGAACCTCGAGCCCGCCATTTTCATAGCGTGGGACGAGGGTGTGTACCCAACGCCA
>CAIWRM010000053.1 GCA_903915075.1 uncultured Microbacteriaceae bacterium
CGCATGCGTGTGAGCCACACGGTGTTTACGTTTGCCGTAGGTTTCGCGATTGTCTCGGTGGTCACCCTGAACATCGTGCTGGCACTGCCCCAGACAGCGATTTATGCCACCTAAGCCGCCGGTTAGACTGGCGAGACACGCACTTTCGCGGGTCTTGCCCCTCTCAGAGAGATAAACGCACACGTGACTAAGCCCATCGTTGTGATTGCCGAAGAGCTGTCGCCCGCCACCATTGAGGCGCTCGGGCCAGACTTCGACGTGCGCTCGGTCGACGGAACCGATCGTCCGGCTCTTCTCGAAGCCGTGCAGTCGGCGGCGGCCATTCTGGTTCGCAGTGCCACGCAGGTCGACGCCGAGGTCATCGCGGCTTCCCCCAACCTCAAGGTGATTGCGCGTGCCGGCGTGGGACTCGACAATGTCGACATCAAAACGGCCACAACCGCTGGCGTGATGGTGGTCAATGCGCCCACGTCGAACATCATCTCGGCGGCCGAGCTCACCATCGGTCACATCCTCAGCCTTGCCCGGTTCATTCCCGCCGCCCACGCTGCTCTCGCCAAGGGCGAGTGGAAGCGCAGCTCGTTTACGGGAACCGAGCTTTACGAAAAGACCATCGGCATCATTGGGCTCGGTCGCATTGGCGCGCTCATCGCCGCGCGCATGCAGGCTTTTGGAACGCGCATTGTGGCTTTCGATCCCTATGTGACATCTGCTCGCGCTCAGCAGCTGGGCGTTGAACTGCTCACGCTCGACGAACTTCTGGCCGAGAGCGACTTCATCACCATTCACATGCCCAAGACTGCCGAGACCACGGGAATGATCAGCAAACCGCAACTGGCCAAGATGAAGAAGACCGCGTTCGTGGTCAACGTGGCCCGCGGTGGTCTGATTGACGAGTCCGATTTGTACGAGGCCCTCACCACCGGTGTGATTGCCGGGGCCGGGCTCGACGTTTTTGTGAGCGAACCACCCAAGGGCTCCAACCTGCTCGACCTGCCGAACGTTGTGGTGACACCTCACCTCGGCGCCTCAACCGATGAGGCACAGGAAAAGGCGGGTGTCTCCGTAGCAAAGTCGGTGCGTCTCGCCCTGGGCGGGGATCTGGTTCCCGACGCCGTGAACGTTGCGGGTGGCGTGATTGATCCGAGCGTTCGCCCGGGCATCCCCCTCATGGAGAAGCTGGGTCAGGTGTTCTCCGGTCTCGCTCACTCAAGCCCTGTCACCAGCGTTGAGGTTGAGGTTCGCGGAGAGATTGCCGAACACGACGTGAAGGTGCTCAAGCTGGCCGCCCTCAAGGGAATCTTTACCAACGTGGTGAGCGAGAGCGTCTCCTACGTGAACGCCCCGCTTCTGGCCGAGCAACGGGGCATCGAGGTGCGCCTCACGGTTGAGCCGGAATCGCCCGATTTCCGCAACCTGCTCAGTATCCGGGGCGCACTCAGCGACGGGTCTCAGGTGCAGGTCGGTGGCACACTCGTAGGAACCAAGCAGATTGAGAAGATTGTCGACATCAATGGCTATGAGGTTGATGTTCCCATCGATGATCACCTGATCATCATGCAGTACACCGACCGGCCGGGAATTGTGGCCGTGTACGGCAAGGAGTTCGGCGACGCCAAGATCAACATCGCCGGAATGCAGATTGCGCGCGACAAGCAGGGCGGCAAGGCGCTGAGCGTTCTCACGGTCGACTCGCCCGTTCCCGCCACACTGCTTGAGAAGGTGCGCACGGCCATCGAGGCCGACGTCATGCTCGAGATTGACATTACGGAGTAACCCCATGGCACAGACCATCAAACTTGCGGTGATTCCCGGCGACGGCATCGGCCCAGAGGTGATTGATCAGGCGGTGCGCGTGCTCGACGCCGTGGCTCCCGGTTCCGGTGTCACCTTCGACAAGACGCACTTCTCACTGGGTGCCGACCGCTACCTGGCCACGGGAGACGTGCTGAGCGACGCGGATCTTGCCTCCATTGCCACGCACGATGCGATTCTGCTCGGTGCCGTGGGCGGTAAGCCCAACGACCCCAACATTCCCGCAGGAATCATTGAGCGCGGCTTGCTGCTCAAGCTGCGCTTCTCCCTGGACCAGTATGTGAACCTGCGCCCCACCAAGGTGTATCCCCAGATCGAGACGCCGTTGGCAAACCCCGGCGCGGTGGATTTTGTGGTGGTGCGCGAGGGCACCGAGGGCCCCTACGCCGGCAACGGCGGACGCTTCCGCACCGACACCCCGCACGAGGTGGCCACCGAAGTCTCAATCAACACGGCCTTCGGCGTGGAGCGCGTCGTGCGCTACGCCTTCGAGCTGGCTGCAAAGCGCCCGCGTCAGAAGCTCACCTGGGTGCACAAGACCAACGTGCTCACTAGTGCCGGTCAGCTGTGGACGTGGGTCGTGGGCAAAGTAGCCGCCGAGTTCCCGCAGATTGAAGTGGACTACCTGCACATCGATGCGGCCACCATCTTCTTTGTCACCGACCCGGCACGCTTCGACGTGATTGTGACCGACAACCTGTTTGGCGACATCATCACCGACCTGGCCGGCGCCATCAGCGGCGGTATTGGGCTTGCGGCCAGTGGCAACATCAATCCCGAGAACGCGTTTCCGAGCATGTTTGAGCCGGTGCACGGCTCGGCGCCCGACATCGCGGGCCAACAAAAGGCCGATCCCACGGCCGCCATCCTGTCGGTCGCCATGCTGTTCGAGCACTTTGGACAGTCGGATGCTGCGGCACGAATCCAGGCCGCTGTTGAGGCCGACGTCCAAGATCGCGGCGAAGGTGCCCGAACAACCAGCGAGGTCGGCGACGCCATCCTCGCCCGACTGAAGTAAGACGGAGGGCCGTGCAATGACGCCGGACAAACTTTCGAAGGTAGATGAGACCGCCTTCCCCCTCAACTTTGCCCTCACGCCGAGCGCGGAGTTGCGCCACGAGATGGAGCGCGAAGAGATTCTGGCCGACCCGGGATTTGGCAAGCACTTCACCGATCACATGGTGACCATCGACTGGTCCCTCGATCAGGGATGGCACGAGGCGCGCGTCACTCCCTACGGACCTCTCACCCTCGACCCGGCGGCGGCCGTGCTGCACTACGGCCAGGAGGTCTTCGAGGGACTCAAGGCCTATCGGCACGCGGACAACTCCATCTGGGGGTTCCGCCCCGAGTCCAACGCGCTCCGCATGCAGCGTTCCGCGCACCGCCTCGCTCTGCCGGAGTTGTCGGTCTCAGACTTCATTGAGTCGCTCAAGCAGCTCATAGCGGTGGACGGCGATTGGGTGCCCTCAGCGCCCGAGACGAGCCTGTACTTTCGTCCCTTCATGATCGCCAACGAGGTGTTCCTCGGCGTGCGCGCCGCGCACCGCGTGAGCTACATGGTGATCGCCAGCCCGGCCGGGGCGTACTTTGCTCAGGGCGTGGCACCCGTCAAGATTTGGCTCACCGAAGACTATTCGCGTGCGGGCCGCGGTGGCACGGGTGCCGCCAAGTGCGGTGGAAACTATGCGTCGTCGCTACTGCCCCAGGTTGAGGCCTACGAAAACGGCTGCGCCCAGGTGCTCTTCCTCGATGCCGAGACGGGCTCGCACATCGATGAACTCGGCGGCATGAACATTTTCGTCGTGCACAAGAGCGGCAAGCTCATCACACCAGCGCTCTCGGGAACGATTCTTCCGGGAATCACGCGCGACAGCATCCTCACGCTCGCGCGCGACCGCGGCCTTGAGGTCGAAGAGCGCAACGTGAGCATTCAGGAGTGGAAAGACGGTGTGGCCAGCGGCGACATCACCGAGGTGTTTGCCTGCGGTACGGCGGCCGTGATAACCCCCATCGGCGCCCTGCTTGGTCACAACCTCAGCATCGGCGACGCAGACGCGCCCGCGGGTGAACTCACAATGAGCCTGCGCAAGGAGCTCACCGACATTCAGTACGGCCGTCTGCCCGATCGCCACGGCTGGCTCACTCGGCTCGACGCATGACCAATTACCCGGTCACGCAGGCTACGGGCGCCGATGTGCGCGTGCGCTTCTGCCCGTCGCCCACCGGCACGCCTCACGTGGGGCTCATCCGCACGGCACTGTTCAACTGGGCCTACGCGCGGCACACGGGCGGCACGTTCATCTTTCGCATCGAAGACACCGATGAGGCGCGCGATAGCGAAGAGAGCTACGAACAGATCATCGATGCCCTCAACTGGCTGGGACTGAACTGGGA
>CAIWRM010000054.1 GCA_903915075.1 uncultured Microbacteriaceae bacterium
CGACCTTGAACACGCCGGCTTTGCGACGCGCGCTATTCACGCCGGACAGCAGCCCGACGCAGAGACGGGCGCGGTGATTCCGCCCATCCACCTTTCGTCCACGTTCATTCAAGACGGCATTGGCGGCTTGCGCGCCGGCTACGAGTACGCCCGCAGCGCTAATCCCACGCGTGATGCGCTTCAGCAGAACCTGGCGAGCCTGGAGGGTGGTTCGCGCGCCTTCAGTTTTGCGAGCGGTCTCGCCGCAGAAGACACCCTGTTGCGCGCGGTACTGCGTCCGGGTGATCACGTGGTTCTCTCCAACGATGTTTACGGCGGCACCTATCGCCTCATCAACGGTGTGCTTAAGTCGTGGGATGTGGCGCACACGGTGGTCAACCTCGCTGATCTCGACGACACACGTCGCGCACTCGAAGCGTCCGGGGCCAAGATTATCTGGGCCGAGACGCCGTCGAATCCGCTGCTGACCATCCTCGACATTTCGGCACTGGCCGCCCTCGCACACGAGTTCGGGGCTCTCCTGGTAGCCGACAACACCTTTGCCACGCCGGCCCTTCAGCAGCCCCTCGCCCTCGGCGCGGATGTGGTGGTGCACTCCACCACCAAGTACATCGGTGGCCACAGCGATGTTGTGGGCGGAGCGCTCGTGACGAGCAACGATGAGCTCGCCGAGAAGATTGCGTTCCTGCAAAACGCGGTGGGCGCCATCTCGGGGCCGTTCGACGCATACCTCACCATTCGGGGAATCAAGACGCTCAGCCTGCGCATGGAACGCCACAGCAGCAACGCGCAGGTGATTGCCGAGGCCCTGGCCGCACACCCCGCCGTGGAACGCGTGAACTATCCGGGTCTCGCCACGCACGCCGGACACGACGTGGCCGCGCGGCAGATGCGTTTGTTTGGCGGCATGATGTCGTTGCAAATTGCGGGCGGAGCAGCGGCGGCGAAGGCGTTTGCCGAATCGACGCGACTGTTTACGCTCGCCGAGTCGCTGGGTGGCGTGGAATCGCTCATTGGCTATCCGCACGCCATGACCCACGCCGCAGTTGCGGGCACGTCACTCGCGGTTCCCGAAAACCTCGTGCGTCTCTCGGTGGGCATCGAGGACGTGAGTGACCTTCTCGACGACCTCACTTGGGCGCTCACGCCAGGCCGCCAACCCAGGGCCGTCCCGGTTTCCGCTCACCACTAAAAATCCGAGCAATCTACTTGACGTACATCTGGTCTTCGCGTTCTCGACCGTTGCGATTCCGCGAAATCGCTTGATGTTCACTTTTTCAGTGCATGACTTCGGTTTGCCCGAATTAGTCGCGTGCTCGGATCTCCTCCGGGGATAGATTTCCTTCGTCAGCCTAATTTCCGCGATGGCTGAGATTCAGGCGAAATGAGATGAAAAAACTGTCTGCGCGTCAATTATTGGCGCCGGGTGGGCTCACCTATTCTTTGCATGTCAATAATTCCTTTCCCAAACAACTGGGGCTATCTGATTGGGGACAGAAATTCTCCTCAGGGCATTAGTGCACGGCGAAAAAATGCGACAACGAATTGATTCGGTCTGACCGCACAAACCCGCGCGAACGAGTTACGAAGTTCTATTCTGGGCTCATGGCAAGTTCTTCTCCGGCGCGCAAGATCCTCGTTGTTGAGGACGAACCGTTCCTGCGGGAATTGGTCTGCCGCGCCCTCGATGATGCAGGCTTTGTGACGGTGCCCGCGGGAACGGCAGCCGACGCAGTGAAGCTTTTTCGGCTCAACGACCCAGATGCTGCACTCGTCGACATCGAACTTGGAGCCGGACCTAATGGGATCATGCTGGCCACGAGATTAAGACGCGAGGTGCCGGAGCTTCCGCTCGTCTTCCTCACTGTCCGGGCAGATCCGCGCGCCGCAGAAGGCCTTCACAGTCCCCCGGATGCTCACTTTGTGCAGAAGAAAGGGCTCAAAGACGTGAACGATCTCATCGCAGTCATGGATGCGGCGATGCGTGGTCCACGGAGCGACACGATTCGCCATGATAAGTCTGACCTCAACCCACTTCGTTCTCTCACGACCAAACAGATTGAGACCCTGCGGCTCATTGGCGACGGTCTCTCAAATGAACAGATTGCCAGCGCGCGCGGGATTACTCTCCGCGCGGCCGAAGTAATGGTGAGTAAGACCCTGAAGCTGATCGGCATCGATGAAACCGCGGGGAATCGACGGGTGTTAGCGGCGAGGAAGCTCTTTTAGGCAGCCCATTCGTCGAGATGCAGGGCATCGCCGCCTTCTCCGCGAGTCGTTACTCGAGCAGGAATTTCAGCAAAGAGCGTCGTTCTCCTCTCTGTTACTTCGAGTCGAAGATCTGTGGTCATCTGGCGAAGGAAAGTCAGTCCAATGTTTCCCGAACTGCGTGACGTGGGCTCCCCAGGACCCCGAGGATTGGTGACAGTGACGCGAAGCCGACTGCCCTCAAGCCCAACTTGGGCGCGGACTTTCTGCGTTTGGGCATGCTTAGCCGCATTGAGGGTGCCCTCGTTAATGACTTCCATTGCTATTCCAGCCGCAAAGCTGTCTTCTGAAAGCGCCCGTTCCGCCTCCGGCGAGACCTCAATGGAGAGAGAAATCGAACCATCCCAGAGGGCGATAACGGCGGCAGCCTGTTCCTCGAAATCAAACTCGGCGGCATCCTCCACGCTTGTTAACGTATCGGCCGCCTGCTTGAGAGCATCCGCCACTGTGAGAACAGACGAACGAACGGTGACAGGTTTTTTGCCCAGTTGAACTTCGGCGGCAACCACAGTCGCCTGAACTCTTCCGTGCAAAACCGATATCAGTCGGTTCTGGATGGCTTCTGATTGTTGTCGAAACCGCACAACATCGCGGGCAATGCGGTTGTTGGCCATGCTGAGTCCTTCAACCACGCGGAGCTGACGGACCTCATTGGCCCGATGAATGAAACTCAGCAGCCCCAGCAGGAAAATCACCACGAAAAGTACAAAATTCTCGGCAGCCGCGCTGTTTGGGCCAAGAAATGGGGTGAGGGCCGCGGCAAAGAAAAGCAGGAGGGCGGCCGGAACGCTGACATAAAACGCAATCAAGATGAGGGGTATTTGGATCAGAAAACCGGGACTTGAGACGTTTGTACTCGCACTGCCCGACACTGCTGCAATTCCAATGATGAGCGCTCCCACTGAGCCGGAAAAATATCGACCATTCCACCTTCGCGGAATCCCGCGCAGAGACAACCGCCGATTTTTTTTCGGAACAATGCGGTCACTCTGTTCCACAAATTGCGGAATCTTTCCCAGGGCGGGAACAAAGGTCTCTTTGATGGCGGCGATCCGAGCGGAGGCACTCTCGAACGAGATCTTCTTCCGACCGCTGACGAGTGACTCCAGTTCCTTCGCAGAAGCGTTCATTTGATTCGCAACGGACTGTTCAAGTGCCCGCGCGGGTATCAAGACCTCGTCGGCAAATCGTGTACTCAACGAGTCCAGTCGGGTGAGCGTTCGGCGAAGAGAGCGTCGGGTGCGCCGAAAGACTCGTTGTCCTGCAATCAGCAACGCGACGAGGGCCCACAACAAGAGCCACACAATCCAGAGAACTCCAGTCAGGAACACAATTGCCGACGGAGTGATGTCCGGTGCAACGGATGAATTCGTTGGATTGACATAGGAGTCGATCGGATTGAGTACTTTAACGACCCAGCCGGCAACCAGAATGGCGACAACCTGGCCTGAAACGATCAGGGATGAGGCCAGGCGCGAAATGCGTCCACGACCAACAAGCCACAGGAGGAATGCCACGCCCAGCACAATCGCCACGCCCGCCAGCACGGCGAGCCACGAACCGACCGGTCGGTTGAGGGTTGCCGGTATTCCGAGGGCGAATGCCCCAACAGCAAACCATGGGTAGATCCACGGATCGACAATTCGAATTCCCCAGAAACCATCGGGAATCACGCCGGACGACAATTTCACATTCGGCGAACCGCCTCGAACGTGCTGGGATTTCATTAGGGACGCCTCACGTTCTTGGTTGCACACCCGAAAATTAAGAACCTTTGCGGGAGGCCCTCACTAAATTTTTACACGTGTCGAGCCCCGACGTGGAGAGAAATATTCGGTCTAACCGAACGCAAGAGTGACATCTGGGAGTGCGGCAACAAATAGGTCCCGCCGGGTCTCTGCCCGATGCCCCCGATCGACGTCGGGTTACCCGAAATTTGTTCGAGCGGCGTTTTTCTCTGGCGATAGATTTCCCTCGTCCGCTTCGTTTACGCGAGGCCTGAAATGGAGGAGAAACCACTTGAAGAAATCCGTTTAC
Organism: uncultured Microbacteriaceae bacterium; assembly: GCA_903915075.1. GTDB lineage: Bacteria > Actinomycetota > Actinomycetes > Actinomycetales > Microbacteriaceae > UBA963. The sequence goes on from CAIWRM010000054.1 coordinate 4,306, forward strand.
GCAGCAATCATCGGCGCGGGGGTTTTGGTCGCAGCTGTGGCGCCGACCGCAGCACACGCGTATGTGCCACCCGCGTTGGAAATCCCCGTCACGTGCGGACAAGCGACGACCACGGGGCCAACAAACTTCGCCGTCTATACCGGCCAAGAAGTGAAACTCGTGTTCAGTCCAACCGGATGCGAGGACATCTATTGGTTTGTCGACCCCTCAAACTGGAACGATACGAGTGGATGGCTCGCCACGCAATCATCTTTCACGATTTTGGCAGCGGACGTGCCAGCTCAGATCGGCAATCAGTTCGACATAGATAAAACGGGCACCGGTGACTACGACCAAATCGTCTTGACCGACGGTGGGCCGGCACCCGAGCCGGCCCCGCAGCCGCTACCCGATACGGGACTTGACGCCGGCGCTGGCGTGAACATCGGAGTTCTCTCTGGTGTTGGCGCGGCGCTTCTGGCAGCCGGAGCTTTGCTTGTGGTTCGCGGGCGCCGTTCGCGGAAGGCATAGCTGGTTTCAGCCACTAGTCGGAGGCGAGCACCGAACAGGTGCTCGCCTCCGACTTTTTCGGAGAGACCCGTATAAGGTCAGCCGTGATCGGTCTCATGAGGTAGAACTGAGATGTCCATCCATTTTCAGAAGTGAGGCACACTCCCATGGCGCGACCAGCAGCACGATTCCTTTTCCGCGCACTGGCCGAGTTCGCGGGCACCGCCGTTCTGGTGTGCGTCGTGGTGGGCTCGGGCATCATGGCCACGAACCTGACGGACGACACGGGTGTGGCGCTCATCATCAACACGTTCTCGACAATCTTTGCGCTCGCCCTGCTCATCCTGACCTTGGGGCCCATCAGCGGAGCGCACTTCAATCCCGCGGTGTCGCTGGTGCAGCTCATCTCGCGCGCTCAACGGCCGCTCGAAACCGTGGTCTATGTGGTGGTTCAGGTTGCCGGTGCCATCGTGGGCGCGATTGTGGCCAACGTGATGTTCGACCAGCCCGCTGTGCAGTTTTCGACGAACGAGCGGGTCAGCCCGGGAATGCTGTTGGGTGAGGTCATTGCCACGGCGGGGCTCATCGTGGTCATTGGCGTGTTAATCCAGCGCAAGCAGGATGCACTCATCCCCGTGGCGGTGGCCGCCTGGATTGGCTCGGCCTACTTCTTTACGGCCTCGACATCGTTTGCCAATCCCGCCGTGACAATTGGACGCCTCTTCTCAAACACTTTCGCCGGGATTGCTCCGGTCTCGGTTGCGCCCTACATTGGTGCTCAACTGGTGGGCGCCCTACTCGGCTTCCTCATTGTGAAGGCCGTCGCGCGGTACCGGTTAGTCGGCAACTAGTCGTCGGCAGTTAGTCGCCTGCGACTCCGCGTGAGTCCGCGGGATCCTGCGGTGCCATGGCGCACGCTGGTGTTCCGCCCGGCAGCCTGTGGCGATTTGCGGCCACGCGCCGATAGCCCCACGCGAACAGCTTGCGGATGCCCGGTAGTCGCATGCCCCAGGCCACGAATCGGTGAAACGGGTCGCCCTGAATTCTCATGAGTTCGGCAAAGCACTCGGCTCCGCCAAAAGCGCCACGCTCGGTGACGAGGTAGACCTGCGCTGACGCCTGCGCCGGGGTGAGACCGAGTGCACCAAGGTCGGCCAGTTGCCACGCGGCAATCGTGAGGGGAGTGAACGAGCGCTTCTCGAAGTGCCGTGCCACGGTGGTGCAGAATCCGCAGTCTCCGTCGAACACGAGAACCGGAATCGCCCGCTCCGCGAACTTTCGCGAGCGTGATTCTCCTGACGATTTCGAGGACATGGCTCCAGTCAATCACGCCAAGCTATTGCTCCACGGCGGGAGTTTGTTGCTATCATCTTGTTAACTAAATGGAGCGACGGTGGCGACCCTGCCGACGTTGCTCCACACCGCTAACCCTTGCCCCAACGCACCCCAACCAAGCTCAACCAAACCCAACACAAAAGGATTGACTCTCATGAAAAAGAAATCACTCATTGGCCTCGGCGCACTTGTCGCCTCGGCCGCGGTGCTTGCCAGCGCACTGCCCGCGCAGGCATTCACCCCCACGCTCAGCGAGGTGCGTTACCTCGCCGGCCCCCCGGAAGCTGACTGGGATGACTCGTGGAACGACCTCGCTCTCACGTCGGACGCCGCAACCGCCGTGTGGTCCACCTCCTCTGCCACGTTCATCGTCGACGTTGCGTCAAACACGGCAACGACAATAACTGGCTCTGAGGGTGGAAACTCATTAATTCTCGACCCGACAGGAACATACGCGTACCTCGCGGAAGAGACGGGAGTTATGTCGGACACGGGCACGATCTTTAAGGTCGATATGGCAACCAAAGCGATTGTTGCCACCTGGCTTGTTGACACAGCGAACTCGAGCTCGCACATGTTCTTCTCCGCAGACGGTTCGAGCCTCTTCGTGTTAGGAGCTACTGGTTCCTGGCCGAATACGGAGGTCGCCGTGGCAAAGGTAAACCTGTCCAGCGGCGTCGTTACAACGTACGAAGAGGGAAATTCTGGATTTTACCCCTCGCAGCCGGCATATGACACGGCCTCGGGCCTGATTTACATTCCAACCTCCGACACCGCCACGGGCAACGCGTGGAGTTGGAACGTTTTCGACACGGCGTCAAACACGTTCTCGGATCTCGCCTGGACGGATTCCGGAGAATTGTCGTACTGTGACTTCCAGTCTGGTGTTCTGGCGTGCCTCGTCGATGACACCGTCGACTACGTTGCAACGATTGACGCTACGGGAGGGGTCGTGTCGTCGGCGAACGTTGACACTGCGGTATCAGACGCGGATAGCGTCACGCTCACGCCCGATGGGACTCAGGCCTACGTATACGGCGATGACGGGGGTTTCAACAATGCTGAACTCATCGATATGACCACCATGTCTTCCGTCTTGGTGCTGAACATGTCGACCGACTACCAAAACGTGGTCAAGGTGGCACCGGATGCCGGTCAAATCTGGTTCACGGCCGACTATGTGCGTGACTATGACGGCGGCTACCAGGTTGTTCAGTTCGCTGAGCCCAAGGCGACGCTCCCCGACACAGGCCTTGACTCCACTGCCACGGCCGTCACGGCAGTCTCGCTCGGTGCGGCGGGAGTTCTGTTGCTCGGCCTGTACCGCGCGCGTCGTCGCGCGGCGACCAGCGCCAAGTAGGTCCTGAGCGTCACTGCTTTCCCGCAGCGTCGCTCCCAAGCCGGCGGCCCCATCCTGGAAAAAGGGTGGGGCCGCTGTTTTGTGCCGGGTCAGCCCGGAATAGCCCCACGGGGGTAACAAGAAGGCAGACTAGGGCCATGAGCAATAGTGAAGGAAGACGAAAGATGACGCTGGCGTGGAAAGTGCTGCGGATTGTGGCGCGGACCCTCTTGGGGCTGGCGCTCACGGTAGCCGGGATGTCCCATCTCACCAACGCCCGCGCCGAGTTTCAGGCACAGGTACCCGCGTGGGTTCCGCTCGATGCGGATTTCGTCGTGATCGCCAGCGGCATCGTGGAGATTGTCATCGGGCTGTGGCTCATCACGGGCTACCGCGCACCGATTGCCGGTTGTGTGGCCGCGCTGTTCTTTATAGCGATCTTCCCCGGAAACATCTCCCAGTGGATCACACAAACGGATGCCTTCGGACTCGATACCGACACCGCCCGGTTCGTGCGCCTCTTCTTCCAGCCCGTCTTGGTGCTGTGGGCGCTCTGGTCTAGCGGGGCCTGGTCGTGGCTGCGCGGGCTTCGTCGCGATTCTCGGCGCACCACGTAGGCGGCCCCCGCAGACCTGCCGACATAGGCTAGAGCAATGGCGTCCGGCTGGGGTATTGCGCGACAACTGGTTCACGTCGAAAAAAAGAACCTCCTGATTCGTCGTTCGATACGAACGGCTGCCGTTGCTACGGGCCTACCACTGATTGCGTGGGCGGCAGGCATGCCTGAAGCCATCGTGCCCCTCGGCGTGGGCGCTCTCTTTGTGGGTATCAGCGAATCAAACATTCACCCGGTGCGCCGGGCCCGCTTCATGTTGTGGACGACAGCCTGGCTGATGGTCACAAGCGCTGTGGGATTTCTCATTGCGGACAGTCCGATTGCGGTCGTGCTGGTGTCGGCGGTCGTGGCGGCAGCAACCGGATGGGTGGGGGTGGCCGGGCCGAGCGTCGGTCTTGTTGGCGTGCTCTCGCTCGTCCTCTTCACGATTACGGTCGGCGTGCCCGACAGCATGCGCCTCTCGGTCGCTTCGGTGGCGTTCGTGGGTCTGGGCGGTGTGGCGCAAGTTGCTGTGTTTTTGATTGTGGACCGCGCACGATCCGGTCGTGCGGGCACGCCGCCACCACGCGCAACCACCACACTCTGGTTTCGGCTGACGCATCCCGGTGATCAGCGCGCCATGTTCGTTCGCCACGCCCTGGGGGTGATGATCGCCATTGCGGTGGCCACGACCATCTCGCAGTTCCTCGAAGTGCCTCACCAGTATTGGATTCCGATGACCGTCGCATGGATATTCAAACCTGACCTGAAAGACACCGTGAGACGGGTGACCGAACGCGTGGTGGGCACGCTGGCGGCCATTGGCGTGGCCTTTCTCTGGGAAACCTACGTGGGTTCGGGGCACGGCTTGCGACTCATCATCGCGGGGGTTGGCGCGTATCTGTTGCTCGCGTTTCTCACCGCAAATTACACCGTCGCCACCTTTGGCGTGACCTCGTTTGTGCTGGCACTCTTTGCCATGGCCGGCGACCTCTACGAGCAGACCGTGATTTTTCGATTGCTCGCCACGCTCGCGGCGGGCGCCATCGTGCTCGCGGTCATCTTCTCGGCGCGTGGGATTGCTTCGCGCCGGTCACTTCACATATAGCAACGCAGCATTTTCACAAAAAGGGGAATTCGGCTCGGCGCTTTTCCGTGACGGTGATTGTGAACTCGGTGGTGACGACCACACGGTATCCCACAGGGTCTTGAATACCCACGAGAAGTGAGTAGGTTCCCGGGGGCGCCCAGTCCGCTACGCTCATGGCTTGCCGGAAGATGGCTTTGGTGCCGTAAGCCTTTACCAAGCGTGCTTTGCCAATACCAAAAATGAAAACCTGCCCCCTACTGTTGTCAGGAGGGGAGCGGAGGAACCACGCGCCAACGTCAGTGGCGCCATCGGAGATGATACCAATATCGACGGTGAATTTGTCACCAGGCGCGACGGTCCAGGGGAGCCTAACGTTCCGGATCTCGGGAACGCGGTTGTCGGATGATCCGTCGCCGCCAAGAACGGCGTCGTTGCCGGTTCCTCCCGCGAGCGAATCGTTGCCGGTTCCTCCCGAGAGCGAGTCGTTGCCCGGCCCGGCATCCACGGTGTCGTTACCGGCGTCGCCGGTAACAGAATCGTTTCCGTTTCCCCCGCTGATGTTGTCGTTGCCGTCACCGCCGCGGATCGTGTCGTTGCCGTTTCCCCCGCTGATGTTGTCGTTGCCGTCACCGCCGCGGATCGTGTCGTTGCCGTTACCACCACGAATGATGTCATTGCCGCCCAAGCCGCAGATCACGTCATTGCCGGCGGTGCCCACGAGCGTGTCGTCGCGGGCCGTTCCCGTAATGGTGCACGGCGCTGCGTCCACAGACGGCGCAGACTTCGTGGAGGGCGAGGATACTGGGGAGAACGCGGTTGCTGCCTGCGCGGGGAGCGGAATCAGCGCCAACAACAAAGACGCACTCGCTAATAGTGTCGCGACTCTCCGTGCATTCATCCGTGTCTCCCTCGATGAATTCACAGAAAAAAGTATATCCATCCACATCGCGAGAGCCCCTGAAGTTCTTCCGTGAACAGGGCTGAGAGAATCTACTCACGCGCCTTAGGCTTGTCTCATGACACCTGTGATGCGCGCCGAAGCCTTTGACTTGGTCTTCGGGCTTCCCCTGCACGTTCTCGTGAACCACGCCGTCGTGGTGCTTGTGCCGCTCGGAGCTCTCGCCATGATTCTCATGGTTTTTGTGCCGCGTTTGCGCAAGTCCTTTGCATACGTCAGCGCGGGCATCACGCTGCTGGGCGCAGTTGCCGCAACCCTGGCCGCTCAATCGGGCGAAGCCCTGGCCGAACGTGTGGGCAACCCGGGAGTTCACGAGGAGTGGGGCGACAGTCTCATTCCCGTTGCGTGGGCACTGTTTGCCGTCAGTGTGCTCTGGGTCGTGCTCACCCGACTTAAGACCGGCGTCGCACGCGTGTGGAAAATCGTTGTGGCCGTTCCCGTGGTGGGCCTGTCGATCGCGTCCATTGTGCTCGTGATTTTGGCGGGTCACTCTGGTGCCGAAGCCACGTGGGCGAATCGCGTGGCCACGGATACGAGTTCTGTCACGCCGTCGCCAACTCCGTCGGTCACTGCCTCGCCCGAGGTCGTGCCCACGCCGAGTGAACCAACTGTCGATCAGAACGTTCTGTCGCTCGAGCTGGTTGCCCAGCGCAACACGCCCGAATCGTGCTGGAGCGTGGTCGATGGCACCGTTTACGACCTCACTGCGTGGATTGCGCAGCATCCTGGAGGCTCGGGGCGCATCATCGGCATGTGTGGGCGGGATGCCACCGCGGACTACAACCGTCAGCACAGCGGGGAGGGCGGGCCAGCCTCGTCCTTGGCCGAGTACCGTCTCGGCGAACTGGGCCAGCCGGTTCCCTAACAACGTACCCTGACGCGAAGGGCCAACGGATGAACGGCGTACGAACTCGATACATCGAGGTGCTCGCAGCTGCGCTGATTGTCTTGGCCGCCCCAGCCCTCTTCGTGGGTCGGGGAGTGCCGCTTTCCATGGGCCTGGGATACGCGTCGCTGGCCGCCGGTCTGGTGATCGCGTTCGTGACAAACCGGCTCCTCGCGCGAGACCTCATGCTTATTGCGGTGCCCCTGATTGCCATCAGCCTGATCTCGGTCGAGGCCAACCTCGAGTGGGGCAACATTGCCCTGATGGGCACCGTGCTCACGCTCTGCGTGGTCTTTCCCTACGCCATGAGCCGATGGGTGTTTCGTGATCACGTCGTGCGGTTCCCGGGGCGCCCGGGCGAACCCTGGTCGCGGGGGGAGTGGACCTGGTTGGCAGCCGTGCTGGTTCTCGGCTACCTCATCCTGCCCGTCTACTTCATCACCTCGGGGAGTTACCAGAACTGGCCGGTCGTAGAGACGCCCAGCGAGATTGCCCGCCTGTTTGTCGGCGTCGGCTTTGTGGGCATCTGGGACGAACTCTTCTTCATCTGCGTCATCTTCGCTCTGCTGCGCCGGCACTTTCCCTTCTGGATTGCCAACGTGCTGCAGGCCGTCGTGTTTTTTTCGTTCTTGTGGGAGCTGGGATATCGCTCGTGGGGTCCGGCGCTCACGATTCCCTTCGCGCTGATTCAGGGCTGGATCTTTGAGAAGAGTCGTTCGGTTTACTACATCATCACCGTGCACTTGCTCTTCGACGTCGTCGTCTTCCTAGTGCTGGTGTACGCGCACCATCCCACGTGGCTGCCGATCTTCTTTGTCGCCCCGCCAACTCCATGATTTTTCCGACCCGTGTGACCTGCCGGCAGTGAGCAAAAACTCCCGTCGGGGCAGTCAGCTGCGTGCGTACATCGCCGCCACACACTTTCCCCAAGCGCTCGCGATGGTCCTTCTCATGACCATCGCGACCGCGCTCTGCGGCGGCGCCTGGTGGAGTGTGGCGCTGGTCTTGGTTGCCAGCGCGGCCGGTCAGGCCACGGTCGGATGGACGAACGACGCGCACGATGCCGAATCCGATCGTGCGGCCGGGCGCGCCAAAAAACCCACGGTCCGCGGCAGTCTTCGCCCCGAACAGCTTCGCGTACCAGTGATGGTGAGTGCGTCACTCACCATTTCCCTGTCATTTCTTGCCGCCGGGTGGGTCGGTGGTGGTGCACACATTGCAGCAGTCGCGAGCGCGCTGGCCTACAACTACTGGCTCTCTCGCACGCTGTGGTCGTGGTTGCCCTACGCAGTTTCATTTGCGCTCATGACGGTCTTCATTGCTCAGGCAGCGTCACCAATGCTGTGGCCCACGTGGCCGGTAATCTGTCTCAGCGTTCTTGTTGGCGTGACCGCCCACCTCTTCAACGCCATGCCCGACATTGAGAGCGATCGCCGGATGGGTTTGGGTGGGCTGGCCGTCTCGCTCGGCAAGGGGCGATCGATTGCCCTGGTGGTCGTTCTTATGGCACTCATCGCAGCGAGCTTGGCGTGGGTGGTGGCAGACGTCGTCGCGAGCATGTGAGTGCGCCTGCGAATTACCTGCCCGACCTCAGCAGAGAGGGCATGGCGATGGCGAAGAAAAACAGAGGGTGCCACGGCCCGAAGACCGCGACACCCCGTGTGGTTAGTGCTTTGTATTGGGCGTCATCGCCGGGTCACGGCAGACCATTGTGCCTGAGCACCCAGGACTGTACCTTTGGCTCACCATTTGCGCACCACACAGTGAAGGGCTCCTCATGTCATCAATTCTCAAAGCCCCATGGCAGGTAGGACTTGCCGTCGGCGCCACGTTGCTCGTGGCAGCCGACTACCTTGGACAAGCCCTCACGAATCTCGCTCTCTTAGCAGGGAGCGACGGCATCGAGCCGGTTCTGGAATATGACGCTATCTCCGGTGCTTCGGGGAGCTATGACATTAGTGCGAGGGTCTTGTTCGCCGTCGGCGCGGGCCTGCTCATCTTGGGCGCCTTTCTCTGGGCCGGGGCTTTCCGTGCCGGCGTTCGAGCGATAATTACCGTAGCCATGGTTGTCTCATTCCTGCGGCATCTCGTCTCGTTCGCTCTCGCCTTTGATCCGGCCAACGGTGTCGACATTCCTGGTTTCGTCGAGGCTGAATTCAACAATGTCATTGCGCTCGTCGCAGTTTCTCTATTGTGGTTTGGTGCTGGGCATCGTTGGGTTGCCCACAAATCAAAGGAGAAGTAGGTTCACCCGGGAACCTTCGCTTCTCACCACCACGAGCACGCAAAACGGCCACCCGCACAGAGTGACCGTTTTGCGTCGGCCCCGTCGGTCCTTACGCCGGTTACCGTCGATTCTTTCGAATCGACGGTAACCGGCGCGTGTAGGTCCATCGAACCGACGACCCGCGGACTAAGGGTCCGTTGCTCTAGACCGGAGATATGGGGCCCACAAGTGGTGGCGACGCTACCACATTTCAGTAAAATCAGGCCTTCTGCCGCCTGCGCACTACAAGCACAATTGCAAGGCCCAGGCCCAGAAGCAGCGCCGAGGTTCCAGCGACGGCGCCAACGTTTGCGCCCGTATCGGGGAGGGGTTCAGGGGCAGCCGCGCCACAGATGATTTCGATATAGGCGGACGTACCGCCGACGAGGAAGAACTCCATCGTGTCAGTGCCGCAAACAAATGAGTCGGCAGGTGTCGTCTCCGAATACGGGGATGTGATTACTCCAGGTCCATCGAAAGGGGTGGGGCCCGTTAGTGTGCCCCAATCAGCGCCATCGCAGTCCGTGATGCTCCAGGCGATGCCCTGTCCCGGAGCGACCGTGACAGATGTAAAAGTGTCGCCGGACCCGTCTGGACCGCATGCGGCGACAGCGGTGACCGGGGTCAGAGCCTGGGCAGAACCGGCGGGAATCAGGGCAAGGCCGACAAGGGCGATGGCGCCGATGCCTGCTCCCAGAACTTTCTTGATCATTTTTTCCTCTCTTAGATTTAGCCACCAAGGAAATCAGACTAGTGGTATACGAAAATATTATCAGTCAAGCCAGAATTCACAAGCAGATGCCGGGCCACCTTTTGCCGAACTCGTGCTCCCAAAATCCCGGGACTTTCCTCACAGTCCATGGCGCGCGTCACTGGCACCCCAGTCGGTCCGGCCGACGTGTCTACAAGAAAGAAACCCCCATTAGGGGGCCTCTTTCGAATGTAGGCCCCGTCGGGATTGAACCGACAAACCACTGTCGAAAAAGTCTGTTGCCCTATCAACTGGGCCCGAAGCCCGATCACCAAAACACCCGAAGTGCTGCGCCAAACCGTGGAGTACGCTGTGCAATGACGCGGTGAAGTTCTCCTGCGCTAAATCGCGAAAGGCACGAGACATGACGACCAATTCCCGAGCAAAGACAAGCCGGCCACACAACAAGTTGTCGTGGCGGCTCGCAGCACTCGCGGCTGTTGCATCACTCGCACTCACCGGCTGCAGCGCTCCAGGCAGCGATACGACCGAGCTTGTCGTCTACGTCGTCAGTGAAGCCCCTGTCTTCATCGAGAACGCCACCGAAGGTACAACCATCGGTGACATGAGGAGCCGCTCTTACGAGAGTTACGCAACACTGGAGATGGCGCTTGCCGGGCAAGAACCTCTCACGACGAGCTGGACCACAATGGCGACCGTTGTAGACGAAGACATAGACAAGCAGACTGACGTGCGCTCGCTGACCGGACACGCTACTTTCAACGACGGATCATCCCTCACCTGGCTGGGTAGTGGCGAAATCGATCTGGGCAAAGTACCCGTAGTTGGCCCAGGCCACACCTATGTTGTGGTTGGTGGAACGGGCAAATACTTTGGCGCCCGAGGAACAATGACGTGGGAACTCGTCGACGCTGACAATCTGATTTTTCGCGATGTC